>NZ_CP049703.1:2965000-3270071 GCF_003688615.2 Parageobacillus toebii NBRC 107807 | reverse complement strand
CAGCTTTTCATAAGGTGGTGAGCAGCGATCGAACTGAATAAACGCCAAGAACAAATTTTGCAAATTGTCAAGGATCATGGTCCGATTACAGGTGAAAGTATCGCTGAAAAGTTGAATTTAACAAGAGCGACATTACGCCCGGATTTAGCGATATTAACAATGGCTGGTTATTTAGAAGCACGACCTCGAGTAGGGTATTTTTATACAGGAAAAACCGGATCTCAACTGCTTGCCGATAAAATAAAAAAGATAAAAGTAGGTGACTATCAATCTATCCCAGTCGTTGTTAATGAAAATGTCAGTGTATATGATGCGATTGTCACCATGTTTCTTGAAGATGTCGGCACATTATTTGTCATCGATGATGAATCGCTTTTAGTTGGTGTTTTATCGAGAAAAGATTTATTGCGTGCAAGTATTGGCAAACAGGAGTTAACAACGATTCCTGTCAATATTATTATGACGAGAATGCCGAATATAGCGGTTTGTTATAAAGACGACCCGCTTATTGAAGTAGCGGAACAATTAATTGAAAAACAGATTGATGCGATGCCGGTAGTGCGAAAAACAGAAAAAGGATATGAAGTCATTGGGAGAATAACGAAAACAAATATGACAAAAGCGCTCGTTGCGCTAGCGAAAGACGATTTGTTATAGGACAAAAAAGGAGGAGGAAGATGAATCAGCGCCTTGTTTATGTTGTTTCCGATTCAGGAGGGGAAACGGCGGAACTCGTAGTGAGAGCAGCGGCAAGCCAGTTTTATAATTCTCACATTCAATTAAAGCGCGTGCCGTATGTGGAAGATAAGACGATGCTAGCGGAAGTGGTTGCATTAGCAAAAATGAATCAAGCAATTATTGCGTTTACGCTAGTTGTTCCGGAAATGCGCCAGTTTCTTATTGAGGAAGCTGCACGCGAAGGAGTAGTGGCGTACGATATTATTGGACCGCTTATTGAAAAAATGAGCGATTTATTTAAGTTGACGCCACGATATGAGCCGGGGCAAGTGCGTGTGCTTGATGAGGATTATTTCAAGAAGATTGAAGCGATTGAATTTGCCGTGAAATATGATGATGGACGTGATCCGCGGGGAATTTTGCGTGCTGACATTGTGTTAATCGGTGTATCGCGCACCTCTAAAACACCGTTATCCCAATATTTAGCGCATAAGCGATTGAAGGTGGCAAACGTGCCGATCGTACCAGAAGTCGAGCCGCCAGAACAACTTTTTAAAGTACCTCCCGAAAAATGTTTCGGATTAAAAATCAGCCCGGAAAAACTGCTTTCGATTCGCCGTGAGCGCCTAAAATCGCTCGGATTGAACGACCAGGCTATTTATGCGAACATGGATCGCATTAAAGAAGAACTTGCTTATTTTGATGGGATAGTGAAAAAAATTGGCTGTGATGTTATCGATGTAACCAATAAAGCAGTCGAAGAGACAGCAAACATTATTATGAAAAAAAGAAGATTATAGCACATTCACGATAATGTGAACTGTGCTTTTACTTTTTTATAGCATATTTTCGCCATTTGTATTATAATAAAAAATTGCGAGAAAAATGAACAATGCAGGTTTAGAGTGCATAAAGAACGAGTAAACTATTTATAGCCAACTTGTCAATAGGAAAGGAGAAATCTTTTTCGACAAAATTCGTTTATTATATAGGAGAAAAAGAAGGATTTTCGAGAACGGTGTAGAATAATAGGAGGTGTGAATCTGATTGCTCGATTGACTTTGATCCGAAGCGGAGCTGGCAATATGATGACAGCAATCAGATCTGGACATTGAGACCGACCGTTTTTGTGGACGCGGATGCTTGCCCAATAAAAAGTGAAATTTTCTCGCTTGCTTGTAAATATAATATACCAAGTGTGTTTATTTCTTCGTACAATCATTTTTCTCCCTTCCAGAAAATGAAATGGGTATATGTCGATACAGAAAAAGAAGCGGTGGATTTATATATTTTGAATCATGCCGCAAGAGGAGATGTAGTTGTTACTCAAGACATCGGGTTGGCAAGCATGCTTGTTAACCGTGGTGTACATGTGATTTCTCCGCGTGGAAATGTGTACGAAGAAGGAGAGATGGATAGCGCTCTTTATCATCGTTATCTTCAAGCAAAACAGCGAAGGCAAGGTGTGTATCCAAAGGGAATGAAGCGGTTTTCTGATCGCGATCGTCGCCTTTTTCTGCAAAATTTCGAAAAAATTTTGTCGAAACTCGAAGGAAAATAGACATAGGTCGAGAATAATAAGATACGGAGTTGTTTATATGGGATACCGTATTCCCGAGGAAACGATTGAAGCGATTCGTCGTGCTGTTGATATTGTCGATGTAATTAGCGATTATGTCCAATTGAAAAAACAAGGACGTAACTATTTTGGATTATGCCCATTTCATGGGGAAAAGACGCCATCGTTTTCGGTTTCCCCAGAAAAGCAAATTTTTCATTGTTTCGGCTGTGGGGCCGGTGGAAATGTATTTTCGTTTCTAATGGATATTGAAGGAATTTCCTTTATTGAAGCAGTAAAACGATTAGCGATAAAGGCAAACGTCGATTTAGCGGATTTAGAGCTGGACGACGCGAATAAACAAAGCCGTGCTGATACGGGCGAAACAAAAATAATGGTAGAAGCGCATGAGCTTCTGAAAAAATTTTACCATCATTTGCTTGTAAATACAAAGGAAGGACAGGAAGCTTTTGATTATTTACAGGCGCGTGGATGGACAAGGGAAATTATTGATCAATTTGAAATCGGCTATGCCCCTGATTCATGGGATTTTGCCGTCAAACTTTTATCAGGGCGCGGTTTTTCGCTCGAACTGATGGAAAAAGCCGGGTTAATTATTCGAAAAGAAAACGGCGGTGGCTATTTTGACCGTTTTCGTCATCGAATTATGTTTCCGATTCATAATCATCATGGAGATGCTGTTGGTTTTTCGGGCAGACTTCTTGGAGAAGGTCAGCCGAAATATTTGAACAGTCCGGAAACACCCATTTTCCATAAAGGAAAAATTTTATACAATTTTCATCAAGCGCGTTTACATATCCGAAAACATCAAGAAGCCATTTTATTAGAGGGATTTGCTGATGTCGTTTCCGCTGTGCAAGCAGGCATTGCCCATTCAGTAGCAACGATGGGAACAGCGTTAACGGAAGAGCACGCGCGTATTCTTCGACGCAATGTCGATACCGTTATTATTTGCTATGACGGTGATGCTTCAGGAATAGAAGCGACATTCCGCGCAGCGGAGCTGTTAGCAGATGCAGGCTGTCATGTGAAAATTGCAACAATTCCCGACGGTCTTGACCCAGATGAATATATAAAGAAATATGGTTCAGATCGATTTCGCCGTGATATTATTGATGCCAGCAGTTCGCTGATGGCGTTTAAAATGATGTATTTTCGCAAGGGAAAAAACTTGCAAAATGAAAATGATAAAATTCGCTACATTGAAGAAGTACTTCAAGAAATTAGCAAATTATCGAATCCCATCGAGTGGGATTACTATTTACGGCAGTTGGCTGACGAGTTTTCCCTTTCGTTATCTGCTTTGCAAGAGCAGTTGAATCGTCATCGAAATAATAAAATACATTCTAACAATGCGCAAAGCAAAGAGGCGCCGAGACCGCCGCTACAAAAGAAGCTTCTTCCTGCCTTTCAAAATGCTGAACGAATGTTGCTTGCCCATATGCTTCGCAGTCGTGATGTGGCTATGATTGTTCAGCAGACGATTGCAGGGGCATTCAATATCGAAGAACATCGGGCGATTGCTGCTTATATTTACGCATTTTACGAAGAAGGGAATGAGCCTGATGTCAGTTTGTTGCTTTCGCGTCTTCCTGATGATTTGAAACCTCTTGTGACAGAACTGTCGCTATTGTTGATCACTGATGAAATTTCCAATCAGGAACTGAACGATTATATGCGGCATGTGTTGAATCACCCAAAATGGTTAAAGCTAAAGGAAAAAGAACAAGAAAAAATTGAAGCAGAGAGAAAAAAAGACTTTTTAACTGCTGCGCGCATTGCAAAAGAGATCATCGAAATGAAAAAGATGTTATCATCTCCGTAATATTATGTTATAAGTTAAAGGAGGTAGTGAAATGGCTGAAAAACCAGCTCGTTCAAAACAAGCCGATGCAGACGTAACATTTGAACAAGCGAAAGAACAGCTGACAGAGCTTGGTAAAAAACGCGGTATTTTAACATATGAAGAAATTGCTGAACGTTTATCCGGTTTTGATCTTGATTCTGACCAAATGGACGAATTTTACGAATACTTAGCTGATCAAGGAATCGAAGTCATTAGTGAATCTGATTTAGACGCTGATCCTGATATCGATGATTTATCAAAAGAAGAAGAATTTGATTTAAATGATTTATCGGTTCCTCCTGGCGTAAAAATTAACGATCCTGTGCGCATGTACTTAAAGGAAATCGGGCGCGTTCCACTACTGTCTGCTGAAGAAGAAATTGAACTAGCGAAACGAATCGAACAAGGCGACGAAGAAGCAAAACGCCGCTTAACAGAAGCAAACCTTCGTCTTGTTGTTAGCATTGCTAAACGTTACGTCGGTCGCGGCATGCTATTTCTTGACTTAATTCAAGAAGGAAATATGGGGCTTATTAAAGCAGTCGAAAAGTTTGATTATCGTAAAGGATATAAATTTAGCACTTATGCAACATGGTGGATCCGTCAAGCAATTACGCGTGCGATTGCTGATCAAGCACGGACCATTCGTATACCAGTGCATATGGTGGAAACCATTAATAAACTTATTCGCGTGCAACGGCAATTACTTCAAGATCTTGGACGTGAACCAACTCCAGAAGAAATCGCTGAAGAGATGGATTTAACTCCAGAAAAAGTGCGCGAAATTTTAAAAATCGCCCAAGAACCAGTTTCTCTTGAAACGCCAATTGGCGAAGAAGATGATTCACATTTAGGTGATTTCATTGAAGACCAAGAAGCGACATCGCCATCCGAGCATGCGGCCTACGAGCTGTTAAAGGAACAGCTAGAAGATGTATTAGATACACTTACAGACCGCGAAGAAAACGTGCTTCGTTTGCGTTTTGGGCTAGACGACGGTCGTACGCGGACGCTCGAAGAGGTCGGAAAAGTATTTGGTGTTACCCGCGAACGCATTCGTCAAATTGAAGCAAAAGCGCTTCGCAAGTTGCGTCATCCAAGCCGCAGCAAACGGTTAAAAGACTTTTTAGAGTAACCACTTTCTAAATAGTTTACTTCTTGTACTATTTGAGAAGTAAACTATTTTTCCTTTCCTTTTCGAGAGGCCGATTAATTATGAACAAACAAAGGCGCGAAATTATTGTACGGGAAATTGAATATTGGAAACGTTCTCGCCTCCTTCCAGAGCAATATTGCGATTATTTGCTGGCATTATATACGGAGGGCGAGTATAAAAAATGCCCAAGCGACATCCTCCGAACTCGTCAACGGGGGATGATCCGTTTCCTTTTAGTGGCATTCATTTGTCTATTGTTGCCAGCAAATGCTCTTGTCATTTATTTTACTGAATTGTCATTCGTTTTGCAAATGCCCCTTTTATTTCTTTTTTTCTTTATATGCGTCATAGCTGCATGGATGTGGAAGGGACAAGGAAATATTGTTCATATCCCGCTTATTAGTGGTGCGTTCATTTTTCTTATTGCATCGATCGAAGTTGGCGAATATTATTTTCCGAAACAAAAAGCGGTTATTGCATCGATTGTTTTCGTAAATTGTTTATTATGGATCTTCGTAGGAAAGCGGTTCCGTTTTCTTTATTTGTTTATATCCGGTGTAATCGGAATAGGAGTTTTAATTGTTTTTCTTTTATTTTAACTTTTTGGCAATTTTGTCGTAGAATGAGATTAGGGGCTTTTCCTTTGCGGTAATTTACAGTAAAATAAAATTGTTTGTAGCGGTTACATTTGCTGAACAATGGTTATACATAAGGGAGGTAAAAAAATGAATCGAAATCCGTTAATCCCATTTTTCATCATTATGCTGATTGGGATCGGACTTACTCTTGGGCTTTCATTTAAGGGGCTCGGCGATGCAAAGGAACTTGCAAAAGAGAAAAAAGGCGGCGAGAAAACAGAGCAAACGGCTGCGGCAAATCCAGAAGAACTTTATCAACAAACATGCAGCGGCTGTCATGGACAAAATTATGAAGGCGGTGCTGGTCCGGCATTAAAAGGTGTGGGCCAACGGCTTTCAGTAGACGAAATTAAAAACGTGATCCAAAATGGCCGCGGCGGCATGCCTGGAGGCCTCGTTCCGCCGGACAAAGCGGATGAAATGGCAAAATGGCTTTCTAAGCTGAAATAAACAAAAAATCCCTTTGCCTTAGGTGAAGGGATTTTTTGTTTATGATACAATATACAGAAGAGTGAAAGGGATGTGAATAGAAAAGGTGAATGAATTTCGTCTGTCCAAACGTCTTGAAACAGTTGCCTCTTTCATTCCAAAAGGTGCAAAGCTAGCTGATATCGGTTCAGACCATGCATATTTGCCGTGTTATGCATATTTGCATGGATATATTACAAAAGCGGTAGCGGGCGAAGTAGCAGATGGTCCGCTTCGCTCCGCCAAACAACAAGTCGAAAGGACAGGACTAAAAGACGTCATTTCTGTGCGAAAAGGCGATGGATTGGAAGTGATTAAACCTGGCGAAGTGGACTGTATTACGATTGCCGGTATGGGAGGCACATTGATTGCTAACATTTTAGAGGCTGGAAAAGACAAACTTCTCGGCGTAAAGAGGCTGATTTTGCAGCCGAATGTCGGCGCGCATATTGTGCGCAAATGGCTGCTGGACCATGACTGGGAACTGATTGCGGAGCGCATATTGGAAGAAGAGGGGAAAATTTATGAAGTGCTTGTTGCTGAAAAAGGCGATGGAAAAAGGCCATATGAAAATATAGAGACGGAATTATTGTTAGGCCCGTTTTTATTGAAAGAAAAAAATGATGTGTTTTTAAAAAAATGGCGTCATGAACTTGCTCACTGGAAACAGATTTACCGCCAATTAAATGAAAAGGCAGAAACAGAGTCTGCCGTCGCAAAAAAACGAGAACTAGAGAAAAAAATGAAGATGGTTGAGGAGGCATTGCGGTGAACAAAATTCCAAGCGGTCATGAAATCATTCAATTATTTGAGCAATTTGCACCAAAACATTTATCGATGGAAGGCGACAGAATCGGTTTGCAAATTGGAACGTTAAATAAACCAGTCAAAAAGGTAATGATTGCCTTGGATGTTTTAGAAGAAGTAATCGATGAGGCTGTAGCGGAAGAGGTAGATCTTATTATCGCGCACCATCCACCGCTTTACCGTCCGCTAAAGCAGATCATTACTGATCAAGCGCAAGGACGTATCATTGAAAAATGTATGAAACATCATATTGCCATTTATGCTGCTCATACGAATTTAGATATCGCCAATGGAGGGGTAAATGACTGGTTAGCGGAGGCGTTGGGGCTGGAGCATGTAGATGTATTGATTCCGACGTATGAAGAGCCGCTGAAAAAACTAGTCGTTTATGTTCCGGAGACACATGCCGACCTTGTTCGTGAGGCGATCGGTAACGCGGGGGCAGGCCATATCGGCAACTACAGCCATTGTACGTTCAACGGCCGCGGTATCGGTACTTTTTTACCGCTAGAAGGGGCGAATCCGTTTATCGGGAAATCCGGGACACTAGAGCAAGTGGAAGAGGTGCGTATTGAAACGATTGTCCCGGCTTCCTTGCAAAACAAGGTTATTTCTGCGATGTTAAAAGCACATCCGTACGAAGAAGTGGCGTATGACATATATCCGCTTGAAAATAAAGGAAAAGTATTCGGATTAGGAAGAATTGGCCGCTTGCCGGAAGCGATGACACTTGGGGAGTTTGCAGAGCATGTGAAAAAAGCGTTGGACGTTCCGGCAGTGCGTGTTGTTGGCCATTTGCAAGATATGGTTCAAAAAGTCGCAGTGGTTGGCGGTGATGGAAATAAATATATCTCACAAGCAAAATTAGCCGGCGCTGATGTTTATGTGACGGGGGATGTATATTATCATGTTGCGCACGATGCAATGATGCTTGGGCTAAATATCGTGGATCCGGGACATAATGTGGAGAAAGTAATGAAACAAGGGGTCGCTCGCTTTTTAGAAAATGCGTTTGCTAAACATCAGTTTGCAACGACCGTCTGCATTTCGAAAGTGCATACCGATCCATTTACGTTCGTATAAACATATAGCCGATATTCGCTAAACGAATATCGGCTATTGTTTTATTCTTTTTTTGCTTTTACTTTCGGTAAAATTTTTTGCAGCGGTACTTTCCGCTCGCGTTTCCATGTATTAGGATCATTTGGATCAAACTGCTCTAAAAAATCGATTACTTCTTTTGTAATCGGAGTTGGTGTTGAAGCTCCTGCTGTAACGGCTACTTTTTTTGCATCTTTAATCCAATTAATATCAATTTCTGTTACATCGGCAACGCGGTACGCTTTCGTGCCAGCAATTTCTTCCGATACTTGCGCAAGGCGATTGGAGTTGTTGCTTCTTGGATCGCCAACAACGATTGTGACATCGGCGTCTTTTGCCTGTTCCGCCACTGCCTCTTGGCGGAGCTGGGTTGCCATGCAAATTTCTTTATGCATTTCGACATGTGGATATTTTTCTTTTACTTTTGCCATAATATCGGCAACATCCCATTGGCTCATCGTTGTTTGGTTTGTCACCATGATGCGGTCGTTTTCAATCGTTAGACGTTCCACATCTTCCATCGTTTCGACAAGATGGATGCGCGTCGGATCAATGCCGACCGCTCCTTCTGGTTCGGGATGGCCCTTTTTGCCAATATAAATAATTTCATATCCGTCCGCCAGCTTTTCTTTAATTAAGTTATGGGTTTTTGTCACGTCTGGACATGTCGCATCGATCGTGACAAGCCCTTTTTCGCGGGCGCGCCTTTTCACTTCGGGCGATACGCCGTGCGCAGTAAAGATCACTGTCCCTTTGTCAATTTTTTCTAGAATCTCTAATCGGTTTTCTCCATCGAGCGTAATAATTCCTTCCTCGGCAAATGCATCGGTAACATGTTTATTGTGAACGATCATTCCGAGAATATAAATCGGTCTTGGCAACGTAGGATCTAATGCTACATTTCTTGCGATTACCATCGCATCAACAACCCCGTAGCAGTAACCGCGAGGGGTAATTTTAATCACTTCCATATTGGTTCCTCCTAAACTCCGACATACGGAGAGACTATCTCTTTCTTTTACATTATATCGGAGAAAGAGGAAGAACACAAAGTATAACACATTTTAAACATATAGTTTTGGCGTAGATGGCTTTGGTGTTTTTGTAGATTGGGATGATTTATTTTCGGATGTTTTCACTTTCGGTACAGTGCGTTTTTTGGATGAAGATGATGTTTTTTTCTTATTTTCCGGAATGTTTTTTTCTGTTTTGTTCTCTTCTTGCTCGGTTGTTTTTAATTCTCTAAATATTTTTACCATAGCTGGAAGGTTTTTTATCAGCGGTCCGTATTGCTGCACCATTGGCATGACGTTTTGTGCGACGCCTAACATTTTTTGGATGTTTGTCAACATGCCGATAAAGCCCCCTCCTGTGTTTGCGCCAGCGCCCGTAGTGGCAGCGGCGTGACGAATCGCAGGTGTTATCCACGGAGATGGAGAAGCGATCGGCCGTCCCCTTGAAAATAATTGCGATAAGAAACCGCCAAAGCCCGGGCGGGGACCGGGTGTTCTCATCATAGGAAAGGAAGGCGGCATTCCTGAAAAGGAGCGTGGCATCGGGGAAAAAGGAAATATCAGTGGCCGGTTGTAAATCATCGCATTTTCCTCCTTTCTAGGCTGAAGTAAGAGAATATCTCTTTCATAAAGTATGCGAAAAAATGGGAAATGTTTTTCGTTTACGGTCTAAGTTGCAGCCTTGTGCAAAAATCAGATATAATGATGAATCGAGTTATTCGGATTTGGTCGTTAAATTGAAGCAGAAGGGAGTAGTGGCGAATGAAGGAAACGTTATTTGAGAGATTTTCATTTCAGCCATTTATTATTGAAGCGATTAAGGCGCTTCGTTTTTATAAACCAACAGAAATTCAGGAGCGCATCATTCCGAGCATTCTTCGCGGCGAAAGTGTGATTGGTCAGTCACAAACAGGAACAGGAAAGACTCACGCCTATTTATTGCCGATCATTGAAAAAATTGACCCGGATCACGAGGCGGTACAAGCGGTTATTACCGCACCGACGCGGGAGCTTGCAACGCAAATTTACCATGAAATTTTAAAAATTATAAAATTTTGTCCGAGTGATAGACAAATTACGGCACGTTGCTTTATTGGAGGAACAGATAAGCAAAAAGCGATCGAAAAATTGAAAACACAGCCCCATATCGTAGTTGGAACTCCAGGAAGAATTAACGACCTCATTCGCGAACAAGCACTGAATGTTTGGACAGCAACTACACTTGTCGTTGACGAAGCAGACTTAATGTTAGATATGGGATTTATTGTCGATGTCGATCAAATTGCAGCACGCATGCCAAAAGAACTGCAAATGCTCGTCTTTTCTGCGACAATCCCGGAAAAGTTAAAACCATTTTTGAAAAAATATATGGAAAATCCAAAATATGTTCATGTTGCACCAAAGCAAGTCACAGCGGAAAAAATTGAGCATGTTCTTGTGCCGCTTCGCAGCCGTGATAAAGCGAAGCTGCTGCACGAAATGTTAGTTGCGTATAATCCGTATTTAGCAATTGTATTTACCAATACAAAAAAAATGGCGGATGAAGTGGCAGATAGGCTGATCGAAAAAGGGATGAAAGTCGGGATTTTACACGGTGATCTAACTCCGCGCGAACGTAAAAAAATGATGAGGCAAATTCGCGATTTGGAGTTTCAATATATTGTTGCTACCGATCTAGCTGCCCGCGGCATTGATATTGAAGGAGTAAGCCATGTCATTAACTACGAACTGCCAAAAGATTTACAGTTTTACATTCATCGTGTCGGCCGCACTGCGCGCGCTGGTTACACAGGAATTGCGACGACGATTTATGAACCATCGGATCAAGATGCAATAACCAAATTAGAAAAAATGGGAATTGAGTTTCTTCATCGCGATCTTATCCGTGGAGAATGGGTAGATTTGCCGTCTTGGAATCGGCGAAGCAAGCGGGCCAAGCAAGACGGGGAAATAGAGCAGCTTCTTGCGAAAATGAAAAAATCGAAACAAATCAAGCCAGGTTATAAGAAAAAGTTGCTTGCCGAAATAGAAAAACAAAAAAAGCGGTTGCGGCGTTTAAAGAAACAATAACATGTTAAACAGGAAAGGGAGAAGAGAAATGTTAAAAATTGGATCACATGTGTCAATGAGCGGAAAAAAGATGCTGCTTGCAGCAAGTGAGGAAGCTGTTTCCTACGGAGCAAATACGTTTATGATTTACACGGGGGCTCCGCAAAATACACGGCGTAAAAAAATTGAGGAGCTGAATATTGAAGCAGGGCTTGCCCATATGAAAGAGCATGGCATTGAAGAAATTGTTGTACACGCTCCATATATCATTAATATCGGCAACACAAAAAATCCGGACACGTTTGCTCTTGGTGTAGAATTTTTGCGATCTGAAATCGAACGGACCGAGGCGATTGGCGCAAAACAAATTGTTCTTCATCCTGGAGCGCATGTCGGGGCAGGCCCGGAAGCAGGAATCCGCAAAATTATTGAGGGGTTAAATGAAGTATTAACGCGTGAACAAACGGTGCAAATCGCATTAGAAACAATGGCGGGAAAAGGTTCGGAATGCGGCCGCAGCTTTGAGGAACTCGCCCAAATTATTGATGGTGTCACCCATAACGAAAAATTGTCGGTTTGCTTTGATACGTGCCATACGCATGATGCCGGTTATAACATCGTCGATGATTTTGATGGGGTATTGGAAGAATTTGATCGAATTATCGGGTTAGACCGGCTTAAAGTGCTCCATATTAACGATAGCAAAAATCCGCGCGGAAGCCGGAAAGACCGCCACGAAAACATCGGTTTTGGACATATCGGTTTTGCCGCATTAAACTATATCGTTCATCATCCACAGCTTGCCGACATTCCGAAA
Organism: Parageobacillus toebii NBRC 107807; assembly: GCF_003688615.2. Classification (GTDB taxonomy): domain Bacteria; phylum Bacillota; class Bacilli; order Bacillales; family Anoxybacillaceae; genus Parageobacillus_B; species Parageobacillus_B toebii. The sequence continues at coordinate 3,257,919 of NZ_CP049703.1, read as the reverse complement.
ATTTTAGAAACACCGTATGTCGGAGAGGATAAAAACAATAAAAAACCGCCATATAAGCACGAAATTGCCATGTTGCGCGCGCAAATATTTGATGAAGAGTTGTTGACAAAAATTATGAATGATGAATAAAAAGGGCAAAAGTCAGATGCCCTTTTTATTGATAAATTTTAAAAATAGTTCATTTGCTTTTTTAGCGGTTTGCGGTGATGTAATTTTGGCAAGTTCTTTCACCCATTTTTTTCGTTCTTGTGGATCAAAAACATTAATTTTATTCGTTCGGGCGATATGGAGAATTTTTTTCGCTTGTTCCACCGTTAATGGAATGTCGTAATCATGACTATATGAAACAAGCTCCTCGGGGGTGATCGTTTTTATTTTTTGCTGAATGAGCTGTTGATAAAGGTTCATTTTCGACTCCTCCTCTTCCATAGGCATCATATGAAATGAAGAGCCTAAACGTGTATGCTATAATGAAACAAAAACAAAAAAGGAAGGGTGTTTTTTGGCACAGAAACAACATAAAAAGGAGGCTCTCAGCCATATTTTTTCTTTATTTTTTTGGGAGCTTCCCTTGCGTCATTTTCGATCGAGCAGCTTTTAATCCCAAACCGAATTATTGATGGTCGGGTTATCGGGAGTTCGCTTATTTTAGATTATTTAATTCCAGATTAAATCGGCGATTCATTAACATTTACAAATGCCGTTCGATCGGTTATACTACGTTCGTAGTTAAATCGTAATTATTCTGAATTAGCAGGGGAGAACAGAATGAAAACAGAATATGTGTTGAAAATCGAACATGTCTCATTTCGGTACGAAAGAGAGAACGTGTTGGAAGATATCAATTTGGCCGTGCCTAAAGGTGCGTTTTTAGGGATCGTCGGTCCGAATGGATCAGGGAAATCGACGCTTTTAAAATGCGTATTAGGCGTATTAAAACCGCAGCAAGGCAATATTTATTTGTTTGGGACGCCAATCGAGTCGTTTAAAGATTGGCACCGCATCGGCTTTGTATCACAAAAGGCAAACAGCTTTAATACCGGATTCCCTGCCACTGTGTACGAAGTTGTCGCAAGCGGATTAACGGCTAAACGCGGAATGTTTCGCTTTTTTACAAAAAAAGATAGACAGGCGGTATTGGAGGCAATTGAAGCGGTTGGGATGAGCGATTTTTCCCGCCAAAACATCGGAGAATTATCCGGCGGGCAACAGCAGCGTGTATTTATTGCCCGGGCGATTGTCAGCAAACCTGAATTGCTTATTTTAGATGAGCCGACTGTTGGTGTTGATATTCATCACGTACAAAGTTTTTACAACATGCTTGATGTGCTAAACCGGCGCCTTGGCATTACGCTTGTACTCGTCACGCATGATATTGGAACCATTACCAAAAAAGTGACGCATGTTGCATGTCTAAATAAACATTTATATTTTCATGGGAAAGCCGAAGAATTTGAGAAGCTCGAGGAGCAGGCATTGTCGCAATTTTACGGGCATTCACTTCATGTGCTTTCTCATCAACATTGATGGAGGAATGGCACGATGATTGAAGCAATATGGCAATACGAATTTTTACGCAACGCGTTTATAGCTGGAATATTAATCGGCTTGGCTGCTCCGCTCCTCGGTGTATTTATTGTTGTCCGTCGTCTGTCGTTAATTGCCGATGCGCTCAGCCATGTGACGCTTGCCGGTATTGCGGCAAGTTTGCTGTTGGGCAAAAGCTTTGCTTATTTTACAAACTGGAATCCGCTTTATGTGGGAATGGGGTTTTCCGTTTTAGGTTCACTGTTTATTGAAAAATTGCGAGCAATATATAAACATTATCAAGAATTAGCGATTCCGATCATTCTTTCTGGTGGAATTGGTCTTAGTGTAATTTTTATTTCACTTGCCGATGGATTTAATACGGATTTATTTTCCTATTTGTTTGGCAGTGTAAGTGCAGTGAGCCGTCAAGACGTATGGACGGTATTTATTATTGCTTGTGTTGTCATTGGCATTATTTTATTGTTATATAAAGAATTATTTCTCCTTTCATTTGATGAAGAGTATGCGGCGATCTCTGGCATTCGTGCGAAGCTTATTCATTTTATATTTATCGTTTTAGTAGCGCTCGTGATTGCTGCATCAATGCGGATTGTCGGCGTATTGCTTATTTCTTCGTTAATGACGCTTCCTGTGGCGGCGAGCATTCGGATTGCAAAAGGATTTAAGCAGGCGATTGGTTATTCGATTTTGTTTGGTGAATTATCTGTTATTGCTGGTTTGCTGCTGTCATATCAGCTTGATTTGGCGCCTGGTGGAACGATCGTTATGCTTGCCGTTTTCATTTTGCTTATCGTAATCATGTGGAAAAATTGGAAAAGGGGATGAGGAGCGATGAATGTTGAGGAAGCAATTCGCTTAATGAAAAAAAAGGGATTTAAACACACTGGCAAGCGGGAAGATATGCTGCAGCTATTTGCTAACACCGATAAATATTTAACTGCCAAAGATGTATTAGAAGCATTACGGGACGATTATCCGGGATTAAGTTTTGATACGATTTATCGCAATTTATCGCTATTTGTAGGACTTGGTATTTTGGAAATGACCGAGTTATCAGGAGAAAAACACTTCCGTTTTACATGCAGCGCGCCTCATCATCACCATCATTTTATTTGTATAGAATGTGGAAAAACAAAAGAAATTTCGGTTTGCCCGATGGACGATTTAACAGGGCAATTGCATGGATATGAAATATCCGATCATAAATTTGAAATATATGGGAAGTGCCCGGAATGCCAAAGGGATATCTCAACATAAAAGGAGATATCCCTTTGGTCATTTATAGAAGCCGTTCAATATGTTGCTTTGCTTCCAACCAGTCTTTGACGCGAATCACTTGCTTAGGAAGGGGGCCTTGATTATACGGCGTATCAAATAAAATGACGGGAATATTGCATTCTTCGGCAATATCGCAGGCATTGTCGTATTTGTCTTCGAAAAAGGCGGAAATATGATATGTTTTTACCGCTTCAATTTTGTCGTGTGAACCAATTAATTCAATATGATGATAATGAATGCCGTTTATTTGAAACCATCGTTCAGTCAGATCATATAAATGTCTGCCTCGGGCGCTTATATAAAATAATTCATATTTGTTTTTCCAGCTATTGATGACTTCAAGCGCATGTTCCGCCAGCGGAGCACATTCGTAAATCATTGCCTCGTATTTTTCCATCCATCGATCCATTTCTTCTTCCGTTGTATCATACAGTGGAGCTAAATTATATTGGGTAATGTCATTCAGTGTTAAATTTTTCTGAAAAGATTGGTTCAAATATGGAATAAAAGTACTCGGACAAGTAACCGTCCCATCAATATCAATACCAAGCCGCTTTTTCATATTTATTTTTGCACTCCTTTAATCCAAACATCCATGTATATTGTAGCACCATTAGGACAAGTATGCATTATTTTGTGTTCATGATCCGTTGTACAGAAGTAAAGCTCACAGTAATTGTCAGAAAAGATATGGATGGCGATTTGGGACAAATCCAATGCTTCCTATTCGCTTTTTGCCATAGAAAATATTCACATTTATAATTTCGCATAACCGTCTCATACTAATTAATGCTCCTTAATTAAGGAAAGCGAGGGAAGCACATGGTTGAAGATCGCAACCGCACGTATAACGAAAGCTACGTGCAATCAATAGGAAAAGAAGAACCAGAACGTGATTTTATGGAAGAAACGGCGACAGAAATAGCAGAACCAGTTCGCCGTTATGATGAACGGGACGAAAAAGCAGCAAATGGAGCAGGATTAGGCTGGTTAGCGCTTGCTCTTTCGATTATTTCCTTATTTATTTGGCCTGTCTTATTAGGAGCAACAGGCATTATTGTCGGCTTTATCGCACGCCGGCGTGGTGCGGAAACGCTAGGTGCATGGGCCATCGGTATTGGGGTTGTAGCGATTATCGTCCGTCTGTTCATCATGCCGTTTTATGATTAATGTAAAAAGCTTGGCGCATGAAGCGTCAAGCTTTTTGTTTTGCGAAGTATTCTTCCGCTAATTTGTCGACTTCTTTTTTCAATTCTTCAACCATCTTTTCTTCTGGAACTTTACGGACGATTTTGCCATGACGGAATAGCAAGCCTTCGCCGCGTGCTCCGGCGATGCCAATATCCGCTTCGCGCGCCTCGCCAGGCCCGTTGACGGCGCACCCGAGCACCGCGACTTTAATTGGTGCTTTAATTTTTGAAATATATTCTTCAATCTCGTTAGCGATGCTGATTAAATCAATTTCAATGCGTCCGCACGTTGGGCAGGAAATTAATGTAGCCGCATTGGACGCTAATCCGAACGCCTTTAATATTTCTTTTGCGACTTTTACTTCTTCGACCGGGTCGGCGCTAAGCGATACGCGAATTGTATTGCCGATTCCTTTGCTTAAAATGGCACCGAGCCCAGCCGCGCTTTTTACCGTTCCGGCAAAAAGCGTACCCGACTCAGTAATACCAAGATGAAGCGGATAATCAAACGCCTGTGCGGCTTTTTCATATGCTTCAATCGCCAAGCGAACATCGGACGCTTTTAACGAAACGATAATATCGTGGAAATCAAGTTCTTCTAAAATGCGAATATGGTATAACGCGCTTTCGACCATGCCGTCAGCGGTAGGATAGCCATATTTTTCCAAAATCCGTTTTTCCAACGATCCGGCATTGACGCCAATGCGAATCGGCACACCGCGTTCTTTTGCTGCTTTTACGACCGCTTCTACTTTTTCACGGCGTCCAATATTTCCAGGATTGATGCGAATTTTGTCTACTCCGCCTTCAATTGCTTTCAGCGCTAACTTATAGTCAAAATGAATATCCGCCACCAGCGGAATGTTAATGCGCTTTTTAATTTCTGGAATGGCGTTGGCCGCTCGCTCGTCTGGACAAGCAACGCGGACGATTTGGCATCCCGCTTCCTCAAGCCGCTTTATTTGGGCGACTGTTGCTTCTACATCATGTGTTTTTGTTGTTGTCATGCTTTGAATAATAACCTCGTTATTTCCGCCAATTGTTAAATTGCCAACGCGAACAGGACGAGTTTTTGAACGATGAATAATTTCACCCACGAGAAATTCGCTCCTTTAAGAAACAAGTTCATGCCGCTTTCTGAACTATTGTAACAATGTTTATCGTCACTTGACAAGAAATTCGCAGCTTAACGTTTGTATACCGGTATTTTATATTTTTTTCCAATTTGTAATGTTTGTGCTTTTTCACCTGGATTTAATGCTTCAAAATCGGTGATCGCCTTGTCAATAGGAACGGGAATCGACCCGTTTTGCAGCTTTTCCATAATGGACAATAGCGTATCTCCCGGTTTGACGGCTACCATTTGATACGGGATATGAACGTTTGTTTTTGCGTCTGCAGTATGTTCCGGGGGTGCTGTTGCTTTCGTTGAAGCGATCAATGTCCCTGTTGTTACATCGTAATAAATGATATAGATGGCGAGACATAGGACGAAGGCGCTGATTGCTTTTTTCACCTATTATTCCTCCAATGAACGTTGTTAGTAACTATGTATGCTCGTCCCGAAAAAAATATGTAAAATATGCTTGTCTTCTTTACGTAAACTTAACATTTGCTTAATAAAGGCATAAAACTCGTTCGTTACAATGAACATGTACATGGGCAACAGAAAATAATTGGGAGGGTCAATCGATGATGCGGAAAAAACCAATCAGATTCGGAATTGCTGCATTGTTAATAACGGGGATGCTTGCGGGGTGCGGAAAATCGGATAACACAACAGGGGAAAATTCCGGAAACACAGAAACAAAGCAAGAAGAATCGTATTCTGGAACGATTACGTTAGCTGGATCAACCGCTCTTCAACCGCTTGCTGAAGAAGCAGCAAATCAATTTATGGAAAAATACCCTGATGTTTCGATTACTGTACAAGGGGGAGGAAGCGGAACAGGCGTTAACCAAGTTGCTGCTGGTGCTGTACAAATCGGAAACTCGGATGTTCCATCTGCAGAAAAGCTGGAAGATAAATCAAAAGCTGGAGAGCTTATCGATCATAAAGTAGCAGGAATTGCTTTTGCCCTTGTAGTGAATAAAGATGTCAATGTTGATTCTTTAACAGTACAACAAATTCAAGATATTTTCTCTGGAAAAATTACAAACTGGAAAGATGTTGGCGGAAAAGACGAAAAAATTAACGTCATTAATCGTCCTGCTTCTTCTGGAACACGTGCTACTTTTGAAAAAACGGTGATGAAAGACGTAAAAATAAACGAAGCGATTGGAACTGTTCAAGATTCCAATGGCGCGGTCGAACAAGCGATTAACTCAACGCCGGGATCGATTAGTTATGTTGCGATGTCCTACTTAATCGGTGAAAAGAAAGATTTAAAAACGTTAAAAATCGATGGTGTAGAACCAACGATCGAAAATATCAAAACGGAAAAGTATCCTTTCTGGTCTTATGAATACATGATTACAAAAGGCGAGCCGAAAGATGCAGTGCGCGGATTTATCGAATACGTGAAAAGCAAAGAATTTGCTCCGAAAGTAAAAGAAATGGGCTACATTCCTATGCCTGAATTAGAGTAATTCCATTAAAGGCTGGCTACATCGTTTAGCCAGTCTTGTGCTTCATGAGGTGATGGAAGAATGAAAGAGAAAAGAAAGCTCAATTATTGGAAAAACGAATATATAGGAAGGATCCTAGTAACTTTTTGTGGTCTCTTGATCGTTATTACTACTCTTTCTATTATTGCGTTTATTTGTGGCAAAGGAATCCAGTCATTTACGGAAAGCGGAATTTCTCTGAAGGAAATGCTGTTCTCGACAGAGTGGAGGCCAAGTGATTCGCAGCCGAAATATGGAGCCGTTATTTTTATCGTCGGGTCAACGCTTGTATCGATTGGAGCGGTGTTGTTAAGCATGCCGATTGCGATCGCTCTTGCTATTTTCATGCATTTTATTTCTCCAAAATTCGGTTCGTCCGTATTAAAACCAGTATTGGAGCTGCTTGTCGGCATTCCGTCCGTCGTTTACGGTTGGTTAGGTGTTACGATTCTTGTTCCGCTTCTTCGTGAATGGTTTGGCGGCGTGGGATTTAGTTTGTTAGCTGGAATTATCGTATTAAGTGTAATGATTTTACCGACGATCACAAGCATCACGTCAGATGCGCTGAACAGTGTTCCGTTTTCTTACTTGGAAGCGTCATACGGACTTGGTTCAACGAGATGGCAGGCGATTAGCCGAGTCATCGTTCCCGCAGCAAAAACGGGAATTTTAACTGGCATCGTCCTTGGGTTAGCGAGAGCGTTCGGCGAAGCATTAGCGGTGCAAATGGTGATCGGAAACACGGTGAAACTTCCTTCAGGATTATATAGCCCAACAGCGACATTAACCGGAATTTTAACGATGGATATGGCTAATACGATAAACGGTACTGCTTGGAACAATGCGTTGTGGACATTGGCGATGATTTTGCTGCTTATTTCCTTTTTCTTTATTGTGCTTATACGAATGATCGGACAAAGAGGGGAACGATAATATGAGATCGAGAGTGGTCGATAAAATTTGGACGGGCATATTTTATGTGATTGCTGCTTTCGTCATTAGTTTGCTTATCTTCTTTTTTGTGACGGTTTTGTCAAAAGGCTGGGGATTTTGGCAGCCAGATTTTCTGTTTGGAAAACCAAGCAATACGCAAGCAGGTGGAGGAGTTGGTCCTCAGCTTATTAACTCGCTTTATATGCTTGTTATTACGTTATTGATTTCTGTTCCATTAGGATTAGGAGCGGGAATTTATTTGGCGGAATATGCCAAACAAGGAAGAATGCTTAATTTTATTCGGTTGTGCATCGAAACGATGGCATCTCTCCCATCGATTGTCGTTGGATTGTTTGGATTATTGGCGTTTGTGACGCTAACAGGATGGGGCTACACGTTAATTGGCGGCGCGTTGGCGATTACCATATTAAACTTGCCAGGATTGACGCGTATATGTGAGAATGCGATTTTAGATGTTCCCTCGAGCATAAAGGAAGCTAGTCTTGGGTTAGGAGCGACGCGGTGGCAAACGTTAGTGAAAGTAATTCTTCCGGCTGCGCTTCCGCAAATCATGACAGGGGTCATTTTAGCAGCGGGGCGAATTTTTGGCGAGGCAGCCGCATTAATTTATACCGCAGGATTAACGACACCGTTATTAAACTTTGCTGCCGATTTATCGAGCAAAGCACACCCATTGAATGTTTTTCGGCCGGCAGAAACGTTAACCGTACACATTTGGAAATTAAATTCAGAGGGAATTGTTCCAGATGCGAAAATAATTGCGGCGAAATCCGCAGCGATACTTGTTATTATGGTTCTTTTGTTTAATATTACCGCTCGTTTTGCCTCCGCTGCATTGCAACGCTATTTTTCGGGGAGTCGCCGAACCAAAAAAAAGATGAGTAACGCTGCATAAAAAGGCCACTATCGTTGCCGATAGCGGCCTATTCGTTTTGCGGTTTTGCGGAAGGAACTTCTTTCATTGCCAAAAATAGCACGGCAATCGAGACGAACCAATGAATAAATGGAGCATATGGCACAACTGTTTGCAGCGCCTCCATAACCGTGAAAAACACTGTTGATAAAGTAACGGCATATGCTGACATAATCCAAGTATGGCGATATTGTAGTTTTTTATCAAGAGTGCTGCGCAAAATTAATCCGAAGAAGGCGAGAATACAGATGCCAATAAATTTGCTCGCGCTTGCGAATAAATAAATAATAAGAAGCGACAACGGAATGAAAACAGGCAGCAGTGACTGCATGGTTTCGATAAAGGAATGGACATCTTCGTCTGTTATTTTTATATCTGGAAACGTAGAATAGCTATAATATTGTGGTTGATGATTGGCGACTAATACAGCTTCGTGTTTTAAAAGCCCGATGGCGTTGCTAAAGCGCTCTACGTCTTCTTTTGTTACTTGGCCGGTGCTGTCAAAAATAATGGTAAAGCCGTGCTGATCAATATGAATGGGCTCTTTTGCAGAAGAATGCAATTGACCGTTTTCAATCGTAAACGAAGGGAGTTCATTTTGTAAAAGAGCGCTTGTATTACGAATTCCTTCGACAAAAGAAGTGGTTAAGTAATAGGCCATCGGCAGGATTGAAAGAAAGGTTAACAAAAATACATATCCAATGGTTTTTCCAATTCCTTGAAAGCGAAAACGTGCGATATCTTTCGGGGAATATAAACTTTTCCATAGCTGCACAAACATATTCATCCTTGACACATCCTTCCTGTCCTCCATTGTTCATTGTATATTGTGCGCGTTGATAATTCAACTAAAGACGCACGTATAAAAAATCTCCCTAGGAACGTTTCTGTTCCTAGGAGTTACAAGCAAATAAATTGAAACATTGTGGCAATTTTGGTAAGCTAATTTTAAACGAACGCACAGTGGTTATACTATATTTTGCGTTCGGATACATAAAAACAAAAAGGAGGAGTTAATATGGCTTTCGAATTACCGCAATTGCCTTATGCTTATGATGCGTTAGAGCCACACATTGACAAGGAAACAATGAACATTCACCACACAAAACACCATAACACTTATGTCACAAACTTAAATGCTGCTTTAGAAGGACATGCGGACTTACAAAACAAATCGATTGAGGAACTGCTCAGCAATTTGGAAGCACTTCCAGAAAGCATTCGCACAGCAGTTCGCAATAATGGCGGCGGACATGCTAACCACTCTCTATTCTGGACGATTCTTTCGCCAAACGGCGGCGGTGAGCCAACAGGCGAACTAGCAGATGCGATTAACAAAAAATTTGGCAGCTTTGCTGCGTTTAAAGAAGAATTTACAAAAGCGGCTACAACTCGCTTCGGTTCTGGTTGGGCTTGGCTTGTTGTCAACAACGGTGAGCTTGAAGTGACAAGCACTCCAAACCAAGACTCTCCATTAATGGAAGGAAAAACTCCAATTCTTGGTTTAGACGTTTGGGAGCATGCATATTACTTAAAATATCAAAACCGTCGTCCAGAATACATTGCCGCATTCTGGAACATTGTCAACTGGGACGAAGTAGCAAGACGCTACAGCGAAGCAAAAGCGAAATAATGAGCTGCTGAAGCGTACGGACTGGGCTAAAAGTAGAGGATGCTTTTAGCCCGGTTTTTTTTGTTTTTGCAAGGGATAAGTGCTTTTTCCGTCCCCGATGCATAGAACAACGAAAATTTGCAACACTACCCTTTAGACGAAAAAGGGGAGTTTATCATGGCAATCATCAAAAAAATTACTGGTCAAGAACAAATTACTCGGGACTTAGTGTTGCTGCTGTGCATCGGCGGTTTTTATGCATTGAGTGTTGCGCTTTCCAATACGTTTGTCAATGTGTATTTATGGAAACAGTCTGGAGAGTTTCGTGATTTAGCGCTATACAATTTGTCCGTTGTTACATTGCAGCCGCTGACGTTTATTTTCGCTGGAAAATTGGCCAAAAAAGTGGACCGCATTATTGTATTGCGTTTAGGCGTATCGTTTTTGGCGATTTTTTTTATTACCGTGTTGCTTGCCGGAAGTCGCGCCCATAACTACTTGATCGTGCTGGGTGCGCTTTTAGGTATCGGCTATGGATTTTATTGGCTTGCTTTTAATGTATTGACATTTGAAATTACCGAACCGGAAACTCGCGATTTTTTTAACGGGTTTTTCGGGATTCTTACTTCTATGGCTGGAATGATTGGCCCGATCGTTGCGGGATATATTATTTCTTCATTGGCAAATACGAAAGGATATACGTTTATCTTTTCTATTTCACTTGGATTGTTTGTTATTGCTGTCATTTGCAGTTTTTTTCTCAAACGACGCCCCGCGAAAGGAAATTATTTATTTCTTCGCATTTTAAAAGAACGGCGTTATAATAAAAATTGGCGGTTGATTACGAACGCTCATTTTTTCCAAGGGTTGCGCGAAGGAACGTTTATGTTCGTTATTTCCGTATTAGTGTATATCACTTCGAAAAGTGAGATGGCATTAGGAAAATTTGGCTTCGTGAACTCGCTGACATCATTTATTGCCTACTATATTGTTTCCAGGTTGATGAAACGGAAATATCGAAAAAAAGCGATTTTATGTGGCGGCTTATTGTTATATGGGGCTGTTTTTCTTATCGTTTTTCATGTCTCCTATCCGCGCTTGATCTTATATGCGATTGCGATTGCCATCGCTTATCCTCTATTGCTCGTTCCGTATTCGTCATTGACGTTTGATGTGATAGGGAGAAGCTGGAAATCGGCAGAAATGCGAATTGAGTATATCGTTGTCCGCGAGTTGTTTTTAAACGGCGGGCGTATCGTATCCATTCTCGCTTTTTTAGCTGCGATTACATTGTTTGACGAAAGAACAGGAATATCGATTTTAATGTTAATACTTGGCGCAGGGCATTTCATCATTTATTTATTTGTACGACATATTCATTTAGATGGCAGAGGAACGAATGAAGAAAGGCATCCGTTTATTTCACCAAAGTTGGCGAATGAAGAAGGGGGCTCTCCAGCGTAGGCAGCCCTCTTTTCCCATGGTTTTTTTCTAGAAAAGTTGCCATCTTTCTTTTACAATAAAAAGTAAGTGCTAAAAGAAGAGGAGGAGGCTAGTTGAAAAAGAAAAAAAGAGCACAAGTGCCGTTTCGATTGAACATACTTTTTTTTGTTGTGTTTTTGCTGTTTTCGGCACTTATTTTACGGCTTGGTGTCGTACAAATCGTTTATGGGGAATATTACCGGAAAGAGGCAGAGCGTACGGAGGATGAAATTGTCAGCACCCCAGTGCCACGCGGAAAAATTTACGACCGTTTTCATCGCGTCATTGTGGATAATATTCCGAGAAATGCCATTACATATACGCGTTCCAAAACGACGAAACCGGAAGATACGCTCGAAGTTGCACGCAAATTGGCTAAATATATCAACAAACCAGTTGACAAAGTTACGGAACGTGATATGAAAGATTATTGGATTTTAACACGAAAAGAAAAAGCAGAGAAAAAAGTAAGTAAAAAAGAACGAGAACGATTAGAAAAACAAGGATTGTCACAAAAAGAAATCGATAAAAAAATATATGAGCTCACATTAAAACGAATTACACCAGATGATTTGCGCGAGATTACAAAAAAAGAATTAGAAATTATCGCAATCAAACATGAGATGGACAGCGGATATGCGCTAACTCCGCAAATGGTGAAGAATGAGGGCGTAACGAATAGAGAGTACGCTGTTGTCAGCGAACACCTCGAGGAGCTTCCAGGGGTAAATACCACGGTTGACTGGAAACGACATTATGTGTATGGCAATACGTTTCGTTCTGTACTAGGCAATGTGACGAAAGATGATGAGGGAGTTCCGCGCGAACGGCTCGACTATTTTTTGGCGCGTGACTACAGCCGCAATGAACGCGTTGGGAAAAGCTACCTTGAAGCGCAATTTGAAGGTGTATTGCACGGCAAAAAGGCAAAAATCAAAAATGTCGTCGACAAGTCCGGCAATGTGACTTCGATAGAGCAAATATATGACGGAGAGCGCGGGAAGGATCTTGTACTGACGATCGACATCGAACTTCAGAAGCAAGTGGAAAAAATCATTGAAGAAGAAATCATGGCTACAAAGCGAAAGGGAAATTCCCCTTTGCTTGATCGGGCGTTTGTGGTGATGATGGACCCGAAAACGGGAGAAGTTTTATCCATGGCTGGAAAGCTGCTTGCAAAGGATGAAAGCGGAAAAAGGCAATTTGTTGATTTTGCTATTGGCAACATCACCTCGGCTTATGCCATGGGATCGGCAGTAAAGGGTGCGACGGTGCTGACGGGCTTTCAAACAGGAGTATTGCGTCCAAATACTTACATCCATGACGAACCATTATATATCAAAGGCACGCCCGTTAAAAAATCGTGGCAGACGATGGGGACGATCAATGAGTTGACCGCGCTGCAGCGTTCCTCGAACGTATATATGTTTAAAACGGTGATCGCCATCGGCGGCGGGAAGTATCGTCCACACCGGTCATTAAGCATTAATCCTGAAGCGTTCACGACCATTCGCAAGTATTTTAGCCAATTCGGGCTAGGAATGAAGACAGGAATTGATTTGCCAAATGAGCTTAGCGGTTTTCAGGGAAAAGAAACGAGAGCCGGGTTATTGCTAGACCTTTCCATTGGCCAATACGATATGTACACCCCGCTGCAAATGGCGCAATATGTATCAACGATTGCCAACGGCGGCTATCGGATGAAGCCGCAAATTGTTAAAGAGATTCGCAAGCCGACGGATAACGCAAAGGAATTGGGGCCGATTGTCCAACACTTTGAACCGGTTGTATTGAACCGGATCGATATGAAGACGGAGTATATTAAACGGGTGCAGGAAGGATTCCGCCGGGTGATGCAGGAGCCGAAAGGAACAGCGTATGCGTTTTTTGCCGATGCACCATATAAGCCGGCCGGAAAAACAGGAACAGCGGAAGCTTTCTATGACGGACCGATCCAAAGCAGACGAAATGATCCAACATATAATTTGACATTAGTCGGATATGCTCCTTATAACGATCCGGAAGTTGCATTTGCTGTTGTCGTTCCTTGGGCGACGCAAGGACAGAGCGACGGCATTAACAATAGAATCGGAAGACGAATCTTAGATACGTATTTTAAGCTAAAGGCTGAGAGAGCAAAAGGAAATGTTGCAAACAATACGACAAGCGGAGATATAGAGACAAACACGGGCGAAAATGAATAACAACAATGAATAGGAAAAGAAGGCACTGTTTCGTATGGTGCCTTCTTTTTTTAAATTTTCCTTAACAAAAGCTTAACATTTAATTAAAATGCCGTTAATAGTTCCGGTGTATCCTAAGTTTAGAGGTTTAGTGAAAATAAGTGAGCGATAGAAACGTTTTTAGTGAAAACGATAGTGAATTAAAGGCGGGTTTTACCTTTTTATAGCAAAATAAAAGGGGAGACATTTATGGGTGTAACAGTAATAATGGAACGGCCTCATATGAATATAAGAGAAACCGCGAAAAAGGAGATGGTATATCATACAAACCAACTAAACGTATGGTACGGAGAGCATCACGCTTTAAAAAGTATTAACTTATCTTTTTATGAAAACGAAATTACGGCAATTATCGGTCCATCTGGTTGCGGCAAATCCACTTACATTAAAACGTTAAACCGAATGATTGAATTATCGCCAAATGTCCGCATTACTGGGGAAATCAGCTATCGCGGCCGCAATATTTTTGATCGTTCTTACCATGTTGAAGAATTGCGCGCGAGCGTCGGAATGGTTTTCCAAAAACCAAACCCGTTCCCTAAATCCATTTATGATAATGTTGCTTACGGTCCACGCATTCATGGAATACGAAATAAAAGCGTGTTAGACGACATTGTCGAGAAAAGTTTACGTGCCGCAGCGCTTTGGGATGAAGTAAAAGATCGCCTTCATGAGCATGCGCATATGCTTTCGGGAGGACAGCAACAACGGCTATGCATCGCTCGCTGTTTAGCGGTTGAGCCGGATGTTATTTTGATGGATGAGCCTACTTCCGCATTGGACCCAGTGTCAACGGCGAAAATTGAAGAATTGATGCAACAGCTGAAAGAAAACTATAGCATTATTATCGTTACTCATAATATGCAGCAAGCGGCGCGTATTTCGGATAAAACGGCATTTTTCCTAAACGGGGAAGTCATCGAATTTGGAGATACGCACCAATTGTTTTCGAATCCGAGAGATAAACGAACAGAAGATTATATTACAGGACGATTTGGATAAAAATCGAAAATGGGGTTATTCCCTTGTTTTAGGGAGTAACCCCATTTTTATTTGGATTTGTTCGTGATTAGATCGCCTATTTCTTCGTAACTCATACCGCTATGTACTTTGTAAGTGCCGGCGCGAACGTAGCGAGTCAGCCCATGTGTTTCTAAATAGGTTACAAATGCGTTAGCATCGGAAATAATATGAGCATCTTCTAACTTTTGTGCGAAGTCGTTTGGCACTTCGCCTTTTTGAATCGTAAGAAAGTAAACATATATGGTTTTGGATGAAGGTGGATGGTCGGAAACAGAAGCAGGATTATCCTGTTTAGCTGCTTCTTTTAACCTTTTATATTCTGATTCACTGATTGCAATCAGCCCTTCTTTTTTCAGTGCGTCATGAAGTTTTGTCGCTGTCAATGTGTCGAATTCCATGTAGTAAGCAGCGCCGATTACGGAAGTGGCAAATAACATTCCAAGAGCAATCGCGCGTATTGTCTGCTTCGTCATCATCGTGCCAGTCCCCTTAAAATCATGCGCACTTCTTCTGTTGTAAGGGCGGTTTCGCGGGCGATTTGTTCATAAGAAAGACCTTGCTTATAGAGCGTAAATACACGATTTTTGGTTAAAGTGGATCGATCGCTGTCATGAGCCGAAGCGATATGCGTCGGATTTTCATGATGAATTAACAATTCTTCTTCTAATACTTGCAATCGTTTTTTCAATTGATATGATTCTTGTGCGAATGATAGTGTAAGATGATCAAGCTGTTCTTCCATTTGTTTTATATTGTCTTTTGCGAGAAAAGAAATAAAAAAAAGAAAAATAGAGAAGACGATAAGGCCTATCATGATGTATTCCATTATGCTCATCACCCCATTTCACTATATCATAGGTTTGTTTTTTCGATAAATACTTAATTGATAATTTGTAAAAAGCGTAAATTAGATGTGGAAATCGACATAAAAAAATGCTATCATAGAAAAGTCTGATTATAAGTTATTATAGTTTGGAGGGAAGAAACATGCGTGTTAACGTTACACTAGCTTGCACAGAATGCGGTGAACGTAACTATATTACATCGAAAAATAAACGCAATAATCCTGACCGTCTCGAATTAAAAAAATATTGCCCAAGATGCAAAAAGGCGGTACCTCATCGTGAAACGAAGTAAGCAGTAGGAAATTGATTCCTGCTGCTTTTTGTCTTTTTCTGTTTCATTTACTAGGCGGATGGATGCCGGTGAAGGAGGAAAAGGAGATGGAGGAAAAGAAGCAAATTCGCAAGATGATAAAAGCAAAATTGCAACAATTAACCGATGAAGAAAAACAAGCATATGATAAACAAATCGCGGATAGATTGTATAGGCTTCCGTTATGGAAAAGCGCAAAAACAATCGGCATTACTATTTCCAAGGAAAAAGAAGTGGACACAAAACCAATTATTGAACGAGCATGGCGTGAAGGCAAAACGGTGGGCGTACCGAAATGCGATCCGGCAACAAAAACGATGGTGTTTCGGAAAATTCAATCTTTTTCTCAATTGGAGTCTGCTTATTTTGGCCTGTGGGAGCCGATTGAAAAGATCACGGACGAAGTCGAAGGAAATGATATGGATATAATGGTCGTTCCTGGAATATGTTTTTCAAAAAAATGGCTATCGCATTGGATATGGAGGGGGGTATTATGACCGCTATTTGCGGCATGTATCCGTTCCAACGATTTCATTAGCTTATTCATTTCAAGTGATGGACTCTCTTCCTGTAGAAGAACATGACATCCCTGTTCAATTGATTATTACAAACGAAGGAGTTATAAGATGTAATGAATGAATGGTTATACGTATTTGCTTCCGCTATTGTGGCGATTGGCGGCTATTTTATTCGTTCCCTTTCCATTTCCGGAGCAATAGCAGCAGTGCTTGTTGGAACAATCGTTGGAAAAGGGTTTTCCTGGAAAGGAATGATATTATTAGGTATATTTTTCGTTAGTTCTAGCATCTGGAGTAAGATTGGCAAAAAGAGAAAACAGCAACTGATGGAGAAAGTAGAAAAAGGAGAATGTCGCGACTATATACAAGTATTTGCAAACGGGGGAGTTCCCGCACTGATCAGTTTTCTTTCCATTTTGAATCCATCGCCGCTTTGGCTTAACCTCTTTATTATTTCCATCGCCGCTGCAAACGCGGATACGTGGGCATCGGAAATCGGCAGTTTAAGCCGGCAAGCTCCGAGGTTATTGCCGAATTTCAAAAAAGCGGAAGTCGGAACATCGGGCGCGGTAACGTTATTAGGTACGATTGCCGCTTTTTTGGGAGCTGCTTTTATCGGCTTTGCAAGTGCTTTTCAATGGGACAACATTTCCATTATGACGGTAGCGTTTTTTGGATGGCTCGGCAGTTTTTTTGATACATTGTTCGGCGCGGCTTGGCAGACTGTTTATCGCTGTCCGGTATGCGGTCTCGAAACAGAACGAAAGGAACATTGCGGGCAAAAAACCGTGCACATAAAAGGGAGCCGCTTTGTAAACAATGATGTTGTAAATGTTTTATCGATTGCATGTTCTACGATTATTTATGTTTTTGTTATTTATCTTGGCAAATGATCAAAAACGGTCCATTTTATGGCCCGTTTTTTGCTATTTTATAGTGATTTCATAATTTACAAGCGAATGGGAAAAAACAATAAAGAGGAATTTTTGTAAGGAAGGAGAAAGAGAATATGAACAAATTTGTTTATTTCGTGTTGATGTTTATAGGTAGTATAGTGGTGTATCGCTGCCGCTACCGGATTGTGAACACTATATTGCGTGTTCGCCTTTTACAACAATGGCTTGTACGCTTTGCAATGAATATCCCGCTTGTCCGCAATACAATCATTTCTCAAGTATTTCGATAAGTGTGGTACAATGAAACAGTGGGATGTTTTAATCTCAAGACATATTGGCTATGAGCGGACATTTCGTGCTGCCATTTCCCATTGTTTTGCGATATTTTTTCGAAACGAAGTCATAGTTTCGTGCATTCCAATGGTTTTGTAGCCAAAAGGAATTATAGGGAGTTTGATTTTGTGGAACGAAGGGAGAGGGGACTTTGAATGGAAAAATGGAATTATTATTTTGGCAGCTTGTTTATTTTTTTATAAAACAGCGTTATCGTATAATTCAGCTGTCCAATCATTCACATGAAATTTGGCTGGAGTCGCTTGAAAATAAACACGTTCCTATTGTTCGGGTTGTGCGTTATGACATCGATTGGAGCCAATGGTTGAAGCGGGATATGGAATATGCTTGGCGCATTGCCGAACAAATTCAAAAACGGCGGATAAGAAGATTCAGGGAAATTGTCAATATTTATGTTTCCACATACCCTCCTGTTGACGATTGGGAGTTTCTTATCGAGAAGCCGCTGCCGCTTTCACAAAAGCGAAATGCTGTTTTTCGAACATTTCTTATTCATTCCGGAAACGTAAATATGTCATTGCAACAGTTAACGGAAATTGTCCAAACACCTATTGTCCTTCCGACAGTAGTGAATGATATTGATCCATTTTTTGAAGCGGAGCGGCTGAAGCAGGATATTTTACGGGAAGCGAGAGAACAGCATGAAAGAGAAAGACGATTGTTTGAATACGGGAAGCCTGTTTTTACATATATTTTTATCGCATTGCAAGTGCTCGTCTTTCTGTTAATGGAATGGAGTGGAGGCAGCACGAATCCGGCGGTTTTGATCCAATATGGCGCAAAATTTAATCCCCTTATTCAAGAAGGGGAGTGGTGGCGCTTTTTTACACCGATTTTTTTGCACATTGGCTTTTTGCATTTATTGATGAATACGTTCGCCCTTTACTATTTGGGTATGACGGTCGAACGTCTTTACGGATCGTGGCGCTTTTTCTTTATCTATCTTATTGCGGGGTTTTTTGGGACGCTGGGCAGTTTTTTATTTACTACTTCTCTTTCCGCAGGAGCATCAGGCGCCATTTTTGGTTTATTCGGAGCGCTTCTTTATTTTGGCACTGTATATCGGCATCTATTTTTCCAAACGATCGGAACCAATATTATCGGTTTGATTATTATCAACCTGTTATTTGGGATAATGGTGCCTGGAATTGATAATGCCGGGCATATTGGCGGATTAATTGGCGGATTTCTCGCTTCGGGTATTGTCCATTTGCCAAACCATCTTGATTGGAAGCGGCAAGTGCGAACATTGCTAGTGACGGTGAGCGCTGCCGCCTTAGGTTTATATATCGGATTCTAACTGGAAATTTGCTGGATCAGCTGAATTTTTTCTCCATCTTTTGTCTCAGTGAGAACCATTAAGTGGGAATAATCTTTGCTTATTAAAATAAGCGGTATTGTACTGCCGATTGGCGAGAGGATGGATCCATCCTCTTTTTTTATGCCGAGAAAATAAGATTTATATATTCCTTCCCAAAGTTTCCCAAGTATTTCTTGCGTTTTTTCCATAGAAAGGTCAGGCAAAGGTTGTTCATTGTAAATAATTAAATCAGGCAAATAGAATGAATAATATTGTTGGCTGTTTATAGAGAAGTGAGATAAGAGCGATTGTGCTTTCTGCTGAAGAAATTCGTTTGTCGTTTTGTTTAATACTTTTTGCCACTCTTTTTCATCCCTTGTTGTTGCACGGTGAAAGGAAGCAAGCGGGCTGTACGGAGAATCGATCACGTACAAGTAATCGCTTGTCATTGTTTGGCTGCTTGTTATTGCATTTCCTTCATGAAGTTCTCCATGGTGAAAAGAAATCGTTTGAAAAAGATGGCTATCTTTTGCTGTCACTTTTTTTTCCTGCACTAATGTTTGGACATTATTCTTCCATTTTGACAGACGATCAACAAGACGCCCATCTGCAAAAAGCAAGGAAATATCTTGACGCAAGTAAGCGTTCCGGTCTAATGAAGACGATGTTGACCAAAGCAATGAATACTTTCCTTCCCGTTTTCGCGGCTGCAATTGAAGCTTTGTTTTTGCATCATGAAACTTTACGTGCGGATTAATCGGGAAAAAGATGATCGTTTCTTTCGTTGGTCGATGGAAGGAAAATGGAAACAATGAAATAATGCATAAAAACGCTACTATAATCATTGTGATTGGAACTAATTTTCTCATAATAGCCCCCTACACGGACAAGTTTGTCACCAATATATGCACGTAAAGGGGAAAAGATGTATGAATTTGTTTTCCATTGTCCATGATGCGTTCAAGTTTTTTCCTTTCTTGACGAAAATGGACGTTTCTTTATACATTTATATTGAGTAAAAAATGTGCAGGTGAAACAATGAAAACGGTATACGATGTGCAGCAACTTTTAAAACAGTTTGGAACGATTATATATGTAGGGGATCGTTTAGCAGATTTAGAGCTGATGGAGGAAGAATTAAAAGAACTATACCAGTCGCAGCTGATTGATGTGAAAGATTATCAAATGGCGCTTTTTATATTAAGACATGAGGCGCAACTCGAAAGAGAAAAACGAATGAAAAGGAATGACGAAACATGACGGAAAAATGGCTTGTTGGAGTGGATTTAGGCGGAACGACGACTAAAATGGCGTTTGTGACAACAGATGGTGATATCGTACATAAATGGGAGATCGATACCGATATTTCGAACAAAGGGGAAAACATTGTAAAGCATATATCACAATCGCTAGAGGAGACGTTACATCACCTTGGAGAAAGCAAAGATCGGCTTTTAGCCATTGGGATCGGCGCGCCGGGACCGGTGCATATGGAAACAGGGATGCTTTATGAAGCGGTGAATTTAGGGTGGAAAAATTACCCATTAAAAGAGCGGCTTGAGCGAGAAACATCCCTTCCTGTAGCGGTGGACAATGATGCGAATATTGCCGCCCTCGGGGAAATGTGGAAAGGAGCTGGAAGTGGCGCGCGCGACCTTATTTGTGTCACACTTGGTACCGGTGTCGGAGGTGGGGTTATTGCCAATGGTCGAATTGTGCACGGCGTAAACGGTGCCGGTGGAGAAATCGGCCACATGACAATGCTTCCAAAAGGCGGTGCGCCGTGTAATTGTGGTAAAACCGGCTGTTTGGAAACGATTGCTTCTGCCACGGGAATTGTAAGAATCGCAAAAGAAAAATTATCACATTGGGATAAACCGACTTTGCTTCGCGATGAAACCGTAACTGCCAAAGCGGTATTTGACGCGGCGAGAGCGAATGACGAACTAGCGCTCGAGGTTGTGGATGATGTGATGTTTTACCTCGGACTGGCATTGGCGAATGCAGCGAATGTGTCAAATCCGGAAAAAATCGTTATTGGCGGCGGTGTGTCAAAAGCAGGTAATATATTAGTAGAACGTGTCAGTACTTATTTCCGTCGTTTTGCGTTTCCGCGTGTCGCGGAGGGAGCCACGATTGTATTGGCGACGCTTGGCAATGATGCGGGAGTAATTGGCGGTGCATGGTTGGCAAAAATGTCACTGTCTGTTTGATTACAAAGTGAATATGCAAGAGGTAAACGATTCATCGAAAGGGCATCTGCCGATGAATCGTTTTTTATTTTTCATTTTCTACACCTGATGCTCATATGTTGAAGGTAGAACATCTAGGAAGGAGAGACCGCTTTGAATATATATGCTTCTCTAGGTGATACGCTAGCGATGTATAGCAAATGGTTTTCCGTTCCTTACGAATTGTTGGCAGACTCTAATCCACATATAAAAAAGGATGAACTAGAACCAGGTGAAGTTGTACGTATTCCAGGATATGAAACCGTTCATACGTGGGAAGAGTTGGCTAGTTTTTTCCCTGTGCATGAAGAAGCATTGCAACGGATGAAAGGAACGCCTGAAATTATCAGCGGATCAGTGCAACTGCCAAAGAGAGTGATTTCCCGCGTTGTTCAAGGGCAGAAAACATACGATTTTTCCGCACTACATCAAGATATTGAAGCACTTTGCCGCTGTTATCCATTCGCGCGAACAAGAACGATCGGATATAGTGTGCTCGGATTGCCATTAATCGAAATAAAAATTGGCCAAGGGCCGATTCGCGTTCATCTGAACGGTTCGTTCCATGCGAACGAATGGATTACAACGGCGATTATCATGACGTTTCTCAACGATTACTTGCTAGCAGTGACAAACAGTGAGCCGCTTCGAGGACATCATATGCTTGATTATTATAAAAAAGTGACATTATCTGTTGTGCCGATGGTGAATCCAGATGGCGTCGACCTCGTTTTACACGGTCCCCCTGAGCAAGAACCGTATCGTAGCGAAGTGATTCGAATGAATGGAGGATTCTCCGATGACTTTTCACAATGGAAAGCGAACATTCGCGGCGTTGATTTAAATAATCAATTTCCGGCGAAATGGGAAGTCGAACGAGCCCGTAAAATTCCAAAAGCACCTGCTCCCCGTGATTTTCCGGGATTTGCACCGCTTACTGAACCGGAGGCAAAGGCGATGGCTGCATTAGCGGAAGAAAGTGATTTTGACATGATTTTAGCGTTTCACACGCAAGGAAAAGAGATATACTGGGGATATGAAGGATTTGAGCCATCTGAGGCGGAAGAAACGGTAAAGGAATTTGCGAAAACGAGCGGTTATCAAGCAGTAAAGTATATTGACAGCCATGCGGGATATCGCGATTGGTTTATTCAAACGTGGAAGCGAAGAGGGTATACGGTGGAATTAGGCGAAGGAGTAAATCCGCTGCCAATTGAACAGTTTACAGAGATTTATGAAGATAGTCTTGGCATTTTTCTAGCAGCGCTGTATATGGCTTGAGGAAAATCGTAACATATAAAAAACGCAAGAGGCTTGTAAATGCCTCTTGCGTTTTAATGCGTGCCTGTTGGAATACCATGGTGCAATACGGTCATGATGGTAAACCAGCCAAATACAGCGACAGCCCCAAGTCCGAAAAGAACCCCGAGTATATTTTTGTCACGCAATGAGCGTACAACTCCGTAAAGCGCTAACAGTGCAACTAATGCAAAAATAATGACTGTACCCATTATGTTTCCCCTCCTTTTCGAAATAATCCGTATACAAGATTATGTAGAAAACCGACTAATTCCTTTTCATTGTAATCATTTTTTATTTATTTGTCGAGGATGAAAATATGAATCATCACATGACCATTATAACATGCCTTTTGAAAATATGTAAGCGAATCCACTAACCAATGGTAAATCGATAAATGTTAAGATAAAATAAAAATGATGATGCGATAGGAATTTACTTGTAAATGTACGAAGCGCTTTTTTGTTGAAGCTGGAAAAGTGGATAAACGGTCCGCTTCTTTATCTGCCGCTATCTTCTCCAATGGATTTTCTTCAATTGTAATCATGTCTAATTATAGGGAGGAATCATGATGGAATGGAAACGTATTCCAGTTGGGCCGATTCAGGCAAATGCGTACATTTTATCGCATGATGATGGAACTTGTGTTATTTTTGATCCGGGAGGCGAAGGGGATAAAATTGTACGCCATATTGAAGAACAAGGATTAACACCACTTGCGATTTTGCTGACACATGCACATTTCGATCATATCGGCGGCATCAATGAAGTGAGAAAGAAATGGGAGCTTCCAATTTATATTCATGAAAATGAAAAAGAGTGGCTGACTGATCCTGCTTTAAACGGATCTGCTTATTTTGGCATCGGTCAAGTGGTTGTTCATCATGAACCGACTTGTTTGCGAGGAGAACAAACATTGCAAATTGGAGACTTTGCTTTTGAACTTTTGGAAACACCTGGACATTCGCCAGGAAGCATCTCTTACTATTGTAAAGAGATTGAAGCGGTGTTTTCGGGAGATGTCCTTTTTCTAGGAAGCATTGGACGCACTGATTTACCAGGTGGAAATCATGAACAGCTATTGCGCAGCATTCACGATAAGCTGCTTACATTGCCGGAAGAAACAGTCGTATTGTCTGGGCATGGGCGCGAAACGACAATTGGAGCAGAAATGGATACAAATCCATTTTTGCATGGATTTTAACGCTCCTTCTTTTCTTTGAAGGGAGGAGATTTTTGACTTTTCAATAGGAAAAGAGGAGAAGATGGTGAATGAAAAAGCAAACGTGTCGAATTCTCTTTAACTACTGCAAAAGCGGCACGTTTTGCTTTTTAAAAACAAAAAACCCTTCTTTAAGAAGAAGGGTTTTTGGGGGATGTTCTATCCATATAATGGGAGGGGATATAGTTAAGCTACTATCTATAACAATATAACAGTATTTTTACTATGTCAATAGTGAAAACAAAAAATAGGAGAAGGAAATATGCGAGTGGTGAACCCGATTTATGAAGCAATCAAAACTTCGGAGCTGCGGCGATTATCGTATGCGGATTACATGCAACTTGCTTTATACGATGAACGGTGCGGTTATTATATGCGCAAAAAAACGAAAATAGGAAAAGAGGGAGACTTTTTTACAAACAGCCATGTTTCTGATGTGTTCGGCAAGCTGTTTGCTTCTTTTTTTCTTCGTCTAGTAGAGAGGCAAAATGTGCCGCCGCATATTTGTGAACTTGGGGGTGGAGATGGCAGATTCGCTCGTGCCGTGTTAAACGAGTGGAAAGAAAAAAGTCCAAATACATACAGGCAGCTAACATATACGATGATTGAAACAAGTCCTGCCCATCGGGTAAAACAATTGGAAACACTTGGCGATGTTGCTGAAAAAGTGAAGCAATATAAAGATATAAAAGAATTCCAACAGCATGTATCCTCGTTTTCGGGAATCGTTTTTAGCAACGAGTTTTTTGATGCTTTTCCCGTTCATGTCATCACAAAGGAGAACGGAACAGTGTATGAGTTGTTTGTTACTGTTGATGACCACAAGTTGGTAGAGGAAAAATATCCGTTAGAAAATGAACATATTATTCAATATTTGCACGAAAGACAGCTTTCTTTAGCGGACGGGCAACGTTTAGAAGTGCCGCTTGCGCTGAAAACATTTCTTTTGGAGACAGCCCCATTTTTTCGTCATTGCGTGATGTTTACTATTGATTATGGTTATACGGATGAAGAGCTGCAATTGCCGGCAAGACGGCAAGGAAGCTTGCGAGGGTATTATCGCCATCATCTAATAACAAATCCGCTTATGTATCCTGGAGAAATGGATTTGACTGCTCATATTCAGTGGGATGCGTTACGAATGTATGGCAAACAAGCAGGATGGCAATATGTTTCTATGCTAAGGCAAGACCGCTTTTTGCTCGCTGCAGGAATATTGCTATATTTAGAAGAACATAATGACTCGAATCCATTTTCCGAAAAAAAACCGGCAAAATCGGGCGATTCGTTCATTAATCATGGATGGAGGGATGAGTACGGATTTCCATGTAATGATCCAACAAAAAGGAGTTCGTATTCATTGGGATGATATATGGGTACAGCCAGAGTTTTTATCATTTGCCTGACTGGTCACAAAAAATGAGCAGGAGAAATTATCCTCCCGCTCATTTTTCTTATTCTCCCATGCCAGGGACCATCATAAATGTTGTCCAATACGTAAATGCAGCGAAGAAAATTGTTAAGTATGCCCCGAAAATATAAATGTACATTCTTTCCGTCAATTTCAAAAAACCGAGAAATAGGAAAAACACTGTTTGACCAAAGAAAATTAATGAGGTCGTATGCATATGTCCGAGATAAAACATGACTGCAAAAATGCCGGTCCAAAATGCTAAGACGCGGAACATTCGATCCATTATGTATCCCTCCTTTTTATGACCAAGTCCCTATCTTTAATTATTATAATGTACAATTTATGAGAATGTAAATAATGCTTTCAATAATAAGTCGATACACTGAAAACAAGATGGACCGCTGTGGCCATAAAAAATGCTTTTCTGCCGATTTCGGCAGAAAAGCGATGATCATCTGCATAAGCGCTTACTTTACTAAATTCGCCCGATATGAACAATAGTTGCAGCCTTTCATCATGTTTTCCATTTCGACTAGCTCGACGTTTGGAAAGAGAACTTCAAACATTCCTTGCAAAAATGCATAATGCATTTGGCAAATGATTTCTGGTTCTTGAAGGGCGATTTCTTTAAATGGACAATTGAAAACTTGTAAATATATTTTACCTTCTTTTTCATTATATTCAAACGTTGGATAAAATCCCGCCGCTTCTGCTGCTTCTTTCACGATCTCCGCTTTTTCCGCAAACGTTAATTCTTGCACAGATTGGTCATGAGGGATTCGCTGGGCAACGAGTTCTTTTCCGAAATTTTTTCCTGTTTCATATAGCGCTTGATTTCCAACATCACCAAGCTTTGCTATTGTTTGAATGGCGATTTTTGAGAGAAGTTGGTAATCCCGAAATGGAAAATGAAGTTGAATTACTTTGTCAGATAGACGATAAAGCCGGCTCGGCCGTCCTCCTTTTCCTGTTTTTTGTGTTTCCGAAACGATCATATTTACATCCTCAAGCTTTGTTAAATGAAGGCGGGCGACATTTGGATGGATGTTAAACGCTTCTGCAATTTCTTGGACAGATACCTTCTTATGCTTTTTTGTAATGTATTCATAAATATGGTAGCGTGTTGGATCTGCCAATACGTTTGTAATTTTTAATGTTTGTTCCATATTCCATCACTCCTAGACGGATAAATTACTAAGTTCATTATAATACAACGGCTTTTTCAGAAGAAATGATATTTAGCACTATCATCATAAATATCGTGAAAATTTCATTAAATGTTCATGAAATTTTTTTATTTTTGAAGCAGGAAAATAAAAAAGCAAGTCGAATACATAAACGGAGAAAGGGGGAATAGGATGAGCAAATGAATGAAATTGAATATGTTGCCGATCGTCTCATAAAAGAAGCGAGTTTGCTTCATGTATCTGACATTCATATCGTTCCGCGCAAAGACGATGCGATTGTGCGTTTCCGGTTAGATGGATTGCTGATGGAAAAGGAAGCGCTGACAAAAGAAATGTGCGAGCGGCTTATTACGCATTTTAAATTTTTAGCAGGGATGGACATTGGCGAACGCCGCCGTCCGCAAAGCGGAGCGATGGAAGCAAGGCATCAGGAAGAAATCATTCACTTACGCCTCTCCACATTACCGACATCGTATGATGAAAGCCTCGTTATCCGGCTTCTTCCGCAGAATTTTTTTATTCCTCGATCACAACTTTCTCTATTTGCAAATGCCACGAAAACGTTACTTTCCCTTTTTCGGCAGCCCCAAGGATTAATTATTTTTACAGGACCAACTGGATCAGGCAAAACGTCAACATTATATACGTTATTGCGCATTTGTCAATATGAGTGGCATCGCAATGTCATCACATTGGAAGACCCTGTTGAAAAGCGAATCGACAACATATTGCAAGTGCAAATTAATGAGAAAGCGGGAATTACGTATACAACCGGTTTAAAAGCTGTTTTGCGCCATGATCCGGATGTGATTATGATCGGCGAAATTCGCGACGCCGAGACCGCAAAAATTGCGGTACGCTCAGCAATGACGGGACATTTGATTGCTACGACCATGCATACAAAAAACGCTGTTGGTGCGATTTACCGTTTGCGTGAATTCGGGATTCCGCTTGGAGATATTGAGCAAACATTGCTCGCCGTTGTCGCACAGCGGCTCGTGGACTTAGTATGCCCGTTTTGCGGTGAACATTGCTCCATATTTTGCCGTAAATATCGCCCCATTCGCCGCGCTGCTGTCCATGAACTGCTGTATGGGAATGCTTTGTCGAACGCCATTCAATCCGTACAAACAAAGGAAAAGACGCATCACTACTATACGTTGCAACACGTTATTCGAAAAGGAGTTGCTCTTGGATTTTTGCCAGCACACCTTCTTTACAGGTAGTGTCAAAAGTTTGATAAATAAGGAATTTGGTGGAGAAACGAGGGATGCCATCGCCTCTTGACATTCCATCGGAAAAGGCTAGGGGGGAGAAAATGAATAAACAAAAATGGCCGCTGCGTCAGCAAGGAGCATTTTTAGTACGGCTTGGAGACTTGCTTGAAAAAGGGTATTCATTATCTCAAGCCATTGAATTTCTAGAAATTCAGCAGCCTCTTTCCCGCCGCCGCGACTTACAGCATTGTCTTTCCCATCTTCGTTCTGGACTGCCTTTTTATCAATCGCTTGCCCCGCTTCATTTTCATCGGGAAGCAATCGGCTATTTGTTTTTTGCCGAACAACATGGCGATTTGTCACATGGAATCGCGGAAGCAGGGAAAATGCTGTTGCACAAGGCTGAATATTTACAAAGGTTTCGGAAAACCAGCAGCTATCCGCTATTTTTGCTTTTCTTTATGGTATTGATGTTAGCGATCGTGCAACATGTGCTCCTTCCTCAATTTTTTCAGTTTTCCGCATCGTTATCTTCTTCTTCCATTACCTCTATTTTTATTCAAGTTGTTTCGATCATTCCCAATATGTTTGGCGTTTTAGGTGTTTTCGCTATTGCTTGTTTTCTTTTATACATTAGCTGGTTTCAAAAACTCGAAATACCTACACAGATCAACATAATAATGAAAATCCCTTTTATTCGTTCCTTTGCGAAGCTATATTTTACGCATATGTTCGCAATGCAATTAGGCCATTTATTACAAGGTGGTTTATCTATTTATGAATCGCTGCAAATATTTGAGCGGCAAGAGAAACTCCCTTTTTTACGTGAAGAAGGAAAAAGAATGAAACAACAGCTTGTCAAAGGAATATCGTTAGATGCCATTGTCGCGTCACGTGAGTACTACGAACAAGAGTTGGCGCTTGTCGTTCGTCACGGGCAATCAAACGGAGAATTGGCAAAAGAATTAAGCCATTATAGCGAAATTGTTTTTCAAACAATGGAAGATCGTATAGAAACATCGATGAAACTCGTTCAACCGATCTTGCTTTCCTTTGTGGGCATTCTCGTTATTTGCATGTATTTAGCGATTTTGCTTCCGATGTTTTCGATGATGAACAATTTATAGGAGGGAAAATGCCAATGAATGAAAAAGGGTTTACGTTAATCGAAATGTTAATTGTATTAATGGTTATTTCTATTTTATTGCTTATTGTCATTCCAAATATAACGAAACACAATGGAATGATTAATAACAAAGGATGTGAAGCGTTTGTGAACACCGTCCAAGCCCAAGTGAAGGCATATGAAATGGAACATAAACAAATTCCGACAATACAGCAGCTTATTGATGGAAAGTATATTAAGTCAGACCATTGTCCAAACGGACATAAAATTCAAATTAATAGCAACGGGGAAGTAAGTGAAAGTGGCGCGTAATGATGGCTTCACCTTTATTGAAATGCTTCTTGTTTTAACCGCCATCACGGTATTGATGGCGGTGTCTTTCCCTTCTTTAAACAGCGTTGCGAAACAGAAAACAGAAATGTATATCATTACACAGCTCCGCAATGATTTGTTGTATGCACAACAATATGCAATGACCCATAAAACATCGGTAGCGGTTACGTTTTCGGAAAATCACCCAGAGTATCGTATCACGGAAATAACATCAGAGAAAACGATTTTAAAACGATCGATCTCTAGCGAATGGAAATTTCAGCTGACTACATTGACGATGCCGCTCATTTTTTTAGAAAACGGAAATATCAATAAAGCGGGATCGCTATTGTTAAAAAGAAAAGATAGAACATATAAAATCGTATTTTTGCTAGGAAAAGGGAGGTTTTATGTGCAAAAACTGTAATGGCTTTACCTTAGTGGAAGCGGTTTTTGCTTTGGCGTTATTGCTCGCTATTACAACAGTATTGTTGCCTTTGTTTGCACAAATAATGATGGAGCGTCAAAATATTGCTCTAAAAGCAAAGGCGCAACAAATATTGGATGCGGCATTATACGAAGAAAATATCCACAAAGAAATGACGGTAGTAGATGGACGAACAACATTTGTGATTCATTCGGATTACGAAGAAAACGATATGTGGAAAGTATGCGTACGTTGGACTGACTACGCAAACCGCAGCGCAGAAAGGTGTGGATATGTAAAACGATGATCGGTTCGAAAAATGGGTTTACTTTTTTAGAAATGCTGATCGTCTTGTTGATCGTTTTACTGATTACATCATTGTTGCCGCTTCTTTTAGATGCGCGTTTATTCAAATATGAAAACGTTAATGGATTTCATCGTATCGAGTGGGAAATTTTTGTACAGCAGCTCAAAAGGGAGTTAAATGAATCGAAACAATGGAAAAGCAATGGTACGACGCTATATTTAGAAAAATTTACAGGGGATCAAGTCAGTTTTGACCTATACCGCTCATCGATTCGCAGACAAGTAAACGGCACAGGCAATGAAACGGCGCTGCAATTTGTCGAAAATGTCACATATACATTGACCAATCACGGAATTTTTCTTCATGTAAGAGCGACGGACGGAAAAACATATGAAGCGTTTATTTCTCGACTTTTTTAGCAGGGTGGCGTTTGTGATGCGAAATCAAAGCGGTATGATTTTTCCAATTACAGTCGTGGTTTCTTTTTTCTTTCTGTTAGCATTTTCTCATGTGCTCGAATTGTATCGGGTGGAAATGGAATCAATCGCGTACGAGCAACAATCGTATGAAGTCGATTCGATTATGCAAATGGCGGTTTTTGATGTCAAAAAACAGATTGCATCTTTTCCCGATTTACAAGGGAATGAGGGGGTTTTTGTTTACCCGATTGGCAAAGCAAATTATAAGTGGGAAAAAATTGATGAAACGAAAGTAAAAGCTTTGATTTTTGCCCGTTCCGATGGAGGAATTCGCTATAGCGCTACGTTTATCGTTTTATTTCCATCCCTTGATATTATCGAATGGACGGAGAATAATTCGTGATAAACGGTTTGTAATTCATTATTATCCATTACTTCATCTTGATGAATTGAAAAATTACTCTTCCTTATTATCGAGAAGAAGATATAAGCGTCAGTACAACCAATCGAACGGTGGAGCAAAATGGCCGAAGAGATTGCAAATGTGATTAAAGTAGAAAAAGAATGGAAAAGCTAATGGAAAAGGGGGTGGCATGTATGTCGACAAACGATTACGTAAAGTTTGTCACCCAACAGCTTGTAACCTATATGGATTTGCCGAAAGAAGAGCGCAAGAAAAAGCGGATGCAGCGCAAACAGGAGAAGCCGCCGCTATTATACCGTTGGTTTGGAATGATTCCTATCTCTCTTCGTCTCTTATTTCGGCGCCATTCGTAAAGGAGCGTTCCCATGACGGAAACGCTCCTTTTTCAATAGCAGTTAGCGAAAACAGAACGATTAGGAACGGGGATGCAAGTAAAATAGTCCTCCGTTAATGACGGAAACGATAATTCTTGGTTTATACTGCTCTTCAAGCGCTTCTTTTTCAATATAATAACATTCTGGTTTTTCTTCCATCCCTTCATAAAAATGATCAAGAAGCGCCAAATCTTCTGCCCATCTTTCTTTCGCTTTTTCCGCCCATGTGTGATCATCTTGAAAGATGTGTCTACGAATGTATTGTTCTAAACGTCCAATACCGCTTTTTGGTTTGATGAGCGGGGAAATCGTAAAACAATAATCAGGTATTTTCGGGGTAAGCTTCAGTTTCTGTAATCGGTCATGAAATTGCTCGATAATTGTTCCGCTGATTAAGTGCAATCCGAGTGACAAAATTTGATCTTTCGTTCTGTCACACTGGTAAGAAATTTTCACGTTTAATCCAAGCCAAGGATGAAGTGGAATGTGTGATTGCTGGTAAGTATCTACTTCCTCATACAAGCGAATGAAGCCGCCGCGTTTTTGCGCGGAGCGGAAAATTTGATGCAATCTAGGTGAACCAAAATGCAGCCGTTCTCCTTCTAGTGAGTTTGTTTTCTCTGTTTGTTTTGTAATAAGCGTTAGTTGCATCGGCGCAGGCGTGCCGCCGGTTCGCTCAATATAATGCCAATAAAACGGGCGATTCATTAACTCTTTATCCATTTCAATCGACAATTGCACTTTTATATATTCGTCATCTGCTTCGAGAATGTCGCATTCATTGGCGCGAAAATATCGTTCTAAAAATTGGTGGATCTCATGTTGCTGCATATTGTTCCCCTCCTTTAGTGAGCTGGTCTGCTAGCTCAATCATTGCGGTAATATTCTCCATTTTAATTTTCATTTCTCCTTCGCTTCGAGAGTTCAAGAGTGCGTCTTGCAAATAATGCTCCAAATTCGCAAAGTTCATTTTTGCCAAAATGTCATCCAATTGGCCAACTACCCGTTCAAATAGACGAATTTTTTCATATAACAGCGTTAAAATATGTTCTTCCACTGTATTTTTTACAGCGAAATTGTAAATGTGCACATCGTTTGTTTGACCGAGCCGGTGAACGCGTCCAATTCGCTGTTCGAGCCGCATTGGGTTCCAAGGCAGGTCATAGTTGATGACATGGCGGCAAAATTGTAAGTTAATTCCTTCTCCGCCCGCTTCTGTTGCGATAAAAACTTGCGCATGATTTTTAAATAACTCTTTCATCCAATCTTTTTTTCCACGTTTAAATCCGCCGCGGAACGGGACGGAAGAGATGCCGTGCTGCTTTAAAAACCATTGCAAATACAGCTGTGTCGCCCGGTATTCGGTAAAAATAATGACTTTGTCATTAATGGATTGAATAAGCTGCAACGCTTTTTCTGCCTTCGAATTGGTTGTAACGGCATTTATTTTTTCCATTAGTTTGTGGAAAGAATCTGGAACCTCTCCTTCGTACTTGTCCATCATGTTTTTTACGGTGAGAAATAGCGCTTCGCGGCTGCTGCACGCTTCCCGCAGCATGGTGATAAGTGAAAATTGATTGCCAAATAACAGTGATCCATCATATTTTAACGCTTGTACCGCCTCATACAATTCTCGTTCCTCTTTCGTAAACTCAATAAGCACGGTTTTTACGTGGCGTTTGGACCATTCAATGCCAGTGTCAACGCGGCGGTTGCGAATCATGACTTTATTAATAAGTGCTCTTAAATGTTCATTTGTTTGTAAAGAGCGCGTTTTTCCGTACGTTTTTGCAAAATATTCTGCGTTTCCTAAATGACCGGGCTTTAGTAGGGAAACGAGGTTAAAAATTTCTTCAATCCGGTTTTGAATCGGCGTCGCTGTTAGGAGCAAGCAAAACTTCTTTTTTAAATTTTGAACAAACTCATAGTTTTTTGTTTTATTGTTTTTCAGCTTGTGCGCTTCATCAATGATGACCATGTCGTATTGCTGTTTGTAAATAATTTCCCGATGCGGGCTTTTTTTTGCCGTGTCGATCGAGGATACGACGACATCGCATTGTTCCCACACATAGCTTTTTTTCTGTTGCACGGCAGGAATAAAAAACTTTTCGTTTAGCTCCTTTACCCATTGCGATACAAGAGAGGCAGGGACAAGAATCAGCACTTTTTTTACCAACCCGCGGATCATATATTCTTTTAAAATAAGGCCTGCTTCAATGGTTTTTCCAAGACCGACTTCATCGGCAAGAATCGCTTTTCCATTCATGTTTTCGACGACTTGCCTTGCAACTTCAAGCTGATGAGGAAGCGGAGTCAAGTGTGGCAAATGTTTTGGCGCTTGCAGACCGTCAAACTCAGGTACGCTTAAATGCGCAGCAGCCTCGAGCGCTAATTGATACATTTCCCAGCTCGCCCAAGGCCCGTCCTTTTCGATTCGTTCGATAAATTCTTCCTTCCACGTTTCATCCATCTCGATGTCCATCATTGCATCCAACTCCTTTATTTTCACGAACATTTTATTTATAATTTTTATTAATATACGTATATTATTCGTTTTTTGTTGTTTAATAATATTAAAAAGTTCGGTTATTTTTTTATTTTTTTATTGCTCTTTTCCATTTTTTAATGGTAGTATAATAGTAAAGTTAGAAAGTTAAAATTTATTTTGCGATTTTTTACTAATAGTGTGCCCATTTTCTTGAAAATTATATATGGCCGCGGATGAGAACAAGGGGAGAGACTACGTAATGTAGCGCCGAAGGAGCAAGCGGAAACGCGAATCTCTCAGGCAAAAAGACTCTTGTTTGACGCAGCTCTGGAGAGTGTTCACGACCTTGTGAACCACCAAAGAGGAAACCTATTTTACAATAGGGAAACTTTCAGGTGCCAGGACAGAGCCTCCACTCATCATGGTAGGGAGGAGTCTGTCCTTTTTGCGTTTATGTAAAAAATTAGGAGGGGAAGAAATGCTAAAACGCACGCCGTTATTTGCTGTTTACGAGCGTTATGGTGCCAAAACAATCGATTTTGGCGGATGGGAGCTTCCTGTTCAATTTTCCAGCATTAAAGAAGAACATGAAGCAGTGCGTACACGTGCTGGCTTATTCGATGTATCACATATGGGAGAGTTTGTCGTTAAAGGGGACGACAGCCTTGCGTTTTTGCAAAAAATGATGACGAACGATGTATCGAAATTGACAGACGGCCGTGTGCAATATTCGCTTATGTGTTATGAAGATGGCGGAACGGTGGATGACTTATTAATTTATAAAAAAGCGGATGGCCATTATCTCCTTGTTGTCAATGCCGCCAATATTGAGAAAGATTTTGAGTGGCTGCATGACCACTTATTTGGCGATGTGGAACTTGTAAACATTTCTCAGGAAATTGCTCAACTTGCTTTGCAAGGGCCGCTTGCAGAACAAGTGTTACAAAAATTAACGAATACCGATTTATCGGCAATCAAATTTTTCTCGTTTCAGGATGATATAAATATTAACGGCGTAAAAGCGCTTGTTTCCCGTACCGGTTACACTGGGGAAGATGGTTTTGAAATTTATTGCCGAAAAGAAGATGCCGTAGCGCTCTGGGAATCCATTTTAGAAGCAGGGAAAGAAGAAGGAGTGCTTCCATGCGGACTCGGTGCGCGCGATACGCTTCGTTTTGAAGCGACGCTGCCGCTTTACGGACAAGAGCTATCGAAAGACATTACCCCGATTGAAGCCGGTCTTGGATTTGCGGTGAAAACGAACAAAGATGCCGATTTTATCGGAAAAGATGTATTGAAAAAACAAAAAGAAGAAGGAACAGCGCGAAAACTGGTCGGGATCGAAATGATTGACAAAGGCATTCCGCGCCATGGCTATAAAGTGTTTGCCAATGGAGAAGAAATCGGATTTGTCACGACTGGAACGCAATCACCGACATTGAAGAAAAATATCGGCCTAGCGCTTATAAAAACAGAATTTACCGAGATGGATACGGAAGTAGAAGTCGAAATCCGCGGTAAACGTTTGAAAGCGAAAGTAATCGCAACTCCGTTTTATAAGCGGGCAAAGTAAAGAAAAAAAAGGGGAGAATGGACGTGCTTCATCGTTATTTGCCGATGACAGAAGAAGATAAGCGGGAAATGTTGAAGGTAATTGGCGTTGATTCGATTGATGATTTGTTTGCGGATATTCCGGAAAGCGTACGCTTTCGCGGCGAGTTAAACATTAAAAAGGCGAAATCGGAGCCGGAACTGTTCAAAGAACTGTCCGCGCTTGCAGAGAAAAACGCGGATACGAAAAAATATACGTCCTTTTTAGGTGCAGGAGTGTATGATCATTATATTCCTGTGATTGTGGATCATGTTATTTCACGTTCTGAATTTTACACAGCATATACTCCATATCAGCCGGAAATCTCGCAAGGCGAACTGCAAGCGATTTTCGAGTTTCAAACGATGATTTGTGAATTGACAGGAATGGATGTAGCGAACTCTTCCATGTACGATGGAGGCACAGCACTAGCGGAAGCAATGCTATTAAGTGCTGCGCATACGAAAAAGAAAAAAGTATTGCTATCGAAAACGGTTCATCCGGAATACCGCGATGTGGTGAAAACATACGCAAAAGGACAGCGGCTTTGTGTCGTAGAAATTCCGTTTCAAAATGGCGTAACCGACTTAGAGGCATTAAAGATGGAAATGGATGAGGAAGTTGCTTGTGTTATTGTTCAATATCCAAACTTTTTCGGACAAATTGAACCGCTAAAAGACATCGAACCGATCGCCCATAGCGGAAAAAGCATGTTCGTTGTTGCGAGCAATCCACTTGCTCTTGGCATCCTTACTCCGCCAGGACAGTTTGGCGCAGATATCGTTGTCGGCGATGCCCAGCCATTTGGCATTCCAATGCAATTTGGCGGACCGCATTGCGGCTATTTTGCCGTCAAATCAGCACTAATACGCAAAATTCCTGGACGCCTTGTCGGACAGACGAGCGATGAAGAAGGACGAAGAGGCTTTGTGTTGACATTGCAGGCGCGCGAGCAACACATTCGCCGCGATAAAGCGACGTCCAATATTTGCTCGAACCAAGCGCTAAACGCGCTCGCTGCTTCTGTTGCGATGACGGCGCTTGGCAAAAAAGGTGTGAAAGAAATGGCGGCGATGAATATACAAAAAGCGCAGTATGCGAAAAATGAATTCGTCAAACACGGGTTTGATGTGCCGTTTACCGGGCCGTTTTTCAATGAATTTGTTATCCGGCTTCGCAAGCCGGTGGCGGAAGTGAACAAACGCCTTCTTGAAAAAGGAATCATCGGCGGTTATGATGTCGGCCGCGATTATCCGGAATTGCAAAATCATATGTTAATTGCGGTAACCGAATTGCGAACAAAAAAAGAAATCGACACGTTCGTGAAAGAATTGGGGGATTGCCATGCATAAAGATCAGCCGCTTATTTTTGAATTAAGCAAACCTGGGCGCATTGGCTATAGTTTGCCGGAGTTAGATGTTCCGGCTGTCCATGTCGAAGATGTCGTACCGGCCGATTATATTCGTACGGAGGAGCCGGAGCTTCCAGAAGTGTCGGAACTCGATATTATGCGCCATTACACCGCATTGTCCAAACGGAATCATGGCGTCGATTCCGGCTTTTATCCGCTCGGTTCTTGTACGATGAAATACAATCCGAAAATCAATGAAAATGTCGCACGTCTCGCTGGATTTGCTCATATTCATCCGCTTCAGCCTGAGGAAACGGTGCAAGGTGCGTTAGAATTAATGTATGACCTGCAGGAGCATTTAAAAGAAATCACCGGGATGGACGCCGTTACGCTACAGCCGGCGGCGGGAGCGCACGGCGAATGGACAGGGCTGATGATGATTCGTGCGTATCACGAGGCAAACGGCGACTTTCACCGGACGAAAGTGATTATTCCTGACTCCGCTCACGGAACGAATCCAGCTTCCGCAACGGTAGCCGGTTTTGAAACCGTTACTGTCAAGTCGACAGAAGACGGGTTAGTGGACTTAGAAGATTTAAAACGCGTCGTTGGCCCGGATACAGCGGCATTGATGCTTACAAATCCAAATACGCTCGGCTTGTTTGAGAAAAATATTTTAGAAATGGCCGAGATTGTGCATGAAGCTGGCGGAAAGCTGTACTATGACGGCGCTAATTTAAATGCTGTATTAAGCAAGGCAAGACCGGGAGATATGGGGTTTGATGTCGTGCATCTCAACTTGCATAAAACATTTACTGGTCCGCACGGTGGAGGCGGTCCAGGCTCCGGTCCAGTCGGGGTGAAAGCGGACCTTATCCCGTTTTTACCAAAGCCGGTCGTTTCAAAAGGGGAAAATGGCTATTATTTGGACTATAACCGACCGCAAGCGATTGGACGCGTAAAACCTTTCTACGGCAATTTCGGCATTAACGTCCGCGCTTACACGTATATTCGCTCCATGGGTCCAGACGGTTTAAAAGCGGTGACGGAATATGCCGTGTTAAATGCCAACTATATGATGCGCCGTCTCGCGGAATATTACGAGTTGCCGTACGACCGCCATTGCAAGCATGAATTTGTCTTGTCGGGCAAACGGCAAAAGAAACTCGGTGTCCGCACGCTCGATATTGCTAAGCGTTTGCTGGATTTCGGCTTCCATCCGCCGACAGTATATTTCCCGCTTATTGTCGAGGAATGCATGATGATCGAGCCGACGGAAACCGAATCGAAAGAAACGTTAGACGCGTTTATCGATGCGATGATTCAAATCGCTAAAGAAGCGGAAGAAAATCCAGAAATCGTGCAAGAAGCACCGCATACGACCGTTGTCAAACGCCTCGACGAAACGACAGCTGCGCGCAAGCCAATCTTGCGCTACCAAAAACGATAAAACGAATAAAACAAGCGATTCATTCCGCTGGGAATGGATCGCTTGTTTTTGTATATTAATTGTAGACAGAAAAATAAGAAAATAATGAAGGAAGTGAAAAGATGCTCATCGGTTACATACAGGAAATCATGCGCTATCCTGTCAAATCGTTTCAAGAAGAACGTGCACAAAAAACGAGAGTGATGGACTGATGAAGTGTATCTTTTAGTTAATGAAAAGTAATGCCCATACCACAAACACATAGTTCCTTTCTCTGCAAAGAAGATGAATTCATCTGTTTTTTATTGACATAAAAACTATGTTAGTTTAGTATATAAACTAATGTTATTAAACAGAAGCAATAAGTCGTTTTTGTATTGTACATCAAAGATGGAATATAGGAGACTGAGGAACAGCGATTAGTAGTGGGTGAAATCAGTTTTGGCCGCAGGGATCGTGGGAAAAAGTAAGCGATGAAGAATTGCTGCGTGCGTTTGCATATGTCATGGCTCACGAGATAAACTTTTTTCATACAGCCGCTGGCGATGGATATTGATCAGAGACTCATCCGCCTATTCGCGCGGCATACTAAAAAGGTTGTAGAAGGAATGACCGTATATGGTGCGAACAGGAAATATAGGACTCGTCAAAAAAATCAATAAACAGATCGTATTAAAGCTGATTCGCGAAAAAAATAATATTTCGCGGGCGGAGATCGCCAAAATCACCGGATTAAACAAGGCTACGGTATCAGCGTTAGTCGATGAATTAATTTCCGAACATTTTGTCAGCGAAAGCGGAATTGGCGTTTCCACCGGTGGCCGCCGGCCGCTCATGCTCCGCTTTAACGAAGCGGCTGGCTCACTAATCGGCATAGAGTTGGGGGTCAACTACATTTATGCCGTGTTAACGGACTTAAACGCCGAGATCATTTGGGAAAAGATGTGCCATTTTCGTGCCAATGAAAAGCAGGAAACAATCATCGAAAAAATGATCGCGATGATTCACGAAGCCATTCGCCAGGCGCCGACTACTCCGTATGGAATAATGGGCATCGGCATTGGCGTGCCAGGGATTGTGGATGCGGAAGAAGGGCTTGTTGTATTTGCGCCGAACCTTCATTGGGATCATGTTTCCCTTTCTTCCATTCTTCAAAAACAATGGCCAAATTATCCGATTATTATTGAAAACGAAGCAAAGTTGGCGGCGCTCGGTGAAAAATGGTTTGGCGCCGGCAAAGAGTTTGCGAATTTTGTATATGTCAGCGCCGGGATCGGGATCGGCGCCGGAGTCATCATTCACAACCAGCTATACCGCGGGATTGATGGCATTGCCGGCGAAATCGGCCATCATGTCATTGACGTTCACGGCTTTCGTTGCAGCTGCGGCAATAACGGATGTTGGGAGATGTACGCGTCAGAAAAGTATATTCAGCGTCGGCTCGAGCAGGAACATTATCATTCCATGTTAGAAGGCTTTTCCGTAGAGAAAGTACGCGCATTAGCTGAAAGCGGCGACAAGCAAATGGCGCAAATATTGGCGGAGGTCGGCCATTACCTGGGGATCGGCATTTTACATATCATTTATGCGTATAACCCGGAAGCCGTTATTGTCGGCAGTACGATTGGCAAGGCGGGCAAATGGGTGCTGGAGCCGGCACGGGAAGAAGTCGAAAAAAGGATATTAGTGAAAAATGGGAACGGTCCGTTCATTATTCCATCACAGTTATTGGAAAAAAGCTGTGCGATCGGCGCCGTGGCTTCTGTACTAGAAAAAGTAGTGATGCCTTCGGAGTTAGAAGTCATTTCCTAGCAGTCTAAACTGGGTGCCCTAAACGTTTTTTGGGCACCTTATTGCATAATAAATCCTTCACTTTGGCAAAAAGTAAAGCGGAGCCTACTGTTTTCTTTATAATTGACGATGAGAAAAAAGGATAGATGAAAGCGTTTCGCGGCTTCCATCTATCCTTTCTAGCTGCCTTAAGCCTTTTTCTTGATTTTCCCCGTCCATGTTTTAAAACCGCCTTTTAAATGGTACAAATCGCGGTATCCTTTACGGTACAGCATTTGCGCGGCGCGGCCGCTGCGCAGCCCGTTTTGGCAATATAAATAAATTGGCTGATCCTTTCGCAACTCTTTCATGCGCATGCGCAGTTGGGTCAAAGGAATATTGCGCGCTCCTAAAATATGTCCAGCCGCAAACTCATCCGGTTCGCGGACGTCAATTAATTGCGCTTTGCGATAACCGGCGCGGAATTCTTCTTCTGTTAATGCTTTTACTATTTTTCGCTGCATGAGATAGGTGACAACAGAATAGATGATGATTGCGCCGAGAATAATAAGCAATATTTCCACAAGTAGCGCCCCCTTTCCGTTCATTTGCCAACTTCTATTATATAAGCGTTGCTTTTGATAAGCAAAATATTTTCCAAGAGTATAACAGCGTTTTTCTTTCCATGATTCGGATTGTTTGTTAAACTAGTAGACGCAAACTTTAAAATTAAAAGAAGGGTTGAAAGATGGCAAAAGAAATTTGGCGCTTTATCGACTCCGGATACTGTTCTCCTTCGTTTAATATGGCGCTAGATGAGGCGCTTTTAGACTGGCATAGCGAAGGCAAAATTCCGCCGACGATTCGCTTTTATGGTTGGAATCCGCCGACGTTATCGATCGGGTATTTTCAAAAAGTGGAAAAAGAAATTGATTTAGAAGCGGTAAAACGCCATGGCCTTGGGTTTGTGAGACGGCCGACAGGAGGACGAGGCGTTCTTCATGATAAAGAGCTGACGTATAGTGTGATTGTTTCCGAAGAACATCCGGATATGCCAAAAACGGTGACCGAGGCGTATCGGGTGATTTCGCAAGGAATTTTAGAAGGATTTCGTTTTCTCGGCTTAAATGCCTATTTTGCCGTGCCAAAAACGGAAGAGGAGAAAGCGGATTTAAGAAGCCCAAGATCTGCCGTCTGTTTTGATGCGCCGTCATGGTATGAGCTTGTCGTCGAAGGCCGCAAAATTGCCGGCAGTGCGCAGACGCGGCAAAAAGGGGTTATTTTGCAGCACGGCTCGATTTTGCTTGACTTGGATGAAGATTTGCTTTTCAGCTTGTTTAAATATCCAAACGAACGGGTAAAAGAGCGCCTGCAACGCAATTTTAAAAACAAGGCGGTGGCGATTAACGAATTGACCAACCGCAAGATTACGATCGAAGAAGCGAAAGAAGCGTTTTATAAAGGATTTGAAAAAGGGCTTGATATCGTGCTGGAACCATATACGTTATCGCCGGAAGAACTAGAATATGTTCATGAGCTAGCACGAACGAAATATGAAAGCGATGAATGGAATTTCAAACGCTGATTGGCAACATGGAAAATCATTCATTTATCGGCAAAAAAGGCGTAATTTTTTCGTTTCTCTCCTTTTTTCGCCGTTTTCTATTGTTTTTTTTATTTGACAAAATGAAAAACAGTTGACCAAAACACAATATATAGTATGTTTTTTGTTAAAAAACATACTATATATTGTTTTTTTATGGTTAATATGGTAAGGTAGAAAAGACAGAACACGCAGGCAGAAAAGTAATAAAAAAATAGAAAGAAGAGGAGAGATTGGAGAATGACGGTCGCGTCTTCGGAAAAAATGAAAATTAATATCGAAAAGTTGAATGAGGATATTCGTCTTTTTCCGCAAGTGCATCCAATTACGGAGGATATGAAAATTACGCATAAAGGCGTTTCTCGTTTAGTGATGTTGGATCGCTACTCATTTAAAGATACAGAAAAATTGACGCTGGGAGTCGGCGATTTTGTCGTATTGACGATTAAAGAAGATCCGAAATTCCCGGCTCGCGGCTTGGGCTTTATCGTTGATATTGATTGGGAAGCAAAAAAAGCGAAAGTGCTCGTTGAGGAAGAATATCGACACGTACTCGAAGGAGAAGAAGCAGAGACGGGAACCGTCGTCCGCCCGCTTGATGTGATCGACAAACCGCTCGAAATCTTTTACGAACAAATCGCGAAACGAAATGCAACAGGCTTGGCAGCGGTGGAAAAAACGGAGGAAAAACGGAAAGAGTGGTTTGAAAAGTTTTATCAAGAGCTTGTCAGCTTGAACTTTGTTCCAGCGGGCCGCGTATTGTACGGCGCAGGGTCCGGGAAAGATGTGACGTATTTCAACTGCTATGTCATGCCGTTTATAAAAGATTCGCGTGAAGGGATTTCCGAGCATCGCAAACAAGTAATGGAAATTATGAGCCGCGGCGGCGGCGTCGGCACGAATGGCTCGACATTGCGTCCGCGCAACACGTTAGCGCGCGGGGTGAACGGAAAATCGTCCGGATCGGTCTCCTGGCTTGACGATATTGCGAAATTAACCCACCTTGTCGAACAAGGTGGCTCCCGTTAAAAAGCGCCATGGCGGGAGTAAAATCTCGTGAATTGCTGGAACCCCCTAAAGCCAACTTGACCACAACGTGGCCGGCAACGGCGAGCGTGATGGTTTGAAAACAAGTTGGATGTAACAATGGGCAACCAGCAGCCAAGCATCTCTGGAAACGGAGATGAAGGTTCAACGACTATTGAAACTTCCTACAGCTCCCAATATAATTAAATTAAAATTATAATATTAATCAAGGTGGTTGGTATATTGGGGGCCATGGAAGGAGTAAATCGTAACGCTCGGCAACGACGTTACGAGGCACGAGACAAAGAAGAGATCATGAAGAAAGCAAAATATCTCCATGAACAAGGATATAGCCAAGTTAAAATAGCTGAAATGTTAGGTATAAATAGAGGAACTTTAAAAAGATGGAATGAAGAAATGAAAATGTTTGAAATCAGAAAACCTGGAGAAGCAGGTAAATTAGCAAACAAAAAATATAACTATAATGAAGATTATTTCGCTGATATAAAAACTCC
Source organism: Parageobacillus toebii NBRC 107807 (assembly GCF_003688615.2). Classification (GTDB taxonomy): domain Bacteria; phylum Bacillota; class Bacilli; order Bacillales; family Anoxybacillaceae; genus Parageobacillus_B; species Parageobacillus_B toebii. The sequence continues at coordinate 3,215,110 of NZ_CP049703.1, read as the reverse complement.
AAATCAAGCATATTTAGCTGGCTATATCCTAGGTGATGGAACAATAGTTAACCGTAAAAAATCAAAGCGTCTTATCTTAACTTTAGCAGAAGAAGATAAACAATTGCTTTATGATATAGCAAAAGAATTAAACATGGAAGAGGCTATCAAATTTAGAAAGAAAAATGCTCCTAATGAGCAAAATAAATATTCACTAGTTATCAACTCAACAAAGATGTGCAATGACTTAATTCGATTAGGGATAACTTCTCAAAAGTCAGGAAGTGAACCTTGGATAGAATTTAACAATGATGCATTGCAATGGAGCTTCTTACGTGGGGTGTTCGATGCTGATGGTAACATAAGAGTATATCAAAGATACTATCCAGACAGAAATAAAACTTATTTGAGAGCACGATTTGGTATTACCGGATCAAGACAATTGTTAGAAGGAATCTTGAAATTCTTGAAATCCAAAGATATTGCACAAAATGTTAATACATTGACCGAAAAAGCAGGTTGTTTTGATCTTTATATTTCAAGCATCGAAGATCTCAGAAAAATATTCCATTACCTTTATCAACATGGAGATATAAAATTGAATCGTAAATATGAAAAGTTCTCTGATCTCTTCTTTGATGATATAGTCTGACCTCCGTTCGAAAGACGGAGAGCTAGGCAGAAATGACCTAGCCCGCTCCATCATATGGAGTGAGTAACAAATAGCGTGGCGCGCAAATGATTATGCTGGCAGACTGGCATCCGGACATTATCGAGTTCATCGTCTCAAAAATGCAAAATCCGCGCATTTTGCGCTATTTAATTGAAAATATGGAAGACGAAGGAATTAAAAAAGCGGCGCAAGATAAACTGAAATTCACGCCGCTTACCGAACGGGAACGAGCAATGTACCAAGCAATCGTCAACTACAAAAACGTTCCGGGCTACGGCGGCTTCAGTGAAGAAATTATTAAAGAAGCAGAAGAAAAATTACGTACAGGCGGCACATACACGGTACATAATCCGGACTTTTTAACAGGAGCAAACATTTCCGTCTGCCTGACAAAAGAGTTTATGGAAGCCGTCGAAAAAGATGAAGAGTACGAACTGCGCTTCCCGGATGTAGAAACTTACTCAGAAGAAGAAATGCGAATTTACAACGAAAAATGGCACGAAGTCGGCGATGTACGCGAATGGGAGAAAATGGGATACCGCGTGCGCGTGTACCGCAAAATTCGCGCCCGCGAGCTTTGGAAGCTGATTAATATTTGCGCGACGTATTCCGCGGAACCAGGCATTTTCTTCATCGATAACGCCAACGAAATGACGAACGCCCGAGCGTACGGTCAAAAAGTGGTTGCGACAAACCCGTGTGGGGAACAACCTCTCGCACCATATTCCGTCTGCAACCTAGCAGCCATTAACCTGGCGAATATGGTCGATAAAGAAAAGAAAGTCGTCGACTATGAAAAATTAAAACGCACCGTCGAAATCGGCGTGAGAATGCAAGATAACGTTATTGACGCAACGCCGTATTTCCTAGAAGAAAACAAAAAACAAGCGCTCGGGGAGCGCCGCATCGGTCTTGGCGTTATGGGACTAGCTGATTTGCTTATTTACTGCGAAAAAGAGTACGGTTCTGAGGAAGGAAACAAACTTGTCGATGAATTGTTTAAGACGATTGCGACGACCGCTTATCGCGCGTCAATTGAACTAGCGAAAGAAAAAGGCAGCTTCCCATTCCTTGTTGGGGAAACGGAAGAAGAAACGCAAAAACTGCGGGAAGCGTTTATTAATACCGGCTATATGAAACGAATGCCGGAAGATATTCGCCAAGATATTTTGAAATACGGCATTCGCAATTCGCATTTGCTTACGGTCGCTCCGACTGGATCCACTGGAACGATGGTTGGGGTTTCTACAGGGCTTGAACCATATTTTTCCTTCTCTTACTACCGCAGCGGCCGCCTAGGCAAGTTTATTGAGGTGAAGGCCGATATCGTTCAAGAATATTTGGACAAACATCCGGAAGCGGATCCGAACAACTTGCCGCATTGGTTTGTCACGGCGATGGATTTATCGCCGGAAGCACATGCGGATGTGCAATGCATCATTCAGCGCTGGGTCGACTCCAGCCTTTCAAAAACGGTAAACGCGCCAAAAGGATATACCGTTGAGCAAGTGCAAAAAGTATATGAACGCTTATGGCGCGGCGGCGCAAAAGGCGGTACGGTCTATGTGGACGGAAGCCGCGATGCGCAAGTATTGACACTGAAAGCGGAAGAAAATACGCCCGAAGAGCAGCTCGAACTGCTCCCGGAAGAGGAAGAGGACAAAGAAACAAAACGCGCCGTTGTTCTCGTTGATACGATTCAAGATTTGCGCGCAACTGATGTAACGATCGGGTCCGAAGTCGGCAACATTTGCCCGGTTTGCCGTGAAGGTACGGTCGAAGAAATCGGCGGCTGCAACACATGCACAAGCTGCGGCGCACAGCTAAAATGCGGGCTGTAAGCAAGGCAAATCAATAAAACGGAAAGCTGGCTTAGTCAACTGACTGAGCCAGCTTTTTTCATTCATAAGAGCAGAAAAACGAAAATATAGTAGCATGAGGTGTAATTATTGACTGGGGGAGGAAGACGATGCTGATCCATATTGTGCAGAGAGGGGAAAACTTATGGGCGATTGCTCAACGCTACGGGGTGATGCTGGATCAAATCATTGCGGCTAATGGTCTCAAAGATCCCAATCGTCTCGCGGTCGGGCAGGCGCTCGTCATTCCGGTTCCATATCGCTATCATACCGTTCGTCCGGGAGAAACATTATGGGCTATCGCTAGGCGATACGGCGTTTCAATGGATGCGATTGTTCGGGCCAACCGAATCAGCAATCCTTCCGTCCTTTATCAAGGAACGGTTCTTCTTATTCCGCCAAGAACCCACACGGTGCGGCGGGGAGAAACGTTGTCGCAAATCGCCGCGCGGTATGGGATGACCGTGCAAGAGATCCTGCAAGTCAATCGGATTGCCGATCCAAACGTAATTTTCCCCGGCATGGTATTAACGATTCCTCATTCTAAGTCGGTCATTGAAGTGAATGCATTTACGATTGATCCGGGGGAAAAAGGGGCGCAGCAAGTACGGGAAGTAGGCCGCCATTTAACGTACGCATCTCCGTTTGCATATACAATCAGAGCAGATGGCGGACTCGATCCGTTCAATGATTCGGCCATCATTCAGGCTATAGCGGCAGAAAGGGTCGTTCCAATGATGGCGATCACCAATTTTACGTATAAAGATCCGGGATCCAGGCTGGCGCAAACGATACTCTCCAATACACAATTGCAAAACCGGCTGCTTGATAATATTGTCCGTACGATGCGGGAAAAAGGGTATCGAGGGTTGAACATTGACTTTGAAAACGTCTATCCGTCTGATCGCGAGCGGTATAATCAATTTTTGCAACGCGCTGTGGAGCGCCTTCATCAGGAAGGCTATTTTGTATCCACTTCTCTTGCTCCAAAAACAAGCGGGGAGCAAAAAGGGCTGTTATATGAGGCGCATGATTACCCAGCCCATGGGAGAATTGCCGATTTTGTCGTGCTGATGACGTATGAATGGGGATACCGGCTTGGTCCGCCGCAAGCGATTTCCCCTGTTCATCAAATTAGAAGAGTGCTCGATTATGCAGTCACCGTGATACCAAGAAACAAAATTTTTATGGGATTTCAAGTTTATGCGCGCGACTGGGTTCTTCCGCACGTACAAGGGCAAGAGGCGGAAACGTTCAGCCCGCAGGAGGCAGTAGAAAGGGCGGTTCGTTATGGCGCAACGATTCAATACGATCCAATCGCCGCATCGCCGTTTTACCGCTATGTCGACAGCCAGGGGCGGACGCATGAAGTCTGGTTTGAGGATGCCCGCAGTGCCCAGGCAAAATTTGAGTTGGTGAAAGAATATCAGCTAAGAGGCATTAGCTATTGGGTGCTTGGTTATTCTTATCCGGAAAATTGGGTGCTGTTAGAGGACAATTTTCAAATTCGCAAGCGATGATAAATGGCCTTTTCCAACGAAGGTGCGTGTAAGCGGGTCACTCCGACAGCACGCGCTTTTTTTCGTTTGTGGGGATGGTTGTTTATAGCTGCTGTAATTCGAGCCGTTTCTTTATTTGATGAATTTCCGCGTCATGTTTTCCGGTTTTTGCGCTTAAATAGTCGATGTCGATTTTCGCATTTCTCCAGTCATTGGAAAGCAGCTCAAACATCCGGCGGTGCTCAGCTAATTCTTCTTCGATTTTTTTGAAATGACTTCTTGTTTCAATAAGGAAATTGTCTAGTTTTTCTTCCCAACGTTGTTGCCGCTCTTCTAACCGCTGCTGTTGCTCTTCCAATCGTTGTTGCCGTTCTTCCAACCGTTGCTGTCGCTCTTCCAACCGCTGTTGCCGTTCTTCCAATCGCTGCTGTCGTTCTTCCAAGCGAAGTTGATTTTCTTCGAGCCGCTGTTGTCCCTCTTCGAGACGACCAAGCCGCTCATGAACCGGCTGTAGCTCTTCTTTTAAAACGGAACGAAATAATTCGATTAATTCTTGCGCCATTTTATGTCCCTCCTTTCTATTGACTCCATTGTACCATTGCCGGAATGGAATGTCATGATGGATAATGGGAGAAAAGAAGTTTTTGACGAATAGAAAACGAGAGGAGAAGATAAAGATGTCGCTAAAGATTATTTCTGAGCGGTTTCGCCGTTTTGCCATTCGTGAATGCCGTGGGTCTAGTGAACTGTACGAACAGCTGTCATTAAACGTTGCCGAAGATGAAGAGATATTGCGCCTTGCTTCAGCTGCCCGAAGCGGCCAGCCGATTCCGAACTTGTTATTTGGAGCGGTGCACTATTTATGGATGCAAGCGCTTATTTGGCCGGAGCATAAAGAGCGGCGCGAATTATTTCAAAAAGCCGCCCGCTGCCTGCAGCAAACGCCTGTCCGCTTCATAGAAGGAGATGGAATAGCGCTCTTACCTAACATAGTAGCTACAATTCCAGAAGATACTATTATTTGCGTGTTTCACACCCATGTGGCGAACCAAATTCCTGATAAAGCAAAACAGCTTCTTATCAAACAAATTCGGGAGATTGGCCAAATGAGGGATATTTTCCATCTATATAACAATATGTGGGACACAAAGCTTCATCTTGACTACTTTATCGATGGCATCGAACATAACGAAATTGTCGCAGAAACAGATGGACATGCCGTTGGTTTCGCTGGGAGCTTGATCACAGCTAATTTAACATGTCCACCGAGAAGTCTCCCACCTCTAAACAGAGTGTAGGTGGGAGAGGTTCATTGAAAAGACAGAACAGCGTCATTCCAGTCTATGTGAATGAAATATGAACAAAGATTTGCTATATTGTTGTAAGGCAATATCATATCTGTAACGATATTTGGTACCGTCAAGAAGTTGGATTCGAGAAAAGCTGGACATAGTACTCCTTTGTGCATCATTTTACACTCATTTGGTTAAAGTAATTTATATCATAAAGGATGAGGGAAGCATGATATCTAAAAAGTCAAAGCAACCAAAGAAATCAAAGCGATTAGCTAGTTTTTCGCTTGTTGTTATGGGAACCGGCTTTGTCGCAACCATTCCTTTCCAAGGATCGTTTCTAGGCGGATTACTACAAGGAGGCTTTGAGGCGGGGCTTGTGGGTGGATTAGCCGACTGGTTCGCTGTTACTGCCTTATTCCGACATCCATTGGGGCTTCCCATCCCCCATACAGCTCTTTTGCCTAAAAATCGGGAAAGAATGACAAAAGCACTCGTTTCTACACTTGAAAATGATTGGCTTTCAAAAGAAAGCATTAGGGATAAAATCAAACAAATCCATTTTACAGAGAAAATGTTGCCCGTCCTTGAGAAAATGCTTCATTCAGACTCAGTTAAAAAAGGGGCTGTGTCACTCGTCGTACAAATGATCAGTCATATCAATCTTGAAAAAATTACCCCTTTTGTTGAAAAAGAAATAAAGTCTTCTTTTTATTCCATTAAAATGTGCACTGTTCTTCAGTCTGCCATCAATCAAGCGCTCATTCGTGAATATGATGAGAAGGCGTTAGATTATCTTCTTGGCAAGGCAGAAGAATGGATAAGGAAAAGTACCACAAAGAATCAACTCGGAAATCTGGCAATACGGGCGCTTGACAATATAAAGTTAGACGGTTTTCTGCAGTTTGCGTTAAAGTCTTTTCAGAATCTATTGAATGAAGAAAAACTCGGCAGCATACTACAAAACTTCCTTCTTAGTGTTGTAAGCAGTTTGCGCCAGACTGATAATCCAAACAGGAAGGCTTTGCTTTTGCATGTTCGTACGGAATTGAAAAACATAAAGGACAATAAGGAACTGTTGGAAGAAATCGAAAATTGGAAGAACCATCTTATTGCTGATTGGGAGCCAGCTGAAAAAATAACAGGAATTTTGCAGAAAGCTCAGCAGAAAGCATTGGCCTTTGTTCAAGACAGCAAGTTTGTGGATATGTATCTTCTTCCCTTTTTAACACGCTTTCTGAACAAACTAAAAGAAGATCCAATAAAAATCAATATCATCGAGAATTGGATAAAAAAGGAAATTAACAACCTTGTTGAAGAGAACCATTCAAAAATAGGCAAGCTGGTACAGGAGAATTTGGATAAGCTGGATGATGAAACGCTTATTCATATGATGGAAAATAAAATCGGAAAAGACCTGCAATGGATTCGGGTGAATGGAGCTATTTGCGGTTTTATTATCGGGATTTTTTTAACGGGAATCAAAGCGCTGATTTAATGGTTCTAGCGCCAAAAGAATCGGATGGCAAACGAGGAACATTCTGTTCGTAGTGGAAAATTTTATGACAAATTTTTAACAGATGAGCGATATATTGACGAGTTTTTCCCTGAAGAGGAAGTCCAATCTTGTCATTTTAAGCCCTCATGATATAATAATACTGATTGTTATTTTTTTCTTACAATGGTTTTATAGGAGGGAACAGAAATTGCCGACACCAAGTATGGAAGATTATATTGAACAAATCTACATTTTAATCGAAGAAAAAGGATATGCGCGAGTATCAGATATAGCTGAGGCATTGTCCGTACATCCCTCCTCTGTCACAAAAATGGTGCAAAAATTGGATAAAGATGAATATTTAGTTTATGAAAAATACCGCGGTTTAGTGTTAACGGCGAAAGGAAAGAAAATCGGAAAAAGACTTGTATACCGCCACGAATTGTTAGAACAATTTATGCGCATTATCGGTGTGGATGAGGAAAACATTTATCACGATGTCGAGGGAATTGAACACCATTTAAGCTGGAACGCGATTGACCGCATCGGCGATTTGGTGCAATATTTCCAGGAAGATCCAAAGCGCATCGAGACGCTTCGTAACATTCAAAAACGGAACGAACAAGCAGAAGAGTAAGGGAAATCTTACTCTTTTTTATTTGGCGTACTAAATTGGGTTTCTCCCTCTTACATATATACAAACGGCAAATAAGAGGGGGAGGCAGCATGGAGATTGACATCGTATTTTCTGGCGGTGGAATAAAAGGGTTTGCGCTCATTGGTGCTTACGGAGCAATTGAAGCAAAAGGACTTCGCTGGAGACGGCTTGCTGGGACGAGCGCAGGATCACTCATTGCCGCATTGATTGCCGCGGGATATACAAGCAAGGAAATGACCGATTTGTTGGATGAATTGGAGCTAGAGCGTTTCCTTGATGAACGGAAATGCCCGTTTCCATTTCCAGTATGGAAATGGGTGAGGCTTTATTGGCGGATGGGACTTTATAAAGGGGATGCATTTGAACAATGGTTAAAGGAAGTATTGGCAGCACGCGATGTCAAAACATTTGGTGATTTGCCGAAAGAAAGTTTATATATCATTGCGTCAGATGTCACCAATGGACGAATGTGTATTTTGCCAGATGATTTGCCGCAATACGGAATCGACCCAGCAACATTTTCTGTTGCCAAAGCGGTTCGAATGAGCATTAGCATCCCATATTTTTTTGAACCGGTCAAATTACAGACGAAGGAAGGAAAATATATCATTGTAGACGGAGGTGTGCTCAGCAATTTCCCGCTTTTTTTATTTGATGAAGAAAAGAAAGTGAAAAAAACGACCTGTTCTTGGCATACAGTTAAGCGCGAAGCTTACGGAAAGGCCAAAGCGAAACATTAACAATGCCATCCAATTGTTTGAAGCTCTTTTTAGCGCAATGAAGGAGGCACACGATACCCGCTACATTTCCCGGAGACATGAAAAAAATATCGTGTTTCTTCCTGTAGAAAATGTTTTTTCCACCGAATTTTCCCTCACCCCAGATATTAGAGACCGCTTAATTCAATACGGAAGAGAAAAAACCGAACAATTTCTCACAAAATGGACGTATTAACTAGAAAAGCGGAGGCACCCCAATTTCGTCTAAAAGCGGTCCGCGTCGTTCGGGCGGCGAAATGTCGCCATTCTGGCTTCGTGAAAAATAGAAGAAAGGCGTCAAAGCGTAATTGATATAGTTTTTCAAAAATAAAAAGAATCAAGCTAAAACGATGCTCGATTCTTTTTTTTGCCTTTTTTTCCTTCGATGACGGTTAAATGAGTGGTTCGTTTTCTTGGCAGGCGTTTCATTTTTAGATTCGTACTTTTTGTTTTTTGTTTTCGAACCGCTTGGGGATGGAGTTTTTTCGATTGGCGAACCGCTTTTAAATACGCGATATGATCTTTATTGACACGTCGTCTGAAAACAAAATGATAGATAACATATATTCCCGCAATCATAAGAGCAATGAACATCGCTTTTCGAAACAGAGCGGTCGGCTGTTCGAAAATGGCGTATATGAAACCGAACACTCCGAAAAAAAGGATAATCCCGACAAGCGGATGAATGGCACCGCGCCGCAATGAATCCACCCCCTTACATTAATACTGAACTGCTTTTGTTTCTGTTTCCACGTTTTTCTCTAAACGAAGCAGCTCTTGAAAGGAAGCAATCGCAACTTCGACTTGGTCATCTGTCGGTTCTTTTGTGGTAAGAAGCTGTAGCCATAAACCAGGGTAACCGAGCCAGCGTAAAACCGGGATATTACGCAATTTATTCGTAAACTGCAATACCTCAAACGAAATGCCAAGTACAACCGGAATAAGAGCAAGCCGGTTGACTACTCTTAACCAGAGAGGGTCTGTTGGAACAAACATATATACAAATAAGCCGACGATGACAGTAAATAAAATAAAGCTACTGCCGCAGCGATAGTGAAGCCGGGATGAACGCTGGACGTTCTCTACCGTAAGAGGAAGTCCTGCTTCGAACGCGTTGATTACTTTATGTTCCGCGCCATGATATTGAAAAACGCGTTTAATGAGTGGGGTTAAAGAAATAAAGTAAATATAAGCTAGCAGCAAAGCAAGCTTAAACGCTCCTTCTACAAAAATTTGTGCCATTTTTGTAGGAAATAACGGTTTTAAGGATGCTGCTAAAAATACAGGAACAAGCGTAAAAATGGTTTTAGCGAATAAAAAGGACAATACCCCGATCACTGCGACGCCAAGTACGAGGGAAAGTTTTGACGAATCCGTTTTTGTTTTTTGCAAAGCTTGTTCTTCGTTTGGATCTAGTTCATAACGCTCGCTGGCAAACTGCAAGTGTTTCGCCCCGTTTGCGCTCGCTTCTATAATCGCGACGATTCCGCGAATAAACGGGATTTTTTTGAGAAACGCAACTGTTGGATTTGTTTGGCGCGGCAAACGAAAGTATTCAATGGAATGATCTTTGCGGCGAATTGCGGTAACAGAATATATTTTTCCAGCAAACATGACCCCTTCTACCACTGCCTGGCCGCCATACACTGGTTTTGTTATGTTTTTCATTGTTGACACCAACCTATTTTTCTTTACTAATTTTATTCTACAAGAAACATCTAGAAACCTCTAGATTGGTGCAATAATTATTATTTCCAAAAATTTCAATATTTACACATACGATGTTGTGCTTTTTTATCGTTATATTCATGACTTTATTGATAATCGGTCATACTACCTATAAGGAGGTGCAAAGCGAAATGGCAGAAAATCAGGCGCAGTATGAGCAAAATAAGAAGGAGCGCCCGATGTCTATTCTTATGAAAGTCGTGATTACTGGGTTTGTCGGTGGAGTATTTTGGAGTCTATTAGGATATTTAGCTTACTTTTTTCACTTTACGGAAATTAGCCCAAATATGATTTTGTTCCCATGGGTTGCCGGTGACTGGAAATACGGAAAGCTTGGAAATTACATCGCCATTTTTCTCATCGGATTATTATCCATATTAGTCGCTCTTATTTATTATGTTGCCTTAAAACAAATTAAAGGAATGTGGGGAGGAATTTTGTACGGCGTCGTTTTATGGCTTATCGTATTTTATGGGTTAAATCCGCTTTTTCCGAATTTGGAAGCTGTTTCACATTTAGAGCGGAATACAATTATTACGACACTTTGTTTATACATTTTATATGGAGTTTTCATCGGATATTCGATTTCATTTGAAATGCAAGAAATGAATCGACAAACACAAACGAAAACAGCAAATAAGTAGTGTGAGGCGGTGCGCTTTTATGATAAAATAATGAATGTTTAAATATTCTTTCGATGATTGAAGCAGTTATGAACATAGCGCATCTTCTTCTCATTAACGGTCCGAACTTGAATCTTCTTGGCAAGCGGGAACCGTATTTTATGGAAGCACAACGCTCCATAACTTAGAACAGGAATGAATATCGTTTGCTGAGGAGCGCGTTGGGTGCAACGTTAACTTGCTTTCAGAGCAGTATTCATGAGATGGATGGAAAATCATTTTAAATGTCGGTGCGTCTACACATTATAGCTATGCAATTCATGGCGCGATTGCTAATGTTAGCGCCCCAGTGGTGGAAGTACATATTTCCAATATTCACGCGCGTGAGCCGCTTCGTCATTAGTCTGTCACTGTTTTAATTTTGCCTTTGGATTAGCAGGGTAGCGGATAGCCATTTTAGCGTTATTAGACATATAGGAAGAGGAGAGTGAATATGGAAAAATTAGCAAAATTACGTGCATCGTTTGCCGAACATGGCATTGACGGAATGCTTGTAACCAATCCATATAACCGTCGTTATATTACCGGTTTTACGGGTACGGCAGGCGTCGCTGTCATTAGCCAAGATAAAGCGGTATTTATTACTGATTTCCGCTATGTCGAGCAAGCGTCCAAACAAGTGCAAGGTTTTGAAATTATAAAACATACCGGACCGATTATAGAAGAAGTCGCTAAGCAAGTTGCCCGCCTCAACATTCAAAAGCTCGGTTTTGAGCAAGAAGACATTTCTTATGCAACGTTTAAAGCATATGAAAAAGAGGTTAACGCGAAACTCGTCCCGACTTCCAATGTGATTGAAAAGTTGCGCTTGATTAAGTCGGAATCAGAGATTAAGATATTAAAGGAAGCGGCGGAAATTGCCGATGCGGCATTTGAACACATTCTTTCCTTTATTCGTCCAGGCGTAAAAGAAATTGATGTGGCGAATGAGCTGGAATTTTTTATGCGCAAACAAGGTGCGACTTCCTCTTCATTTGATATCATTGTCGCATCTGGCTACCGCTCTGCATTGCCGCATGGAGTGGCAACTGATAAAGTCATTGAAAAAGGCGAGCTCGTCACCCTTGATTTTGGCGCCTATTACAAAGGATATTGTTCCGACATTACAAGAACAGTCGCAGTGGGCGAAATTAGCGACGAGTTGAAAACGATTTATGACATTGTGCTCCAAGCTCAATTGCGCGGCATGGAAGGGATTAAGCCCGGAATGACCGGAAAGGAAGCGGATGCGCTTACTCGTGATTACATTACAGAAAAAGGATATGGAGAGTATTTTGGGCATTCGACTGGTCACGGGATTGGATTGGAGATTCATGAAGGACCGGCGCTATCAGTTCGTTCCGATGTTGTGCTCGAGCCTGGAATGGTTGTCACCGTAGAGCCGGGCATTTACATAGCGGGACTTGGCGGCGTGCGCATTGAAGATGATACGGTTGTCACCGAAAACGGTAATGAATCGCTGACTCATTCGCCAAAAGAACTGATCATTTTATAAATTTATCGTGTGGGAGGATTTTAACGGATGATTTCAGTAAACGATTTTCGTACAGGATTAACGATTGAAGTAGATGGCGATATTTGGCGTGTTATGGACTTCCAGCACGTCAAACCTGGTAAAGGTGCGGCATTTGTCCGTTCAAAACTTCGCAACCTTCGTACAGGTGCGATTCAGGAAAAAACGTTCCGCGCTGGTGAAAAAGTAAACCGCGCGCAAATCGATACGCGAAAAATGCAATATTTATATGCCAACGGCGATCAGCACGTATTTATGGATATGGAAACATACGAGCAAATCGAACTTCCGGCGAAACAAATCGAACATGAATTGAAATTTTTAAAAGAAAACATGGAAGTTTACATCATGATGTACCAAGGTGAAACGATTGGGGTAGAACTTCCAAATACTGTTGAATTAAAAGTAGTAGAAACAGAACCGGGCATTAAAGGCGATACCGCTTCTGGCGGTTCGAAGCCAGCGAAGTTAGAAACTGGTCTTGTTGTTCAAGTTCCGTTCTTTGTCAATGAAGGAGACACGTTAATTATCAACACAGCAGATGGCACATACGTTTCCCGTGCCTAACGTTGTTTGCCCCTTGCGCTTGGCGCAGGGGGTTTTTTGTTTTTCTTTTCGTATAAAAAAGATGCACTGATGAGCATGACGCCAATGAAGACATAATTAATCGATGTCGATATATCTCTTGCTAGCAAAAAATTATGGAACAGACCAAAAATTCCGGGAACTGCAAATATACATCCAATCCAAAAGGTAATTTTCCCGAATGTAGAAAGTTTCCACATAATTTTCCCCCCTTCGTTTTCGATGATTATTTACCATCCCCCTCTTCTTCCATTATAAAACTGTTTTTGAAAATGTGTCCATATACCTCTTCTTAAGAGTTCATTGTCGCAAAAAAATCTCTTCTGAAATTCCCTGTTACGGCATACGCTTGTACTAACCATCTCATTTTTATATTAGGAGGAACAAATGAAACGGTGGCTGCAATTTATCGAACCAGCTGTTTTGTCAATGGCAGGAATGCGGTTGCTGTCGGCTGCGATAGAGATGATCGCTGCTCTTGTCATGCTGCTGTTCAATGATGTCAAAAAAGCGTTGGCCGTCAATGCAATCCTTGCAGTGGTTGGACCGACTATTTTTATCATCACGATGACGATTGGCCTGCTTTCTTTAGCAGACGAGCTTTCTTTTTCGAAATTAGGTTTTATCGCTTTAGGGGTCATTCTTATTCTCATCGGTATTTATAAGTAAGTCATAAATTCGTTTTTTATCCCATACATATGAACTAGTCCATCAGGAAGGAGGAACAAAATGCAAGCTGTATGGGATATACTTCCAAAAACGATTGCTGCGATATTGCAACAACTGCCTCCTTCATGGCATGAGCAAATCGAGGAAATTCGGGTGAGAGTTCTTCGTCCATTAGAAGTGATCGTAAAAGGGAAAGCACATTTTTTGCCATATCAAGTGACTTCCGAAGATGGCATACATTTGCTCAATAAACTAAGCCAATATTCGATTTATGCCATAGAAGAAGAGCTCAAGCGAGGGTTTATTACAGTACAAGGAGGCCATCGTGTTGGACTAGCAGGAAAAGTAGTGACAGACGGCGGAAGCGTGAAAGCGATTCGCCATGTTACTTCTTTTAACATTCGAATTGCTAAGCAAAGAATCGGAATTGCCGAGCCTCTCCTTCCGTATGTGTACAATGGCCGCTGGTATAACACGATGATTATCGGTTCACCGCAAACAGGAAAAACGACACTGCTTCGTGACGCGGCGCGAATGATAAGTATGGGAATTAATGAGAAACACATTCCATCACAAAAAGTTGGCATTGTCGATGAACGTTCTGAAATTGCGGGATGTGTGAAAGGAATTCCGCAATTTGAGCTCGGAAACCGTGTTGACGTACTCGATGCATGCCCAAAAGCAGAGGGAATGATGATGATGATTCGCTCGATGAGTCCAGACGTACTAATCGTGGATGAAATTGGCCGTGCCGAAGATAGTGAAGCAATTTTAGAAGCAGTAAATGCAGGGGTATGTATATGGACAACTGTACACGGTAGAAAATGGAGGGATGTGTTTCAACGCCCCACATTGCGTCCGATTATTGAACAAGGTGTATTTGACCGATTTGTGGAATTGACAAACGAATATGGGCCAGGAACAGTAAGGCGCATTACTGATGCAAATGGGGTGGTGCTGTATGAACAGGCGGTGAGGAGCAGATGAAACTTGTCGGTGCGCTTCTTATTCTGCTGACGACAACATGGGCTGGATTTGAGGCAGCAAGAATGTTGCATGAACGCCCAAGACAGCTTCGCCAGTTAAAGGCGGCCCTGCAAGCATTAGAAGCAGAAATTATGTATGCTCATACTCCTTTATCTGAGGCAGCATTACATATTAGCAGGCAAATATCATCGCCGCTGTCCAAGCTGTTTGCACAATTCGCTGCTAAGCTGCAAGTCGGCGAAACGAGTGTGCATCAGGCATGGGAAGAAAGCCTGCAGGCGGTATGGAAGGAGACTGCGTTAAAGCAGGGGGAGTTAGAAATTATGAAACAATTCGGAGAAACGCTTGGACAGTATGATCGCCTGACACAACAAAAACAAATTGCGCTGGCGCTCGCTCATTTGGAGCGCGAAGAGGCGGATGCGCGCGAAAGGCAGGCCCGCTATGAAAAAATGGCGAAAAGTTTAGGGGTTCTTGCGGGATTGTTACTAGTGATTTTATTGATTTGAACTTTTGCTTCATAGAAGTGGGAGTCTTCTCGCCTATTTAAGATAAAACAGGAGGCAGAACAAAATGGGCATTGACGTGGATATTATTTTTAAAATCGCCGGGGTCGGGATTGTTGTGGCGTTTTTGCATACGGTGCTGGATCAAATGGGGAAGAAAGAATACGCTCAATGGGTGACGCTTCTTGGTTTCATTTACATTTTATTTATGGTCGCCTCGATTGTCAGCGACTTGTTTCAAAAAATTAAAGATGTGTTTTTGTTTCAAGGTTAGGGGGGAGCGGCGATTGAAATTTTGCAAATTGTCGGTCTTGGCTTAATTGCAACGTTTTTAGTAGTGTTATTGAAAGAACATAAATCAAGTGTGGCGTTTTTACTGACGGTATTTGTAGGATGTGTTATTTTCCTTTTCCTCATCGATAAAATTAGCGAGATTTTGCGTATGTTACAAAAAATGGCATCTGATACAAAAATAAATATGATTTATTTTGAAACGATTTTAAAAATTGTTGGTATTGCTTACATTGCCGAATTTGCCGCCCAAATTTCGAAAGATGCTGGTCAGGGAGCAATTGCTTCCAAAATCGAACTTGGCGGGAAAATTATTATTTTGGCGCTGGCCATTCCGATTTTGACAGCCATTATTGAAACGGTAATCGGTTTAATTCCTTCGTCATAACGTGAGAATGGGAGGTGATGGATTGAAAGAAAAAGTAGTCATGGTCGTCGGCTTATTTTTCTTCTTTTTATCGCCATTTGTTGTACAAGCTTCTTCGCCGAATGATCAACTTGTGCAAAAGCAAATGGAACAGCTGGATATAAGTGGAATTCGTCAATATTGGGAAGATATTGTGACAAAATACGGAGGATTTTTGCCAGAAAGCCAAAAAGGGTCGATTGCCGAGTTTTTAAGCGGGGAAAAACAATTATCACTAAAAGAATGGCTGATCGCGTTTGGAAAATTTCTTTTTTATGAATTACAAGCAAACGGAAAGCTGCTTGGTACCTTAATTTTATTAACGGTATTTAGCATGGTGCTGCAATCATTGCAAAACGCATTTGAACAACAGACCGTCAGCAAAGTTGCCTACGCGGTTGTTTATATGGTGCTCCTTATTATTGCGTTAAATAGTTTTCGGGTGGCGATGGATTACGCATTGGACGCTGTCCAGACGATGAGTCATTTTATGATCGCGATGATTCCGCTGTTGTTGGCGCTGCTAGCTTCTTCAGGGGGAGTAATATCCGCGGCATTTTTCCATCCTATTATTCTTTTTCTGATGAATACGACGGGAACGATTGTGGAATACGTAACGTTGCCTCTTTTATTTTTAGCTGCGCTTTTAAGCATTGTCAGTACGTTAACCGATCATTATAAAGTAACACAGCTTGCTGAATTGCTCACGAAAGTTGGGATTGGAATACTTGGTGTGATTTTGACGATTTTTCTTGGTGTCATGTCTGTGAAAGGAGCAACGTCAGCGATTGCCGATGGCATTGCATTGCGGACGGCAAAATTTGTGACGGGGAATTTTATCCCGGTCGTTGGAAAAATGTTTACCGATGCAGCGGATACGGTAGTGACAGCTTCGATGTTATTGAAAAATACAGTTGGCATCGTCGGTGTTGTCATTTTATTTATCATCGCGGCGTTTCCGGCGCTTAAAATTTTTGCCATTGCGTTTATTTATAAGGTTTCCGCAGCGGTGATGCAGCCGCTTGGAGGGGGACCGGTCATTTCTTGTCTTAGTATTATGAGCAAAAGCATTGCGTATGTTTTCGCTTCTCTTGCGATCGTATCGCTTATGTTTTTCCTCAGTTTAACTATTATCATTACAGCAGGAAACATCACGATGATGGTTCGTTAGAGGGGGAAAGCAATGCAAATTGTGATCGAATGGGTTACAAATATTCTTATTTTCATTTTATTTGCTACGATGATCGATTTACTGCTTCCATCTAGCAATATGCAAAAATATGTAAAAATGGTCGTTGGACTGATTTTGCTTTTGCTTATGTTGTCTCCGATTTTAAAATTGTTGTCCATCGATCCGGATCGATGGTTCGCCTCGATTATATCAGAAAAGGGGAGTCAACAAGAAATGATGAAAAATGAAATCGAAATGAAGAAAAAAGAAATACAAGCCTCACAACGTGCATATATTTTAGAACAAATGGCTGTCCAGATGAAAAACAAGGTGGATGAGGAGTTGATGAAAGAATATGGATTAAGCGTGGAGGACGTCTCTCTTCAAACAAAAGAAAAAGAGAATTTACAAATTCCAAAAGATATTGAAACGATTGAAGTAGTGCTGACAAAACAGGAGAAGCTGGGAGAAATTCAGCCTGTTATTATTGACACATCAAAGCCGATCAATGAACCAAACAATGATCACCAACTTGAAAAAGAAATACGCACATTTTTAGCAACAACATGGGAAGTAGATGAAAATAAAATTGCCGTGCAAGTAAAGGGGAGGGAATGGGGGGATGCTCGAGGTCATTAAACGATTGTTTTTGTCCACCAAAAAAGAAGCTGGAGAACAGAAGCGAACGCCGTTTTCGTATGTGTTTCTCTTATTATTAGCAGGGATTGCATTAATGGTGATGAGCCACTTCTCTAAAGAAGAAGTTACGCCAACAATCAAAGGAAAAGTAGAAGAGCCGCAACAAGCAGAACCAGTATTTGGACAAAAACAAGATACGAAATCAAAAATCATCGCCGCTTATGAACAACGTTACGAAGAACAGCTGAAAACCGCATTGGAAGCTATCGAAGGGGTTGAAGATGTGACCGTCGTCGTCAATATTGACACAACGGAAACGAAAATATTGGAGAAAAATCGCGTCACTCAACAACAAACAACAGAGGAAACGGATCGCGAAGGTGGAAAGCGAAAAATTGAAAACCATTCTACTAATGAACAAGTCGTTATCGTTCGCGATGGGGAGAACGAAACGCCGATCGTACTGACAACAAAAAAACCGGAAATTCGAGGGGTATTAGTAGTGGCGAAAGGCGCTGATAACTTACAAATAAAAAAATGGATTGTTGAGGCAGTGACGCGCGTTTTAAATGTTCCAAGCTATCGTGTTGCTGTATTGCCGAAAAAATAATACGTTGTGGGGAGGATGGTTGTATGTTAAAGAGACAAACCGTTTGGCTATTAACGATGCTAAGTTTAGTCGTTGTGTTATCCGTTTATTATGTAACGGCCCCGAAAGACATGAATGACGATATGGCTTTTACGAATAATGAAAATGTGACAAAGCAGCAAGTAAATGATAAAGAAAAGGCAGACGTAGCGGTGGAAGAAATGGAAACAAAAGATGGGAAAGTCACTTCCAGCGTTTCAAGCGATGATGTATTTACTGCTCTTCGCATGCAAATTGAGGATGAACGAAGCCGGTTGCGCGACCAATTAAATGATATTGTTGCTTCCGCAAACGCAACCGCACAGCAAAAAAGCGAAGCAATGGATAAAATTGAAAAGCTAGAGGCGTTAGCGGAAAAAGAGGCGACATTAGAAACATTAATCAAATCAAAAGGTGGGTATAATGATGTATTGGTGCGCGCTGAAGATGATCAAGTGCGTGTGACAATTAAAGCGAAAAAGCATTCTGCGCAATCTGCCAATGATGTTATTCATATGGTAAAAAGTGAAATTCCGGAAGTCGATAATGTGACTGTCGAATTCCAACCAGCTGGATAATGAAAAACAGCTGCTCTACAAAGGGCAGCTTATTTTTATGATAAAAAAAAACCGTTTTATTGTATAATCATTATGTGTATAATCGTTATGAATGGATTTTATAATAACGAATTCATAATCTGAACAACGGAAAGAAAGGTGTGGAGAAAATGAAAATCCAAGAAATTCGCGAACTGATTCGTCTCATTGATCAATCAAACATCGAAGAATTTGTTTACGAACATGATGGAACAAAAGTACATATGAAAAAACCAACCAAAGAAGCACTGGTTCAAGCGACGGTTCAACCAGCAGTGGAACAAGCAGCAAAGCCGGTAATAGAGGAAGTAAAACCGCAAGCGCCAACACAGCCAGTTGCTTCGCCAACAGAAGTGAAACAACAAGAATCACCAAAACAAGAAGTAAAAAATACAGAAAATTTACATAAAATCACTTCGCCGATGGTTGGCACATTTTATGCAGCTCCATCGCCAGACGCACCTCCATACGTGAAAGTGGGCGATAAAGTAAAAACAGATACGGTCGTTTGTATTATTGAAGCGATGAAGCTATTTAACGAAATCGAAGCAGAGGTAAATGGAGAGATCGTTGAAGTGCTTGTTGAAAACGGGCAGCTTGTTGAGTATGGACAACCTCTATTTCTTGTGAAACCGGAATAAGGGAGAGAACGAGCGATGATTAAAAAAGTATTAATTGCCAATCGCGGAGAAATCGCCGTTCGAATTATTCGTGCTTGCAAAGAGCTTGGAATTGAAACGGTTGCCGTTTTTTCAGAAGCAGATCGCGATGCGCTTCACGTACAGCTTGCGGATGAAGCGTATTGCATTGGTCCGACAGCATCAAAAGATAGTTATTTAAACTTTACCAATATCATGAGTGTGGCTACGTTGACGGGCTGCGATGCGATTCACCCAGGGTACGGGTTTTTAGCCGAAAATGCCGCGTTTGCTGAGCTATGCCGTGAATGCAATATCACGTTTATCGGTCCAAGCCCGGAAGCGATTACAAAAATGGGAATTAAAGATGTTGCTCGTGAAACGATGCGGGAGGCTGGCGTACCAATCGTTCCAGGTTCGAAAGGAATTATTGAAAGTGTGGATGAAGCGATTGCTTTAGCGAACGAAATCGGCTATCCGGTCATCATTAAAGCGACAGCAGGCGGAGGCGGAAAAGGAATTCGCGTGGCAAGAAACGAGCAAGAGCTTGTTAAAGGAATTAACATTACACAGCAAGAGGCAGCCACAGCGTTTGGAAATCCAGGTGTATACATAGAGAAATACATTGAAGACTTCCGTCATGTTGAAATTCAAGTGCTTGCTGATTCATATGGAAATATCATCCATCTTGGTGAACGTGACTGCTCGATTCAACGCCGTCTACAAAAGCTTGTTGAGGAAGCACCGTCGCCGGCGCTTGACGAGGAAACGCGTCAAAAAATGGGACAAGCAGCAGTGCAAGCGGCGCGCGCCGTCAATTATACCGGCGCTGGTACGGTAGAATTTATTTATGACCATAACGAGAAAAAATTTTACTTCATGGAAATGAATACGCGCATTCAAGTGGAGCATCCGGTCACAGAGTTAATTACCGGAGTAGATTTGATTAAAGAACAAATTCGCATTGCTTCAGGAGAAAAGCTGTCGCTTACCCAAGATGAAGTGACGTTTAACGGATGGGCCATTGAATGTCGGATCAATGCGGAAAATCCAGAGAAAAACTTTATGCCATCACCTGGAAAAATCAATATGTACTTGCCTCCAGGCGGTTTAGGTGTACGGGTTGACTCCGCGGCATATCCAGGCTATACGATTCCGCCTTATTACGATTCGATGATTGCCAAATTGATCGTACACGCCCCTACCCGTGAGGAAGCAATCGCCCGCATGAAGCGAGCATTAAGCGAGTTTATCATTGATGGTATTCATACAACGATTCCGTTTCACATAAAATTATTCGAGCACGAAAAATTCGTAAAAGGCGAGTTTAATACGAAATTTCTGGAGTTATATGATATTATGAAATCATAATAACGGGAGGTGTGTACGATGTCAGAACATATTTTTGAGATGGAGCAAGAAGAAGGCGGATTAGGAAAAGTGGAAATTGCGCCTGAAGTCATTGAAGTCATCGCCGGCATCGCTGCAAGTGAAGTAGAAGGAATTGCGCAAATGCGGGGGAACTTTGCTGCCGGTGTTGTCGAACGCTTTGGAAAGAAAAATCATGGAAAAGGCGTAAAAGTGGATTTAAGAGAAGAAGGTGTTGCGATCGACATTTATTGTCTCATTCAATTTGGCGTTTCGATTCCAAATGTAGCGAAAAAAGTTCAAGAAAACGTTCGCCAGGCTCTCTTTAACATGACAGGGCTTGAAGCAAGCGAAGTGAATGTTCATATTGTTGGAATTCAGTTTGATGGAGGAAAAGAACAAGAAGCAGAACAATAAGAATGCAGGGCACATTCGCTTAGCGATGGTGCCCCTTTGTATTTTTGCGGAAAGTTTGTTATTGTAATGAACGGGCCTTTTTTATGGAGAGGAAGATGCAGGAAAAAAGATGATTGCCCAATGAAAAACTCCCATTTTGACATAGGAACGATCGGAAAATGAACCGCTAAAAAATGGAGCTAATGATTTGTGTGAATAATAGTATCGTTTATCCGAAAAATATGATATGATCATCATATAAATGTTCGTGTTTAAGGGAAGGAGGCGAAAATGATGAAGCGGCATGAAGCGAGAGAAAAGGCGTTGCAGGCGCTATTTCAAGTTGATGTAGGGCATATACCTCCAGAGGAAGCGCTGCAAAACGTAACAGGTGGCAAAGAGGTCGACCCATTTTTACGTCAGCTTGTCATTGGTGTTACAGAGCATCAAGAAGAAATTGATGCATTGTTGCGCGCTAATCTTGAAAAATGGACGTTAGAGCGTGTTGCCAACGTTGACCGGGCGATTTTGCGGATGGCGACATATGAAATGAAATATGTCGATGATGTTCCGGTTAAAGTGAGTTTAGATGAGGCGGTCGAATTAGCGAAAAAATTTGGCGACACGAAATCAGGCCGTTTTGTAAACGGTGTGCTTTCAAAAGTGAAAGATGCGTTACATATTCAAGAATAGAGAGGGGAAATGGAAACGATGACAGCACAAATCATTAGCGGTGCAGAATTGGCAAAAGAAAAACGGATGCAATTAGCCAAAGAGGTAGAACAGCTTAAACGTGAAGGAATCGAACCAGGATTGGCAGTGATTCTTGTCGGCGATGATCCTGCTTCTCATTCATATGTAAAGGGGAAACAAAAAGCGTGTGCGGAAGTCGGAATTCGTTCTACATTGTTAACATTTCCAGCTACCATTACAGAAGAATTTTTATTGGAGAAAATAAAAGAATTGAACGAAGATCCTTCTGTACACGGCATTTTAGTGCAGCTTCCGCTTCCAAAGCATATTAACGAATTAAAAGTAATTGAAACGATTTCACCTGAAAAAGATGTAGATGGGTTTCATCCTATCAATGTAGGAAGAATGATGGTTGGGCAAAAAGCGTTTCTCCCCTGCACGCCACATGGCATTTTAGTGATGGTAAAGTCCATCGGAGTGGATATCGCTGGAAAACACGTTGTGGTCGTTGGCCGCAGCAATATCGTCGGCAAACCGGTCGGACAATTATTTTTGCGCGAACATGCGACTGTCACGTACTGCCATTCAAAAACAAAAGATTTAGCGTCTATTACGCGCCAAGCAGATATTTTAATTGTTGCTGTAGGCAAAGCGCGTCTTATTGGTGCGGAACATGTGAAACAAGGGGCCATCGTCATTGATGTTGGCGTCAACCGGTTAGAAAACGGAAAACTTTGCGGCGATGTCAACTTTGATGAAGTAAAGGAAGTGGCAAGCTATATCACGCCGGTTCCAAAAGGGGTCGGACCGATGACGATTACAATGTTGCTTCATAACACGATCGAAGCGGCAAAAGAACGTGCGCATCGGGAAGTTCACTAATAAGCGAGGGTTATGCTTGTGGCAGAAGTAAAATATGTAACCGTTGGAGCGTTGACAAAATATATTAAGCGCAAATTTGAAGTAGATCCGCATTTACGCGACTTATGGATCAAAGGGGAAATTTCTAATTTTAAATACCACTCGCGCGGACATATGTACTTTACGTTAAAAGATGAACAGGCCCGCATTCAAGCGGTCATGTTCGCTGGATATAATCAATATTTAAGCTTTCGTCCGGAAGATGGCATGAAAGTGCTCGTTCGCGGCGAAATTTCGGTGTACGAGCCGAGCGGAAACTATCAAATTTATGTGAAAGAAATGCAGCCAGAAGGAATCGGAAATTTATATTTGGCGTACGAACAACTAAAAAAGCGGCTGGAGGCAGAAGGACTGTTTTCGCCAGAGCATAAAAAGCCGATTCCTGCGTTTCCACGCTATATCGGTGTGGTCACTTCCCCGACCGGCGCGGCGATTCGCGATATTATGACGACGATTCGCCGCCGCTACCCAATTGCGACAGTGATTTTATTTCCGACGCTCGTTCAGGGGGAACAAGCTGCAGAATCCATCGTTCGCTCTATTGAAAAAGCAAACGAGCTTGGCTACATCGATGTGCTTATTGTCGGACGTGGAGGCGGTTCGATCGAAGAGTTATGGGCGTTTAATGAAGAAATAGTCGCCCGTGCGATTTTTGCTTCCGAAGTGCCGATTATTTCCGCGGTTGGACACGAAACGGATTTTACGATTGCCGATTTTGTTGCCGATTTGCGCGCCCCAACCCCAACCGGTGCTGCGGAACTGGCGGTGCCGCATATTGCGGAATTGATGGAACGGATTTCACAACGAAAATTGCGGTTAATGCGCGCGATGAAAGAAAAAATAGCGACAGAATCCGATCGTCTTTTGCGCTTGCAAAAATCGTATGCGTTTCGTTATCCAGAAAAACTATATGAACAAAAGGAACAGCAATTAGACTCTTTGCTAGAACGTCTCGAACGTCATATAGAACGGCTTTTTGATAAAAAACGCGAACGGCTCGAGCAGCTTCGCTTGAAATTGTTGCGGCATCACCCGAACGAACAGTTATCAAGAATGAAAGAAAAACACGAATCTCTTACTAAATCATTGGAAAAAGAGATGCGCTCCCATATTCATCATCAACAGCTTCGTTTTACGTCTCTCGTTTCACATTTGCATGCGCTTAGTCCGCTCAAAATTATGGAGAGAGGTTATAGCTTAGTTTATAATGAAAAAAAGGAACTTGTAAAAAGCATTCGCCAGCTTCAACTAGGAGATACGATTCAAGTGCGTTTGCAAGATGGGCAAATTGATTGTCATGTATGGGGAATGGAGGAGAAGCATTTACATGAGTGAGGAAAAAGAGCTTACTTTTGAAGAAGCGATGGCAAAATTAGAAGAAATTGTCGAGAAGTTAGAAGAAGGAAATGTACCGCTTGAACAGGCGATTTCCTTTTTCCAAGAAGGAATGAAGCTTTCCAAACTTTGTCATGATAAATTGCAACATGTGGAAAAACAGATGGAATACATTTTACGAGAGGATGGGCAACTCGCTCCTTTCTCGATTCAGGAGGAGGAATAGCCTTGAACCGGGCGGAGGTAGAGCAATTTTTACAACAACAAAAACAGCGTTTAGAAGAATCGTTGCCGCACTATATTGCAAGGCTGAATGCTCCTGGAACGATTAAACGGGCGATGTCTTATTCGCTGGAGGCAGGCGGGAAGCGCATCCGTCCGCTTCTGTTGTTTGCGACGCTGCATTCGTTTGGAAAAGAACCGGATATCGGGCTTCCAGTTGCGTGTGCTATTGAGATGATTCATACATACTCATTGATCCATGATGATTTGCCAAGTATGGATAACGATGATTTGCGACGAGGGAAACCGACGAATCATAAAGTGTTTGGAGAAGCGATGGCTATTTTAGCGGGAG
Organism: Parageobacillus toebii NBRC 107807; assembly: GCF_003688615.2. Classification (GTDB taxonomy): domain Bacteria; phylum Bacillota; class Bacilli; order Bacillales; family Anoxybacillaceae; genus Parageobacillus_B; species Parageobacillus_B toebii. The sequence continues at coordinate 3,190,564 of NZ_CP049703.1, read as the reverse complement.
ACGGATTGCTCACTTACGCGTTTCAAGTGATTGCGGAAATGAGTGATGCGCGCATCGTTCCGGCGACAAAGATTCGTTTAATCGAAGAACTGGCAAAAGCGGCTGGACCGGAAGGAATGGTGGCAGGGCAAGTTGCCGATATCGAAGGAGAAGGAAAACAGCTGTCGCTTGAACAGCTGGAATATATCCATCGTCATAAAACAGGGAAAATGCTGCAATACAGCGTATTGGCAGGAGCGTTGCTCGCAGATGCGAAAGACGAGCAGCTGCACCATCTCCATACGTTTGCATCCCATCTCGGTCTCGCTTTTCAAATTCGCGATGACATTCTTGATATCGAAGGCTCAGAAGAAAAGATTGGCAAACGGGTTGGCAGCGATATAGAAAATAAAAAAGTGACATATCCATCGCTTTTAACGATTGCTGGGGCGAAAGAAAAGCTATCTTTTCATATCGCAGAAGCAAAACGTTATTTGCAAAAAGCAGAAATAAATGACAGTGTACTAAGTTATATTTGCGATTTAGTCGCTACGCGCGACCACTAAGGAAACGCTCATTGCTGCTTCTTTGCGAATATGTTATAGTGAAATAATAGAGAGTTTTTTCTTGCATGCCGTTATCACAGTTGTGTTAGCGGCTCTTTTTTCTCTTTTTAACGGAAATCGATTTTTTATGTTTAATCATGTATAATAATAACTAACTTCTGTATTATATCAGCTATAACAAAAGCGAACGATAAAAACGAAAGCGAGTGATCTCGTTTGGATGTTACCAAAATTAAAAATCCGCGCTTTTTAAAAAATATGTCAACAAAGCAGTTAATCGAATTAAGTGCTGATATTCGCAAATTTTTAATTGAAAAGCTGTCGAAAACAGGCGGGCATATCGGCCCAAATTTGGGCGTTGTCGAACTGACCATTGCGCTTCATAAAGTGTTTGATAGTCCGAAAGATAAGTTGATTTGGGATGTCGGCCACCAATCATACGTCCATAAAATTTTGACGGGGCGTGCATCCGAATTTGATACATTACGTCAATATAAAGGTTTATCGGGATTCCCAAAGAGAAGCGAAAGCGAACATGACGTGTGGGAAACCGGTCATAGTTCTACATCCTTATCTGCGGCGATGGGGATGGCAATTGCCCGCGATTTAAAAGGAACGGATGAATACATCGTTCCGATTATTGGCGACGGAGCATTAACAGGCGGTATGGCGCTCGAAGCATTAAATCATATCGGACATGAGAAAAAAGATATCATCGTCGTTTTAAACGATAACGAAATGTCCATTGCTCCAAACGTTGGCGCGCTCCATAATGTGTTAGGACGGTTGCGGACAGCGGGCAAATATCAATGGGTGAAAGACGAGCTGGAATTTTTATTAAAAAGAATTCCAGCTGTTGGCGGAAAGTTAGCGGCAACGGCAGAGCGCATTAAAGATAGCTTAAAATATTTGCTTGTTTCAGGCGTTTTTTTTGAAGAATTAGGGTTTACGTATCTCGGTCCTGTTGACGGACATAATTTTGACGATTTGTTTGAGAATTTGCATTATGCCAAAAAAATAAAAGGTCCTGTACTTCTTCACGTTATTACGAAAAAAGGAAAGGGATATAGTCCGGCGGAAAATGATAAAGTCGGAACATGGCATGGTACCGGACCATACAAAATTGAAACAGGTGATTTTCTAAAACCGGTGGATACTGCTCCATCATGGAGCGAACTTGTTAGCGAGACGGTGCGAAAATTAGCTCGCACAGATAAACGGATTGTCGCAATCACACCGGCAATGCCAGTCGGATCAAAATTAGAAGGATTTGCAAGCGAATTTCCTGACCGAATGTTCGATGTCGGAATTGCAGAACAACATGCAACAACGCTTGCTGCGGGGCTTGCGACGCAAGGAATGAAGCCATTTTTAGCAATTTACTCGACGTTTTTGCAGCGGGCGTATGATCAAGTTGTTCATGATGTTTGCCGGCAAAATTTAAACGTTTTTTTCGCCATTGATCGAGCAGGGCTAGTCGGCGCGGACGGTGAAACACACCAAGGTGTGTTTGATATCGCCTTTTTGCGCCACGTTCCGAACCTTGTCATTATGATGCCAAAGGACGAAAACGAAGGGCAGCATATGGTGTATACGGCGATTCAATATGATGACGGACCAATCGCGCTTCGCTTTCCGCGCGGCAACGGACTTGGCGTCAAGCTCGATGAAGAATTGAAGAAAATTCCGATAGGAACGTGGGAAGTATTGCGCGAAGGCCGAGATTTAGCGATTTTAACGTTTGGCACTACGATTTCCATGGCATTAGAGGCCGCAGAGAAGCTTGCTAAAGATAATATTTCTGTAAAAGTAGTGAACGCTCGTTTTATTAAACCGATGGATGAGAAAATGTTGCATGATTTGTTAGAAAGCAATATCCCAATTTTAACGATTGAAGAAGCGGTGTTGCAAGGCGGCTTTGGCAGCGCTGTTTTGGAGTTTGCCCACGACCATGGCTATCATCAAGCGGTGATTAACCGAATGGGCATTCCTGACCGCTTCATTGAACACGGCAGTGTCAAAGAGTTGTTAAATGAAATTGGTTTAACGACAGCACATATTATTGATCGTGTAAAAACCATTATACCAAGAAAACAAAAAAGGGCATGAGAGATGAAAGGGAAAAAAGAACGTCTGGATGTATTGCTTGTTCAACGAGGTTTAATAGAGACGCGTGAAAAAGCAAAACGCGCGATTATGGCTGGGCTTGTGTATTCGAATGAAATTCGATTAGACAAGCCTGGAGAAAAGGTGCCTGCAGATATCCCGCTAACGATAAAAGGAGACGTGCTTCCGTATGTAAGCCGCGGAGGATTGAAGCTGGAAAAAGCGTTGCGCACGTTTGATGTCAGTGTCCAAGATAAAATTATTTTAGATATCGGGGCATCTACGGGAGGATTTACAGATTGCGCGTTGCAGCATGGGGCAAAATTATCATACGCGGTTGACGTCGGCTATAACCAACTCGCATGGAAATTACGCCAAGATGATCGTGTTGTTGTGATGGAACGGACGAATTTCCGCTACGTCACGCCTGATTATTTTACGAAAGGGCTTCCACAATTTGCGACGATCGATGTCTCATTTATTTCATTGAAACTAATATTGCCTGTATTAAAGACCGTGCTTGTCCCTGAAAGCGATGTGATCGCTTTAGTCAAACCGCAATTCGAAGCCGGCAAAGAAAAAGTCGGCAAAAAAGGCATCGTTCGCGACCCGAACGTGCATGAAGAAGTGTTAACGTCCATTATCGACTTTGCGCTTTGCGAAGGATTTGATGTCATGAACTTATCGTATTCCCCGATTACCGGCGGGGACGGGAATATCGAATTTTTGCTTCATCTTCGCTTCCAAGGCGGCAAAGAAATGGGTGAAAACTTCTTATCGCAATCGGTAAGCGCGGTAGTGAAAGAAGCTCATTTGCAGCTGAAAAGCAATTCTACTTAAGAAAGGGAATAACGGACATGGTTATTCCCGTTTTTACCGTGAATTTACTTGTGAGAGGTGTCGAATTTGAATAAAGGACAAAGGCATATTAAAATTCGCGAAATTATTATGAGCCACGACATAGAAACACAAGATGAGCTCGTTGATATGCTTAAGAAAGCAGGGTTTAATGTCACGCAGGCGACGGTGTCAAGAGACATTAAAGAAATGCAGCTTGTCAAGGTGCCGATGGCAAATGGCCGTTATAAATATAGCCTTCCTTCCGATCAGCGTTTTAATCCTGTTCAAAAATTAAAACGCGCTTTAATGGATGTGTTTATCAAGCTTGATGGTGCTGGCAATTTGCTCGTTTTAAAAACATTGCCAGGCAATGCGCATGCCATTGGTGTTTTGCTTGATAATTTAGACTGGAACGAAATCGTTGGAACGATTTGTGGAGATGACACTTGTCTTATTATTTGTCGAACAGCGGAAGATGCCGAGAAGGTTTCCAAACAATTATTAGAAATGCTTTAAATGAAGGTGGTGATTCCACTTGCTAGCGGAATTATCCATAAAAAATTTTGCGATTATTGAATCATTGTCCATTTCGTTTGAAAAAGGACTGACGGTGTTAACTGGGGAAACGGGAGCGGGAAAGTCGATTATTATTGATGCGATCCATCTGCTGATCGGAGGACGGGGTTCGGCAGAATTTGTCCGCTACGGAGAAGACAAGGCGGAAATAGAAGGACTTTTTTTACTAGATAATGAAAACCATCCATGTTATGACAAATGTGCCGAAGTCGGCATTGACATTAGCGAAGGCATGGTTGTTTTGCGCCGTGAAATTTTCGCAACTGGAAAAAGCGTATGCCGCGTAAACGGAAAATTAGTGACGACGGCTATATTGCGCGATATCGGTTCTACGCTTGTCGATATTCATGGGCAACATGAACATCAAGAATTAATGAATCCATCTCGGCATCTTCCGCTACTTGATGAATACGGCGGGGCGGAAATTGCGGAGGCTCTTGAGGAATATCGCGCCGTTTATGAGAAGTATGAACAATTGCGGAAGAAACTAAAAAAGCTAAATGAAAATGAGCAGCAAATGGCGCATCGCCTTGATTTATTAACATTTCAGCTAGATGAAATTCAAAAAGCGAATTTACAGCCAAACGAAGATGAACAGTTGATGGAAGAAAAAGTAAAAATTATGAACTTCCAAAAGATTTACGAAGCGCTTAAACATAGTTATGAGGCATTATCCGGCGAGCAGCGCGGTCTTGACTGGATTGGTTTGGCAATGAGCCATTTAGATGATGTCGCTTCTATTGACCCGGCATTAAAAGAAGCGTATGAAACGATTGCGAATAGTTATTATTTATTGGAGGATATTACGTATAAATTACGCGATGAACTCGAACAATTGGAATATGATCCAGCCCGCCTTGATTTTATTGAAAGCCGCCTTAGTGAAATCAATCAATTAAAACGAAAATACGGATCGACCATCGAAGATATTTTGCAATATGCAGAAAAAATTACAGAAGAAATCGATACGATTCAACATCGCGAAACCCATATTCACGAACTGCAAAAAGAATTGAAATCGGTGACGGAAGATTTATTAATCGAAGCGAAAAATGTGACGAATGTTCGCAAAAAGTACGCGAAAACATTAATTAACCATATTCATCAAGAATTAAAAGAGCTGTATATGGAAAAAACACAATTTGATATCGTATTTACGAAACGAGAAGGATCGCTTGATGCACCGCTGCTTGATGGTGTACCAGTGAAATTTCATGAAGATGGTGTCGATGATGTGGAATTTTATATTTCCACAAACGTTGGCGAACCGTTAAAACCGTTAGCGAAAATTGCCTCTGGCGGGGAATTGTCGCGCATCATGCTTGCATTAAAAAGCATATTTTCCAAACATCAAGGAGTTACATCGATTATTTTTGATGAAGTCGATACGGGGGTTAGCGGCCGGGTTGCACAGGCGATTGCCGAAAAAATTTACCGCATCTCCATCGATTCGCAAGTGCTTTGCATTTCCCACCTGCCGCAAGTAGCGGCGATGGCTGATACGCATTTGTTTATTGCGAAAGAAACAGATGGAAGCCGCACAAGAACGTCAGTCAAAGAATTATCGGACGAAGAAAAAGTAAAGGAAATCGGCCGGATGATTTCTGGTGTAGAAATTACAGAACTGACGAAAAAACATGCAAAAGAGTTGCTTGAGCTAGCAACAAAAATCAAAGGATGAAACGCTATCCATTATGGGTAGCTTTTTTTATGGGGAAAACGATTATATTTCCACTGTTTAAGGCAAAATTAAAACTGTAGCCGCTTTTTGGAGGGTGTAGGTGGGAGCGAGGAGAGTGACAAAGATTGAATACAGAGGCAATCCGAAAAATAATGGGGGTTTTTCTCCTTGTTTCGTTCATCATGATCGGTATGTCGAAACCGGTTAAAGAATATTTTCAAATTCCAAAACAAATCGTGATGTTTGAAGGTGAAGCGATGCGATTTTCTACTGCAGCGCTTCCAGTCCAAGCAACGGTGAAAGACGCTCCCAAATCGATAGAAGTTCACAAACATGCTGATTCGTTTTCCGTAAAAGCAAAACAAAGTGGAGAAAAGAAAATGGTATTAGAAGTTGCCGGAATGCCGGTAAAACAGGTAGATGTAAACGTTTTGCCGACTTTGAAAGTCATCCCTGGAGGGCAATCCATTGGTGTTAAGTTAAATACAGTAGGAGTTCTTGTGGTTGGCTACCATCTCGTCGAAACAGAAAAAGGAAAAAAATCACCAGGCGAAATTGCTGGGATTAAAGTAGGAGATATTATTACAAGGATTAATGGCAAAAAAATTGAAAAGATGAGTGACCTTTCTCCTTTTATTGAGGAAGCAGGAAAAACAGGAAAACCGCTACATCTTCAAGTTCTTCGCGACAAACACTCTTTTACGACGAAATTAGTTCCGTTAAAGGATAAACATGATCATGCTTACCGCGTTGGATTATACATTCGGGATTCTGCCGCTGGTATCGGGACGATGACGTTTTATGACCCTGTTTCCAAAAAATATGGAGCACTAGGTCATGTCATTTCCGATATGGATACGAAAAAACCGATTGTTGTTCAAAATGGCCAAATTATGAGATCAACTGTGACATCAATTGAAAAAGGAAGCAGCGGCAGTCCTGGCGAAAAATTAGCACGGTTTTCCGATGAGGAAGAAGTGATTGGGAATATTACGAATAACAGCCCGTTTGGCATTTTCGGAAAGTTGACGGAACCGGTAGACAATGGAATTATGAATAAACCAATTCCAATTGCGTTATCGAACCAAGTAAAAGAAGGCCCAGCAAAAATGTTAACCGTTGTGGAAAACGATAAAGTCGAGCAATTTGATATTGAAATTGTAAGCACTATCCCGCAAAAATTCCCAGCAACAAAGGGACTGGTCATTCGTGTTACGGACCCGCGCTTATTAAAAAAGACGGGTGGCATCGTTCAAGGAATGAGCGGAAGTCCAATTATTCAAGATGGGAAATTAGTTGGCGCAGTTACTCACGTATTTGTCAATGATCCGACATCTGGCTATGGCGTCCATATCGAATGGATGTTAAATGAAGCAGGAATTGATGTATATGGAAAATCAAATAAAAAGGCGAGCTGACATGTAGCTCGCCTTTTTCAATTTTTTATGTAAAAAATTTCGTGAAAAACGTCAATAAATTCAGCGTTTTTGCATAGATATTTGGTGAAACATCATATAAAATGAATGTGTAAAGATTTTTCGACAAAAATGTGGCAATATTTATATTAAAATTGTCCAATCAACTCAATTTCTGTTATAATTTCATGAATTATTTGTTTTTTTAGCATTTTTGAAAAAAGTAAAAGGATTTTTCATCATATTGTCGAATTGTCTTAATGGAATTTTCTACATAGTGAAAATAAATAATTAGGAAGTAAGGAGGAAGATTTTCTTGAAAATTAAAGTATGTATCGCAGATGATAATCGTGAATTAGTGAGCTTGCTGGAAGAATATATTTCCAGCCAAAACGATATGGAAGTGATCGGGACTGCCTATAATGGGCAAGATTGCTTATATATGCTTGAGGAAAAACAGCCGGACATTTTGCTGCTAGACATTATTATGCCGCATTTAGATGGGTTGGCTGTATTGGAAAAAATCCGCACAAAGCTGGAAAAACAACCAAGCGTGATTATGTTAACGGCATTTGGCCAAGAAGACGTGACGAAGAAAGCGGTTGAACTTGGCGCCTCCTACTTTATTTTAAAACCGTTTGACATGGAAAATTTAGTACATCATATCCGTCAAGTGTATGGAAAAACAACACCAATGGTGAAAAAAGCATCGTCTTCCTACCAAGCACGGGATAACAAGCCGAAAAACTTGGATGCAAGCATTACGAGCATTATTCATGAAATTGGCGTTCCGGCGCATATTAAAGGATATTTATATTTACGTGAAGCAATCGCGATGGTATATAACGATATCGAATTGCTCGGTTCCATTACGAAAGTGCTTTATCCAGACATTGCGAAAAAATACAACACAACCGCCAGCCGTGTAGAGCGGGCGATCCGCCATGCGATTGAAGTTGCTTGGAGCCGCGGCAACATTGAATCGATTTCTTCCTTGTTCGGCTACACGGTCAGTATGTCCAAAGCCAAACCGACAAACAGCGAATTCATCGCGATGGTGGCGGATAAGTTAAGATTGGAACATAAAGCTTCTTAATAAAAAAAGGTAGTCTTGCGATGACTACCTTTTTTTCTGGAAATTTTGTTCTTATTGTTGTTCACTTTGCTTTTTTTCTAATTCGAGCAACTTTTGGATTAAAATATGTTGAGGCATATGCATAATCTGCTCGATGGGCATTCCTAACGCTTTCGCTAATTTTTGCGCTGTTTCCAAGGAAATTTGCAGCGGTCTCATCTTATCACCTCACTTGCTTATCAAACAGTATAGCAAACTTTTTTGTTTTCTCGCATATATTTTGATGATCGCTTTTGCATGGGTTCGACAGAAAGGGGTAAACAAACGTATGACAAAAATTTTCGCGCACCGCGGTTCCGCCGGCACACATCCGGAAAATACGATGATCGCTTTTTATGAAGCAGAACGAGTCGGAGCAGATGGAATTGAATTGGATGTACAACTGACCAAAGATGGGCAAATTGTTGTCATTCATGATGAAACGATCGACCGAACGACAGATGGAACTGGCTGGGTAAAAGATTTTACGTATCGGGAATTGCAGCAATTTAACGCTGTATATAAATTTGCCGATCAATATGATGTTTGTCGCATCCCTCTATTAGAGGAAGTGCTGGCATGGATTTGCTCGACGACACTATTGTTGAATATTGAGTTAAAAAACAGTTTGATTGCGTATGAAACATTAGAGCAAAAAGTCATCGATATGATCCGGCATTATGGCCTGGAAGATCGCATTATTTTATCGTCTTTTAATCATAATAGTATGGCGCTTTGTCGCAGTCTTGCGCCAAATATAGAAACGGCTTTATTATATATGGAGTCTTTATACGATCCGTGGAAATATGTTCGAGTGATGAGAGCGGATGGATTGCACCCTTATCATCGAACGGTGACGGAGCCGTTTGTTCGCCAAGCTCGTCATTATCAAATTGCCATCCGTCCATTTACGATTAATCAAGAGCCACTAATGGAAAAAATGTTCCAATACGGAGTGGATGCCATTTTTACTGATTATCCGCGCAATGCGAAGAATATTCGGGAAAATAAAAAAACGCCCTAAGCGCGAGAACCGTTTAAGGCGTTTTTTTCTTTTTTTGAAATCGTGGTTGGACTTTATTTCGTTTTCGGTCACGATGTAAAATAAACCCCCCGATAAAAGACAAGCCAGCTGCAAACAAAAGAAAGCCGCCCAAAAATTGCAGTGAAAGGGACGGAAATGGAGAATGCAAAATACCAAATAGTGTATCACGCATCCATTTAATGCCTAGTGCGGCTAACAAACCAGGAATGACTAAAATGAGCAGAGCGATGATCCGTACCATTATGATCATGATCCTTTCACAGAGAAAAAGTTGTTTCATCCCTCATCATAACGGTTCCATTTTATTTGTCAAGCAAAGAAAAAATAATTATGATAAAAATACCTGCAAAAACTTGCACATTGAAAAGAGCGGTGAATAAAAATGAAAAAGGTATTGATTATTGGAGCTGGAAATGGAGGCACAGCACTATTAAAGCTGCTGGAAAAAACAACAATGTTTCAAATTGTCGCAGTAGTTGATATCAATGAGAAAGCTTGCGGTATAAAACTTGCGAAAGAAATGAATATTGCTACTGGAACCGACTGGCGTGCTTTTACGAGTGAAGAAATTGACCTTATTATTGAAGCGACAGGAAAACAGGAAGTGTTGGATGAGATCCGCAAACATTGTTCGCCGAATACGATTGTCGTGCCAGGGACAGTTGCTCATATAATGGCCGAACTTGTCGAAGAAAAAGAAATGTTGATTGCGAAACTGAAAAGCGAAACAACAAGGCGCGGTTTGATTTTTAATTCTGCGCATGACGGAATGATTGTCGTTGACGAGTTTGCTTATATTACGGATATCAATAACAGCGCCGCGGAAATGATTGAAGTGGATAAAGAGGAAGTCATCGGAAAACACATTTTAGAAGTCATTCCAACGAGCGGCCTGCCGCGAGTGTTAAAAACAAAACAAACAGAATTTCATCAAGAATTAAAATTAGAAAATGGCAAAAAAATCATTACAACGAGAATTCCAATGATTGATGAAACGGGTAAACTGTTCGGTGCATTAGCTGTTTTTAAAGATATTACGGAATTAGTAAAGCTAGCAGAGGAAATTACCGACTTGAAAGAAATGCGCATGATGTTGGAGGCGATTATTCATTCTTCAGAGGAAGCTATTTCCGTTGTTGATGAGCATGGAAACGGCATTTTAATTAATCCCGCTTATACGCGCATTACCGGCCTGACGGAAGAAGAAGTAATCGGCAAGCCGGCGACCGCCGATATCGCCGAAGGGGAAAGCATGCATATGCAAGTGCTCAAAACGCGACGGCCCGTCCGCGGGGTGCGCATGAAAGTCGGGCCGAAAAACCGCGACGTGGTCGTGAATGTAGCGCCGATTATTGTCGATGGAGTGCTGAAAGGCAGCGTCGGGGTGATTCATGACGTATCCGAGATCCAGCGGCTGACAGCGGAGCTTAATCGGGCAAGGCAAATTATCCGTACCCTCGAAGCGAAATATTCGTTTGCCGATATTATCGGTACGTCAGAGGGAATAAAGGTAGCAATTGAACAAGCGAAAGTAGCCGCAAAAACGCCGGTGACGATATTGCTGCGTGGCGAATCCGGCACAGGAAAGGAATTATTTGCTCACGCGATTCATAATGCAAGTGATAGAAAATATAACAAATTTATCCGTGTCAATTGTGCGGCCATTCCTGAAACACTATTAGAGAGCGAGCTGTTTGGTTATGAAGAAGGGGCATTTTCCGGGGCAAAGCGCGGCGGCAAACGCGGCTTGTTTGAAGAAGCGAACAACGGCAGCATTTTTCTGGACGAAATCGGTGAGCTTTCTGCGAATACGCAGGCGAAACTGCTTCGCGTTTTGCAAGAAGGGGAAATCGTCCGCGTTGGAGGCACGAAGCCAATCCCGATTAACGTCCGTGTCATTGCCGCCACGAATGTCAACTTGGAAAAAGCAATCGCAGAAGGAACGTTTCGTGAAGACTTATACTACCGGTTAAATCGCATGCCAATTTATATTCCTCCATTGCGGGCGAGAAAAGAAGATATACCCGCACTATGCCAGCATTTAATTCAAAAACTTAATCAAGACTACGGACGCAATGTCGAAGGAGTCACTTCGGCCGCGCTTGACCTCCTGCTTGCTTACGATTGGCCGGGAAATGTTCGCGAATTGGAAAATGTATTAGGCCGGGCGATGATTTTTATGAAGTTTAATGAAGTGATGATCGATGTTCATCATATTCCGCCCCTTGATATTTCGCGAGCCGATTCTTCTCCCCATAAAAATGAGAAGGAGACGGAAATCCGTCCGCTTGAGGAGATGGTGGAGCAATATGAAGCAAGCATCATCAAGCAGGCGCTGCGAAAATACAACAACAATAAAACGGCGACAGCGCGGGCGCTGGGCATTTCGATTCGCAATTTATATTACAAGTTGGAGAAATATAATATTGACAAAAATAGCATGCAATAATTTGCACACCATGCAAATTATTGCTTATAATCAACGAAAAAATAAAGCGCTTTCAAGTTTTTGGGGTTGGCACGTTTTTTGCATACTAATAAAGGTGCCTCCACAAATTTCATAAAGAGGTTGGTGCATAAGATGAAGCTGCAATCGTTGATCGATCATGCAACCAAATATACCGATATGACGGTAGCCGTCGCGGCAGCGGAAGATGAAGAAGTAATTGATGCCGTAACGATGGCGATCGATCGCCATTTCGGAAAGTTTGTGTTGTATGGAGACCGTGAACAAATTGTGCAACTGTTGAGGCGAAAAGGCTATGAGAATTCCAGACATATTGAAATCGTCCATGCCAATTCCACTGTGCAAGCCGCTGAGCTGGCGGTAAAAGCCGTTCACTTCAATGAGGCAAATGTCTTGATGAAAGGGAACATCCCGACCGCTACGCTTTTAAAAGCGGTGTTAAACAAAGAGTATGGTTTGCGCACGGGAAAGGTGCTTTCCCATGTCGCGGTATTTGAAGTTGCCGGCTATGACCGTTTCATTATTGTGACGGATGCCGCGATGAATATTTCACCTGATTTAGAACAAAAAGCGCAGATTGTGGCGAATGCCGTTGCCGTAGCCCGGTCAATTGGCATTGACGTGCCGAAAGTGGCGCCGCTTGCGGCGGTGGAAGTAGTCAACCCAGCGATGCCGGCTACCGTTGATGCGGCAGCGCTGACCACGATGCAAAAACGCGGACAAATAAAAGATTGCATCATTGATGGACCGCTTGCCCTCGACAATGCTGTTTCGGCTATAGCGGCGGAGCATAAGCGCATTGACAGCGAAGTGGCGGGAAGGGCAGATATTTTGCTTGTTCCTGACATTGAAGCGGGAAACATGCTATATAAGTCACTTGTTTATTTTGCCAATGCCAAAGTCGGGGCCGTCATCGCTGGGGCGAAGGCACCGATTGTCCTTACATCACGCGCCGATTCGGCGGAAAGCAAATTATATTCGTTAGCGCTCGCGGTTTGTTCCGCGTCCAAATAAACCATTAGGGAGGAAGTTATCATGGAACTGTTTAAATACATGGAAAAATACGATTATGAACAATTGCTGTTTTGCCAAGATAAAGAATCGGGATTGAAAGCGATCATCGCTATTCACGATACAACGCTCGGACCGGCGCTAGGCGGTACGCGCATGTGGATGTATAACTCGGAAGAAGAAGCGATTGAAGATGCGCTCCGCTTAGCCCGCGGCATGACGTATAAAAACGCTGCGGCAGGGCTCAACCTTGGCGGCGGAAAAACGGTCATTATCGGTGACCCGCGCAAAGATAAAAATGAAGCGATGTTCCGCGCGTTCGGCCGCTTTATTCAAGGATTAAACGGCCGCTATATTACAGCGGAAGATGTTGGTACAACGGTGGAAGACATGGATATTATTTATCAAGAAACAGATTATGTCACAGGAATTTCCCCTGAATTTGGTTCTTCCGGAAATCCATCTCCCGCAACCGCCTATGGTGTTTATCGCGGTATGAAAGCGGCGGCAAAAGAAGCATTTGGCAGCGATTCATTAGAGGGAAAAGTCGTTGCTGTGCAAGGGGTCGGCAATGTCGCCTATCATTTATGCCGTCATCTTCATGAAGAAGGGGCGCAACTTATTGTTACTGACATTAACAAAGAAGCGGTGCAGCGCGCCGTTGAAGAATTTGGCGCCAAAGCGGTAGATCCGAACGATATTTACGGCGTCGATTGCGACATTTTTGCTCCATGTGCGCTTGGCGGGATTATTAACGACCAAACGATTCCGCAATTAAAAGCGAAAGTCATTGCCGGTTCGGCGAACAACCAGCTAAAAGAGGCAAGACATGGCGATATCATTCATGAAATGGGCATCGTGTACGCGCCGGATTATGTCATCAATGCCGGCGGCGTCATTAACGTTGCCGATGAGTTGTACGGCTACAATCGCGAGCGTGCAATGAAAAAAATCGAACAAATTTACGACAATATCGAAAAAGTATTTGCGATTGCCAAACGTGATGGTATTCCAACATATAAAGCGGCAGACCGCCTTGCGGAGGAACGGATTGAAACGATGCGCAAGTCCCGCAGCCAATTTTTACAAAACGGCCATCACATTTTAAGTCGACGTCGCGGTCGTTAATTACAACACATGGAGGCGGGAGAATGATTCCCGCTTCCATGGTCAGAAATGGAGGTTACAAACGTTGCAAGAGCAGAAGTTTCGCATTTTAACCATTAATCCTGGATCGACCTCGACAAAAATTGGTGTGTTTGAAGATGAACGCTCCATTTTTGAAAAAACGATTCGCCATGACGCGGAAACGCTGCAGCGCTATCCATCGATTATTGATCAATATGAGTTTCGTAAACAAACGATTTTAGACGCGCTTGATGAAGAAGGCATCAATCTTTCCAAATTAAGCGCTGTTTGCGGCCGCGGCGGACTTTTGCGCCCGATTGAAGGCGGAACGTACCGCGTCAATGAGCAAATGCTGGAAGATTTGAAAAAAGGCTATTCTGGGCAGCACGCTTCCAATCTTGGCGGCATTTTGGCGCATGAAATTGCTTCGGCGCTAAATATCCCCGCGTTTATTGTTGACCCTGTTGTTGTCGATGAACTGGAACCAATTGCCCGCATTTCGGGATTTGCGCTGATTGAACGAAGAAGCATTTTTCATGCGCTAAACCAAAAGGCGGTAGCACGCCGTGTCGCCAAGCAGCTTGGCAAACCATATGAAGAACTGAACCTGATTGTCGCTCATATGGGCGGCGGGATTACCGTCGGCGCTCATAAAAAAGGTCGAGTGGTGGATGTGAATAACGGTTTGGACGGGGAAGGACCGTTCAGCCCAGAGCGAGCCGGTACGGTGCCTGCGGGAGATCTCGTTTCGCTATGTTTCTCGGGAGAGTATTATCGTGATGAGGTAATGAGCATGCTCGTTGGAAAAGGCGGGTTAGTCGGTTACCTTGGCACGAATGATGCCGTGAAAGTCGAAAAAATGATCGAAGCGGGAGATGAAAAAGCAAAGCTTATCTATAGCGCAATGGCCTATCAAGTGGCGAAAGAAATTGGTGCAGCAAGCGCCGTATTGGCGGGAAAAGTCGACGCGATTATTTTAACAGGAGGACTTGCATACGGAAAACAATTTGTGAAAGAAATTATTGATCGTGTGAACTGGATTGCCGATGTGTTTGTCCACCCGGGTGAAAACGAGTTGCAAGCGCTTGCGGAAGGGGCGTTGCGCGTGTTGCGCGGCGAAGAAAAAGACAAAGTATATCCGAGCGGGAATGTGGCACACACAACCGTTTTGCGATAGAAAGGAGAAAACGATATGGCAAAAGAATATGATCTTGTCATCCTTGGCGGCGGCACCGGAGGATATGTGGCAGCGATTCGCGCTTCCCAGCTAGGGCTAAAAACAGCCGTTGTCGAAAAAGGCAAGCTGGGCGGAACGTGTCTGCATGCCGGCTGCATTCCAAGCAAGGCGCTGCTGCGAAGCGCGGAAGTATACGCACAAACGAAAAACAGCGAAACGTTCGGAGTCATGGCAAGCGATGTACGCCTTGACTTCGCCAAAGTGCAGGCGCGCAAAGCAGCCATTATCGAACAGCTCCATAAAGGCGTTCAACACTTAATGAAAAAAGGAAAAATTGACGTTTATGCCGGAACTGGGCGCATTTTAGGCCCATCCATTTTCTCGCCGATGCCGGGGACGATTTCCGTGGAAATGAATGACGGTTCGGAAAACGAGATGCTCGTGCCGAAAAATGTTATCATCGCCACAGGTTCGCGTCCGCGGACGCTGCCAGGCCTTGACATTGACGGCAAATTGGTCATGACATCCGATGAAGCGCTGCAAATGGAAACACTTCCTTCTTCCATTATTATCGTCGGCGGCGGTGTCATTGGCATTGAATGGGCATCGATGCTGAATGATTTTGGGGTCGACGTGACGGTATTGGAATACGCGGAGCGAATTTTGCCAACCGAAGACCGCGATGTATCCAAGGAAGTAGAAAAGCTTCTTAAGCGCCGCGGCATTACGATTGTCGCAGGGGCAAAAGTCTTGCCGGAAACGTTGGAAAAAGGAAATGGTGTGACGATTAAAGCGGAATATAACGGCGAGCAAAAAACGTTTACCGCCGAAAAAATGCTCGTTTCCGTCGGCCGCCAGGCAAACATTGAAGGAATCGGCTTAGAAAATACCGATATTGTCGTCGAAAAGGGATTTATTCAAACGAACGAGTTTTACCAAACGAAAGAATCGCATATTTATGCGATTGGCGATGTCATCGGCGGCTTGCAGCTAGCACATGTAGCATCCCATGAAGGCATCGTTGCTGTCGAGCATATTGCCGGCCAAAATCCATCGCCGATCGACTATACCATGATTTCGAAATGCGTCTACAGCCGTCCGGAAGTCGCAAGCGTCGGCTTAACGGAAGAAGAAGCGAAAGCAAAAGGATATGATGTCAAAGTCGGCAAATTCCCGTTTAAAGCGATCGGCAAAGCGCTCGTGTTTGGCGAAGCGGAAGGATTTGTGAAAATCGTGGCCGATCAAAAAACGAACGACTTGCTTGGCGTTCATATGGTAGGACCTCACGTTACCGATATGATTTCCGAAGCGGGACTCGCTCGCGTGCTGGATGCGACGCCGTGGGAAGTCGCGCATACGATTCATCCGCATCCAACGTTATCAGAAGCGATGGCAGAAGCGGCGCTTGCCGTGGATGGAAAAGCGATTCATTTTTAAGCGAATAAAGGGAGGTTGTTTCGATGGCTGAAAATCGTCACCAAGCGCTAGGCTTAAGCGATGAAACGGTATTGCAAATGTATGAAACGATGTTGTTGGCTCGTAAAATCGACGAGCGTATGTGGTTATTAAACCGCGCTGGAAAAATTCCGTTCGTTATCTCCTGCCAAGGGCAGGAAGCGGCGCAAGTCGGCGCGGCGTTTGCCCTTGATCGTACGAAAGATTATGTTTTGCCTTACTACCGTGATATGGGCGTTGTTTTAACATTCGGGATGACGCCGACGGAATTAATGCTTTCCGCGTTTGCGAAAGCGGAAGATCCAAACTCCGGCGGCCGGCAAATGCCAGGCCACTTCGGGAAAAAGAAAAATCGCATCGTAACCGGCTCATCTCCAGTAACGACGCAAGTGCCGCATGCGGTTGGCATTGCGCTGGCGGCAAAAATGGAGAAGAAAGATTTTATCGCGTTTGTCACGTTTGGGGAAGGTTCATCAAACCAAGGCGATTTCCATGAAGGAGCGAACTTTGCCGGCGTGCATAAATTGCCTGTTATTTTCATGTGCGAAAATAACAAATACGCGATTTCTGTGCCAATTTCAAAACAATTGGCGTGCGAAAAAGTATCGGACCGCGCCATCGGTTACGGTATGCCGGGCTATACGGTAGACGGAAACGATCCGCTTGAAGTGTACAAAGTCGTGAAAGAGGCAGCTGATCGTGCCCGCCGCGGTGAAGGACCGACATTGATTGAAACGGTTTCCTATCGTTTAACCTCGCATTCTTCCGACGACGATCAACGCGCATACCGGTCCGAAGAAGAATTAGAAGAAGCGCGTGCCAAAGACCCGATTATTTCGTTTGCGAAATATTTAAAAGAAGCCGGTGTGTTAACAGACGAACTAGAAAAAGAAATTCATGACCGCGTCATGAAACAGGTGGACGAAGCGACCGATTATGCGGAAAAGGCGCCATACGCGGAACCAGAACATGCCTTAAAGTACGTATATGCAGAGAAGTAAGGGGGAATGGACGATGCCAGTGATTTCCTATATTGATGCTGTGACGATGGCGATTCGCGAGGAAATGGAACGCGACCCGCGCGTCTTCGTATTAGGAGAAGATGTTGGAAAAAAGGGCGGGGTGTTTAAAGCAACGCAAGGATTGTATGAACAGTTCGGCGAAGAACGTGTCATTGATACCCCGTTATCTGAATCTGCGATCGTTGGGGTCGGAATCGGTGCGGCGATGTACGGATTGCGCCCAATTGCTGAAATTCAATTTGCTGATTTCATCATGCCTGCGGTCAACCAAATTATTTCGGAAGCGGCGCGGATTCGCTACCGCTCCAATAATGACTGGAACTGTCCGATCGTCATCCGTGCTCCATACGGCGGCGGCGTTCACGGCGCCTTATACCATTCGCAATCAGTGGAGGCGATTTTTGCGAACCAGCCAGGTTTAAAAATTGTCATGCCATCGACACCATATGATGTAAAAGGGTTATTAAAAGCGGCGATTCGCGATGAAGACCCGGTGCTTTTCTTTGAACATAAGCGCGCGTATCGTCTGATTAAAGGAGAAGTGCCGGAAGGAGATTATGTATTGCCAATCGGCAAAGCAGACGTTAAACGCGAGGGCGACGATATTACCGTTATTACGTATGGATTATGTGTTCATTTTGCGCTGCAAGCGGCAGAACGGGTAGCGCAAGATGGCATTTCCGCGCACATCCTTGATTTGCGTACGGTATATCCGCTAGATAAAGAAGCGATTATCGAAGCGGCAAGCAAAACAGGAAAAGTGCTGCTGATTACGGAAGATAACAAAGAAGGAAGCGTCATGAGCGAAGTGGCCGCCATTATCGCCGAACATTGCTTGTTTGATTTAGACGCGCCAATTATGCGCCTTGCCGGCCCGGACGTCCCGGCGATGCCATACGCACCGACGATGGAAAAATTCTTTATGGTGAACCCGGACAAGGTCGAAAAGGCAATGCGCGAGCTAGCGGCGTTTTAAGCAGACGGATTTTTGCGATTCAAAATGCAGATTTGAACGGAGATAGGAGGTTATCCCACGTGGCAATTGAACAACTTACCATGCCCCAGCTCGGGGAAAGCGTCACCGAAGGAACGATCAGCAAATGGCTTGTATCTGTCGGCGACAAAGTAAACAAATACGATCCGATCGCCGAAGTTATGACAGATAAAGTGAATGCGGAAATTCCTTCGTCATTTACGGGCGTGATCAAAGAAATTATCGCGAATGAAGGAGAAACGCTGCCGGTTGGCGCCGTGATTTGTACGATCGAAGTGGAAGGCGAAGGAACAGCAGCGGAAGCGAAACAAGAGGAAGCACCGAAAGCAGAAGAGACAAAAGGAGCAGCTGCTCAAGCGCCAAAAAAAGCGGATCGGGCCAATAAAGGCCGCTATTCGCCAGCTGTTCTTCGCCTCGCTCAAGAACATAATATTGATTTAGAGCAAGTGCAAGGAACGGGACTGGGAGGACGGATTACGCGCAAAGATTTGTTAAAGCTCATCGAATCCGGAAATATTCCGAAAGCCGGTGGGCAGCCGGCCGCTTCATCCCAGCCTGCACCGCAGCCAACACCAGTGCAAGAAGCGCCGAAAGCAGAACCCGCAGCTGTTCCAAAACAGGCGGCGACAAGCGTTCCTGTTCATGCAGGCGACATCGAAATTCCAGTCACCCCTGTGCGCAAAGCGATCGCCACGAATATGCTTCGCAGCAAACACGAAGCGCCGCACGCATGGACGATGGTCGAAGTCGATGTGACGAACTTAGTGGCATATCGCGACTCGATCAAAGACGAATTCAAAAAACGCGAAGGCTTCAATTTAACATATTTTGCCTTCTTCGTCAAAGCGGTCGCGCAAGCATTGAAAGAATTCCCACAGATCAACTCGATGTGGGCAGGCGACAAAATTGTCCAGAAAAAAGACATCAACATCTCGATCGCAGTGGCAACAGATGATGCGTTATTTGTTCCAGTCATTAAGCACGCCGACGAAAAATCGATCAAAGGCATCGCACGCGAAATCGCCGAGCTGGCCGCAAAGGCGCGCGCCGGCAAACTTCGCCCGGAAGATATGCAAGGCGGCACGTTTACGGTGAACAACACCGGTTCCTTCGGCTCCGTGCAATCGATGGGCATTATCAACTATCCACAAGCGGCGATTTTGCAAGTGGAATCGATCGTCAAACGCCCGGTTGTCAAAGACGGCATGATTGCCATCCGCGATATGGTCAACTTATGTCTATCCCTTGACCACCGCGTTTTGGACGGCTTAATCTGCGGCCGCTTCCTTGCGCGCGTCAAAGAAATTTTAGAAAACATATCCAAAGATAATACGCCGATTTATTAATAGGAAAACCTCACCACAGCTTCGTTTGTGGTGGGGTTTTTCGTGTTATAATACTCCTAATACAAATCTTTTCTAAGAAGGGTTTATCGATAACTACAGCGGAGCTTTTAGAAAGCGGGGATTGCATTGGACCAGCCCTTCCTGATATTTGCCGTTTATTTTGATAAATTATCAAAAGACGGATTGCGTTTTGTTCATTGCTAGAACTCTCCTCATATATTACAATAAAAATATCAGCAATATTTTTAAAAATGAAAAAGAAAGCGATTTCTAAAGGATGGGAGAAAAGATATAAGGGGGAGAACGCATTGAGCGATATTTCAGCGATGAAGCAGCAGTCGTTTCCCATTCCAAGCCTCGAGGAATGGAAACAGGAAGTCGAGAAGTCGTTAAAAGGGAAGCCATTCGAAAAACTTTATTCGACTACATATGAAAATATCACGATTAAACCCATTTATACGCGTCAGGACATAGAGTCGCTTGCTCATGTCGAACAGTATCCAGGTTTTCCGGGCTATGTTCGCGGAACCAAGCCGAACGGATATATTCGCGAGCCGTGGAAGGTCAGCCAGGAAATTTCAGCTAGCAGTCCGACGGAGTGGAATGAAATCGTTAAACACGATTTGGAAAGAGGGCAAACAGAAATCCATATCGTGTTGGAACGGCTAGGTTTTCCGGTAACATCGGTTGACGATATCGAAGCCATGTTTTCCGGCATTTCTTTGGATAAATATTCGCTTCGCATCGATGCGGGGGTACAATCGCTTTCATTTTTGGCATTGCTTGCCGCCTATTTGCAAAAACAGCAAATACCATTTGACTCAGTGCGCGGAACGATTGGGATGGATCCAGTCGGTGCACTTGCGGAAAAAGGCCAGCTTTCAACCCCGCTTGCGGCATTGTATGACGTGATGGCCGATGTGACGAAATGGGCAAAAGAAAACATGCAGGGTGTAAAGACGGTCATTGTCCGCGGCGAACCGTACCATAACGGCGGGGCAAACACGGTTCAAGAATTAGCGTTTGCGTTCGCAACAGCGGTGGAATATATTCGTGCATGCTTGGACAGAGGATTGGTGATTGATGCCATTGCGCCGCAAATCCACTTTTCGTTTGCAATCGGTTCGAACTTTTTTATGGAAATCGCAAAGCTTCGCGCAGCAAGACTTGTTTGGTCCAACATCGTACAGGCGTTTGGCGGCAGCGAATCATCGCAAAAAATCGCGATGCATGCGCGCACGTCTTATTTTACGAAAACGGTTTACGATCCATATGTAAACATGCTTCGGGCGACGGTGGAAGCGTTCGCCGCAACCATTGGCGGCGCCGACAGTCTTCACGTCTCTCCGTTTGATGAAGCGATTGGACGCGCGGACGAATTTTCTCGAAGAATCGCCCGCAATACACAGCTTATTTTGTTGGAAGAAGCGCATATCGCCAATGTCATCGATCCGGCCGGCGGTTCGTACTATGTCGAAACATTGACGGCGCAAGTGGCGGAAGAGGCGTGGAAGCTGTTCCAGCAAATCGAAGAAAAAGGCGGTATCGTGAAAGCACTTCAAGACGGTTTTGTACAAGCAGAAGTGGAAAACGTCGCCGAACAGCGAAAAAATAATGTGAAAAAACGGAAAGAAAAGATTGTTGGAACGAACTTTTACGCCAACTTAGCGGAAGCGCCTGTGCAAAAAGCGAGTGAAAACAACGAAAACGATGAAAAACAACTATCTTCTTCCGCGCTAAACGAAGAAAACGTCGCGCAATTGCAAGCGGGATTCGGTGAAAAACGATGGATCGAGACAGCTATTTTTATGGCAGTTCGTCGAGCAACCGCTCAGGAAATCGAAGCGGCATTAAAAGCAGATGAAGCATCCGTAAGCGTCAAGCCGATCAAACAATGGCGCTTGGCTGAACCGTTTGAACAACTGCGCAAAGCTTCGGAAGCTCATCTTGAAAAACATGGAGCGCGTCCGACGGTGCATTTAATTAACATTGGCTCCATTCCAAACTATAAAGCACGCGCCGATTTTATTACCGGCTTTTTTGAAGCCGGCGGCATGGCAGTAGTGAAAAGCGAAGGGATACATACCGCTGAGAAAGCGGTGTCGGAAGCAATAAACGCAAACGGCACGCATTATATTATTTGCGGATCTGATGAAAGCTACACGGACATCGTTCCTGCCATCGCGAAAGCGTTAAAGCAAGCGAATTCAAATGTAAAGCTGTACGTGGCTGGAAAGCAAGCGCCGGATGTGGAACAATCATTCGTGCAAGCTGGCGTGGATGGTTTTATTCACATCGGTTCAAATTGTTATGAAACGATTGTATCGTTTATGAAGGAAATGGGGGTGGACCTCAATGAGTAAAAAGGTAGATTTTACAAATATTTCGCTGCGCATGCCGAAAAAAACGGCAGATGAACAGCAATGGAAGCAGGCGATCGAAGAAAAAGTGCGCGCGTCCATCGATGACTTATTGTTTCAAACAAATGAACATATCACCGTAAAACCGCTATATACGAAAAAAGATATCGAAGGCTTTGATTTTCTTGATTATATGCCGGGAATTCCACCGTATTTGCGCGGACCGTATCCATCGATGTACGTGAATCGGCCGTGGACGATCCGGCAATACGCAGGGTTTTCGACGGCGGAAGAAAGCAACGCATTTTATCGACGCAACTTAGCGATGGGGCAAAAGGGGCTGTCCGTTGCGTTTGACCTTGCGACCCACCGCGGCTATGACTCCGACCATCCGCGCGTCGTTGGTGACGTCGGCAAAGCGGGAGTGGCGGTCGATTCGATTTTAGATATGAAAATTTTGTTTGACGGCATTCCGCTTGATCAAATATCGGTATCGATGACCATGAACGGCGCGGTGCTGCCAATTATGGCATTTTATATCGTCACCGCCGAAGAGCAAGGCGTCACGCAAGATAAGCTTTCCGGAACGATTCAAAACGATATTTTAAAAGAATATATGGTGCGCAACACGTATATTTATCCTCCGGAAACGTCGATGCGCATTATCGCTGACATTTTTGAATACACTTCCAAATACATGCCAAAGTTTAACAGCATCAGCATTTCCGGATATCATATGCAAGAAGCGGGAGCGCCGGCGGATATTGAATTGGCGTATACGCTTGCGGACGGATTAGAATATGTTCGTACAGGATTAAAAGCAGGAATTGATATTGACTCGTTCGCGCCAAGATTGTCATTCTTCTGGGCAATCGGCATGAACTATTTCATGGAAGTCGCGAAAATGCGTGCGGCGCGCATTATGTGGGCAAAAATGATGAAAACGTTCAATCCGAAAAATCCAAAATCGCTCGCATTGCGGACGCATTCGCAAACATCTGGCTGGAGCTTAACCGAGCAAGATCCATTTAACAACGTTGTGCGTACATGTATTGAAGCGCACGCCGCTGCGCTTGGGCATACGCAGTCGCTTCATACGAACGCGCTCGATGAAGCGATCGCGCTTCCGACTGATTTCTCCGCGCGCATTGCCCGCAATACACAGCTTTACTTGCAAGATGAAACAGGCATTTGCAATGTCATTGACCCATGGGCAGGTTCTTACTATGTGGAAACGTTAACGAACGAATTGATGAATCGCGCGTGGAAGCATATTGAAGAAATCGAAAGCCTTGGAGGCATGGCGAAAGCGATTGAAACGGGGCTTCCGAAAATGCGCATCGAGGAAGCGGCGGCAAGACGCCAAGCGAGAATCGATTCTGGTGCGGAAACGATTATCGGCGTCAACAAATATCGCCCGGAAAAAGAAGAACCAATCGAGATTTTAGAAGTCGACAATACGGCGGTTCGGATGCGGCAAATCGAAAAATTAAAACAGCTGCGCGCTTCCCGTGATGAACAAAAAGTGCAGGAAGCGCTTGACGCGATTACAAAAGCAACGGAAACGGGAGAAGGAAACTTGCTCGAGCTTGCAGTACAGGCAGCGCGCGCCCGCGCGACATTAGGCGAAATTTCGTACGCGATCGAAAAAGTAGCGAAGCGACACAAAGCGGTCATTCGCTCGATTAGCGGGGTGTACAGCTCCGAATTCACAAATGAAGAACAATTCGAGCGAGTAAAGAAAATGACTAATGAATTTTATGAATTAGAAGGCCGCCGTCCGCGTTTAATGGTAGCGAAAATGGGGCAAGACGGCCATGACCGAGGAGCGAAAGTGATCGCCACTGCCTTTGCCGACTTAGGATTTGACGTCGATATCGGTCCATTGTTCCAAACTCCGGAAGAAACGGCGCGTCAGGCGGTCGAAAACGACGTCCATGTCGTTGGAATCAGTTCGCTTGCCGGCGGGCATAAAACATTATTGCCGCAATTAGTGGAGGAATTGCGGAAGCTTGGCCGCGAAGACATTATTGTCGTCGTCGGCGGCGTTATTCCGCCGCAAGACTATGAATTTTTGTATGAGCATGGAGCGGCGGCGATTTTCGGACCAGGCACGGTCATTCCAACCGCAGCGGAAAAAGTATTGAAAGAAATTTATAAACGTCTCGGCTACGAGGAAGTGAGGCAATGAACGGCGAACGGACGCATCGCCCTGAATGGGTGGAAAAAGAGAGAGAAAATGAGTTTGCGACCGCTTATGTGAAAACCACTGCTTCCGCTTCGCCAAAACGTTGGGTGAAGCGGAAAGAAAGGTCAGTAAAAGAATATGTCGAAGGCGTGTTGAACAATGACCGCACGATTTTAGCCCAGGCAATCACCCTTGTTGAGAGCAATGCGCCCAAGCATATGGACATTGCCCAACAAGTGTTAAACGAACTGCTTCCACATGTCGGAAAATCGATCCGCATTGGCATCACCGGCGTGCCGGGAGCAGGAAAAAGCACGTTTATTGAAGCGTTTGGCACGTTTTTATGCGAACAAGGGCACCGTGTTGCCGTATTAGCGGTTGACCCGAGCAGTTCTTTAACAGGCGGCAGTATTCTTGGCGATAAAACGCGGATGGAGTCGTTAGCGCGCCATCCGCGTGCATTTATCCGTCCGTCGCCATCAGGAGGAGCGCTCGGCGGTGTGCACCGAAAAACGCGTGAGACGATGATGCTTTGCGAAGCGGCAGGATATGATGTTATTTTGGTAGAAACGGTCGGTGTCGGGCAAAGCGAATTTGTCGTACGCGGCATGGTCGATTTCTTTTTAATGCTTGTTTTAACAGGAGCTGGGGACGATTTGCAAGGAATAAAACGCGGAATTATGGAATTAACCGATGCGGTTGTCATTAATAAAGCGGACGGAGACAATAAGCCAAAAGCGCTGGCCGCGCAAAAAGAGTATAATCAGATTCTTCATTATTTGCGCCCAGCAACACCAGGGTGGGAGACAAAAGCATATACGTGTTCGGCTCTTTTAGGAGAAGGCATCGAAGAAATTTGGAACGTGATTCAGAAGTTTGTAGAAACGACGAAACAATCAGGCGTGTTTGACATGCGCCGGCGCCATCAGCAAAAAGATTGGATTTACTCAATGATTAAAGATTATTTAGAAACGAGTTTCTTTTCCCATCCCGCAGTAAAAGAAAAGCTACCGGTCATTGAAAATAACGTTATTTCCGGAACACAATCCGTTACTTCCGCGGTGCGAGAGCTCATTAAGATATATGAAAGTAGGTCATAATGGAAAAATGTGATACGATAAGAAAAGGAGGTGCTTGAGCATGTTTCAATTTCCGCTATTTAATGATATCGTGGAACAATCGCGCCGCGAAATCGTGGAGGCTGGCTTTGAAGAATTGCGTACACCTGAAGAAGTGGATGCCGCATTTAAGCGACCGGGCACAACGCTTGTAATGATTAACTCGGTATGCGGCTGTGCGGGGGGCATTGCCCGTCCTGCAGCGGCGCATGCGATTCATTATGACAAACGTCCAGACCATCTTGTAACCGTATTTGCCGGCCAAGATAAAGAGGCAACAGCGCGAGCAAGGGAATATTTTGAAGGACAGCCGCCTTCTTCTCCATCTTTCGCTTTACTAAAGGACGGCAAGCTTTGTACGATGATTCATCGTCATGAAATCGAAGGGCACGAGCCGATCGAAGTCGTCCAAAAGCTGCAGGCGGCGTTTGATCAATATTGCGATGAAGTATAACGGAGCTGAATTTTTCAGCTCCGTTATTTATTTTGTTATTCTCAAAAAGCAAAAATAATTTATTTATAATTAAAAAATAGATTGCATAATTATTACTATGTGTGTTAATATACAAAACATAGAATATATATTCAAAAAAACAAGTATGTATTTTATTAATCTTCAAAACTTATTTCGCAATATTATAAAAATTATTTAAACTTTTGAGAAGAGAGGGAGAGACACCGTATGAAAAAATCATTGTTGCTTTTTATTGCTAGCATTTTATTAATTGGTTTGCTCTCGGCATGCGGCACAGGCGGAGAACAGAAAAACGGAAGCGGAGAACAAAAGAAAGTGTTAAGAATGGGTACTTCCGCCGACTATGCGCCATTTGAATATATCGATACCACAAAAGGCAATGAAATTATCGGGTTTGATGTCGATTTAGCAAAGATGATTACGAAAGAATTAGGATATGAATTTGAAATTGTCGATATGGACTTTACCGGGTTGATTCCGGCATTGCAGTCAGGAAAAGTAGATTTTGTATTAGCGGGGATGACTCCAACGAAAGAACGCAAGAAAAACGTTGATTTCTCGGATGTGTATTATGTAGCGCGAAACATGATCGTTTCCAAGAAAGGAAGCGGCATTAAAACAGTTGAGGATTTAAAAGGAAAAACGGTTGGTGTTCAAACCGGCTCGATTCAAGAAGGAGAAGCAAATAAAATTGCAAAAAAAGTTGACATGAAAATTGAAAGCCGCAACCGCATTCCGGAGTTAATTCAAGAGATTCAAGCAGGGCGCTTTGATGCAGCAATTATCGAAGATACAGTTGCAAAAGGGTATTTGAAAAATAGCAATGGCAAATTAGAAGGGCACACGATTCCAACAAGCGAACAAGAAGCAGGCTCCGCTATCGCCTTCCCGAAAGGCAGCAAGCTGCGCGATGAATTTAACAAAGTATTGCAAGAAAAAATGAAAAACGGCGAAGTGGACAAGTTGATTAAAAAATGGTTTGACCAATAATTTGTAATGCGTTCAAAAAGGGGGGTCCTTTTTGAACGTTTTCACTATGTTGCAAGGAAGGATGAAGGGTCGGTGAACTTAGATTTTTCACAAATTGTTCCATCAATTCCATTTATATTAGCAGGAATTGCAGTTACATTAAAAATTGTCGTTTTCGCGGTGTTGTTAGGGTTTGTGCTTGGAGTTATTTTAGCGTTAATGAAAATTGGCAGAATGAAGGTTTTGACATGGTTTGCCGATGCGTATACATCCGTATTTCGCGGCACGCCGCTTGTGTTGCAGCTTGTCCTTATTTATTTTGGAATACCGCAGCTTACCGGTGTTGAAATTGACGCATTTCCCGCAGCGGTCATCGCGTTCGGGCTAAACTCTGCCGCCTATGTTTCTGAAATCATCCGCGCCGGCATTTTAGCCGTTGATAAAGGGCAGCGGGAAGCGGCGCTGGCGCTTGGTGTTCCGTACAAGCTAATGATGCGTGATATTATTTTGCCGCAAGCGCTGAAAAATATTTTGCCGGCATTGATGAATGAATTTATTACATTGACGAAAGAATCTGCCGTTGTAACGGTAATTGGAGCGATGGATGTCATGCGGCGTGCTTACATCGTTGGCGGACAAGTGTATCGGTATATTGAGCCGCTGTTGATTGCTGGGCTTATTTACTACGTTTTAGTCATGCTTCTTACGCTGCTTGGCAAAGCGTTAGAAGGGAGATTGAGAAAAAGTGATTAAAGTAGAAGATTTGCATAAATCGTTTGGCAAATTAGAAGTATTAAAAGGAATTACAACAACGATTAAGCAAGGCGAAGTAGTGGCGGTTATCGGTCCATCTGGGTCAGGAAAATCCACGTTTTTACGCTGCTTAAACTTGTTGGAAGAACCGACAAGGGGGAGAATTTGGATCGGTGACGAGGAAATTACAGATAAAAAGACAAACATCATGAAAGTGCGCCAGCATGTCGGCATGGTGTTTCAGCATTTCCATTTGTTTCCGCATATGACCGTGCTTGAAAACGTCACGTATGCGCCGATTAAAGTAAAAGGAATGACAAAGGCCGAAGCGGAAGCGAAAGGAATCGAACTGTTGAAAAAGGTCGGATTGGAACAAAAGGCAAACGAATATCCAAGCCGGCTGTCGGGAGGCCAAAAACAGCGCGTAGCGATTGCGAGGGCGCTTGCCATGTCGCCGGATGTAATGTTGTTTGACGAACCAACGTCAGCGTTGGATCCGGAAATGGTCAAAGAAGTGCTTGAAGTCATGAAGTCGCTTGCCCATACGGGAATGACGATGGCGATTGTTACGCATGAAATGGGCTTTGCCCGCGAAGTTGCCGACCGGGTGTTGTTTTTAGACGGCGGCCAGCTCGTCGAGGACGCGCCCCCGCAAGAATTTTTCACATCTCCGAAAAGCAAGCGGGCTCAAGAATTCCTTGAAAAGATGCTATAATCAAGTACAATAAAAAGATGGTCCCTTGGATCATCTTTTTTACTTTTTTAAGCAGGAGAATGAAAAAATGGTGAAGATTGGATATCGCACAGCGAAAACAGCAATAGGCACCGCGCTTTCAATTAGCATCGCTCAGCTAGCGGGATTACATAATTTTGCTTCTGCCGGCATCATTACGATTTTATGCGTTCAAGTAACGAAAAAAAGATCGTTAAAAGCCGCATGGGCTCGTTTTGTCGCATGTGTTGTCGCGATGCTGTTTTCGTATATTTTTTTTCAAGGAATAGGGTATTACCCGTTTACCGTCGGATTGATGCTGCTCTTTTTTATTCCAACAACAGTGTGGTTAAAAGTAAATGAAGGGATTGCGACAAGTTCGGTTATTATTCTCCATTTGTACGCAGCAAGGAAGTTTACGTGGGAAATTATTTGCAATGAATTGTTGCTTATTTTAATCGGCATTAGTGTTGCCTTATTAATGAATATGTATATGCCAAGTGCGGAAAAGCAATTAAAGGAATACCAGCGCATTGTTGAAGATTTATTTCGCATTATTCTGAAGGAGATCGTTCGTTACTTGCGCACCAATGAAATCGATTGGGATGGAAAAGAATTGACGCTAGCAGGAGATATTTTACAAAAGGCAAAACTGCTTGCGATAAGAAATGTTGAAAATCATATGCTGCGAAGTGAAGAAGGATATTATCATTATTTTCGAATGAGAGAGAAGCAACTGGAAATTATTGAACGAGTATTGCCGCTTGTCACATCACTCACTTATACGGTGGAGCAACGCAACATTGTCGCCGATTTTATCGACAAATTAAGCGATGCCGTTCATCCGGGAAATACGGCAGACCGCTTTCTTCGTGAACTTCATTGTATGAAAAAAAGGTTTGAAACAATGCCTCTTCCAAAAACGCGAGAAGAATTTGAGGAACGGGCTGCTTTGCTGCACTTGGTGAAAGAACTTGAACAATATTTGATTATAAAAAGTCAATTTCGTGTTTCAGAAGGAAAAAAACGGGCTTCTGCTGCCATGTAACAAATATGTATGCCCACTCCCCTTTTGCCTCACACTATAACAAAGAAAAACAAAGGGTGTGGGAAATATGCGCTTTATATTAACAATGATGCTTATGTTATTTTCATTTTTATCCATCCCCGCTTCTGGGACGGCAGAAACAAAACCGTTTATTATTATCAATAAGGCGGTCAATCAACTCGCCTTTATTCATAACGGAAAAATTGAAGCCGTATATCCTGTCGCCACTGGTTTTAATGAGTCACTAACGCCAGAAGGATTGTTTATGGTTACTGTCAAGGCGGAAAACCCATATTATCGCAAACAAAATATCCCGGGCGGTGCGCCGAACAATCCGCTTGGAACACGGTGGGTTGGATTTAATGCTAGAGGAACGGACGGACGCATATATGGGATTCATGGAACGAATAATCCATCATCCATCGGAAAATATGTATCGAAAGGCTGTGTGCGCATGTACAATCGCGATGTCGAACAATTGTATGAAAAAATCCCGATTGGCACAAAAGTAGTGATTGTTCGCAGCAACGAATCGTTTTATGCAATTGCCAAACGGTATGGCGCACTATGACTATAAAAGGGCAAGCTCCGCAATAATGAAGCTTGCCTTTTTGCATCTGCAAAAAAGTGTTTCGCAAAGCCAAGAAGGCAACATTCACCACACGAAGGATATGGGCAGCCTTTAGGCGAAATTGGGCCGCCTCCGCTTTTCTTATTAAACCCACATGCTGATGCCGGTTAAAATCGTTGTGATGAGCATAGCGATCAGCATTAAATAAACGACTAATTTTTGTGTTTTTTTGCGGGACATTTCCGTTCCTGGTTACTAATATAAAAATCGATTCATCGCGATGGAACCAGTAAAACTGCTTGCCGCTCAGGAAACACCTGGGTTCCATCAGGAAGGGAGTCCTTATGTCTCACCTGCTGTGAAAGATACCCCGTGGATCGCTGTCAGCGACGGCACCTGTCGTGCACCATTCCTTCCATCGATCAGTACACGACAACAATTTTAGTAACCAGGTCCACACCTCCTTATTACAAACGTTCCTGTCTATCATTGTACCGTGATGAAAACAGGGGGACAAGGGAAAAACTTGTCCATGATTGTAAGAGAAAAAGCAGGATTTTTTGTCGAAATAGCGAATATACTTAATGTTCGCAACATTCTACAGCAAAGGGGATTGGACAATGGATGTAAAAAAAGTAGACCATGTTGGAATTGCCGTTAAGTCTATCGAGAAAGCGTTGCCATTTTATACCGATATTTTGCAGCTGAAGTTGCTTGGCATCGAGGAAGTGGAATCAGAAAAAGTAAAAGTCGCTTTTTTAAAGGCAGGAGAGACAAAAATTGAATTATTAGAGCCGACGTCGCCAGATAGTGCGATCGCTAAGTTTATCGAAAAACGAGGAGAAGGAATTCATCACGTTGCACTTGGTGTTGATCATATTCAAGAACGTATTAATGAATTAAAGGAAAAAGGAATTCGCATGATTCAAGATGCACCAAAACGCGGCGCTGGCGGGGCGCTCGTTGCGTTTATGCATCCGAAATCAACAGGAGGCGTTTTGTATGAACTTTGCGAAAAGACGGATGCGGAGGTGCAGCAATAATGGCAAATACAACAATAATGACAGACATGTATGATAAAATTAATGAGTTATACGACCGCCGCCGCGAAATCGAATTAGGCGGCGGTGACGATAAAATTGAAAAGCAGCACGCCAAAGGAAAACTGACAGCCCGTGAGCGTATTGATTTGCTTCTTGATGAAGGAACATTTGTGGAACTGAATCCATTTATCGAGCATCGTTGTACCGATTTCGGTTTAGATGGAAAAAAAGGCCCAGGAGACGGCGTTGTGACCGGATATGGGAAAATCAACGGCCGCACCGTATTTGTCTTTTCCCAAGATTTTACCGTATTCGGCGGTGCGCTTGGAGAAATGCACGCGAAAAAAATTGCGAATATTATGGATTTAGCCGCAAAAACAGGCGCACCTGTAATTGGTCTCAACGATTCAGGCGGGGCGCGCATTCAAGAAGGAGTCTTGTCGTTAGATGGTTATGGCCATATTTTCTACCGTAACTCGATTTATTCCGGTGTCATTCCGCAAATTTCTGTAATCATGGGGCCTTGTGCGGGTGGTGCCGTATATTCGCCGGCGATCACCGATTTTGTCTTTATGGTGGAAAAAACGAGCCAAATGTTTATTACAGGACCGAAAGTGATCGAAGCGGTGACAGGGGAAAAAATTAGCGCCGAAGATTTAGGCGGCGCCCGCGTCCACAACACGATCAGCGGCAACGCCCACTTTTCCGGTGCAACCGAGGAAGAAGTGCTTAATAAAGTGCGGCAGCTGTTAAGTTATTTGCCGCAAAACAATCAAGAAAAACCGCCGTTTGGCCCGATTCCAAACGGAGACGATTATCGGCCTGATTTAGCGGATATTGTGCCGATTGACGCAGTCCGTCCGTATGATGTGCGCAACGTCATTTTGCAGGTCGTTGATGAAGGTTCGTTTATGGAAGTACAAAAAGATTTTGCTAAAAATATTGTCATCGGTTTTGCTCGCATTAAAGGCGAAGTCGTCGGGCTTGTGTGCAATCAGCCGAAATTTATGGCTGGCGGGCTTGATATTGATTCATCGGATAAAGCGGCGCGATTTATCCGCTTCTGTGACTCATTTAACATCCCGATTATTACATTTGAAGATGTTACTGGCTTTTTCCCGGGCGTCAAGCAGGAACATGGAGGCATCATTCGCCACGGAGCGAAAATTTTGTATGCATATTCCGAGGCGACCGTCCCGAAAATTACCGTCATTTTGCGGAAAGCATACGGCGGCGCGTATGTGGCGCTCAACAGCAAGTCGATTGGCGCCGATGTCGTTTACGCGTGGCCGAATGCGGAAATCGCCGTCATGGGTCCGCAAGGAGCGGCGAATATCATTTTTGCAAGCGAAATCGAAAACAGCCCAAATCCGGAAGAAACGCGGGCGCAAAAGATCGAAGAATATCGCAGTAAATTTGCCAACCCATACGTTGCGGCGAAATACGGCATGGTCGATGATGTCATCGATCCGCGTGATACGAGAATCAAACTCATCCAAGCGCTCGAGATGCTTCGGAATAAACACGAGGAACGTCCGAAGAAAAAACATGGAAATATTCCGTTGTAAAACAATGAAACCCGCTGTCACGATCATCTGTGGCGGCGGGTTTGATTGATTCGAATCGTTTTTTATTTTTCAAAAATAGAAAGAGTCACCGCTAACTATTGGCATATTTATGCCGCGAACATTAAAGTGCGTTCCATCTTTTTAGAACGTGATTTGACAGGAGTGTGTTTTTCAGGCTGTCAAGGGGCATCGGCATCGATCATGGAAACTGAGCTTTTTTATTCTTCAAAAACAATTTTTCGCAATCGTTGGTTAAATCGGGTATACTTTTAAATGAGTACATAAGTAGGAGGAAGAACGAACATGATCAATCAGCAACGTTTAGTCGACGAATTTTTGGAACTCGTGCAAATCGATTCGGAGACAAAGCATGAAGGAGAAATCGCCAAAGTATTAAAGCAAAAATTTGAAGCGCTTGGACTGCATGTCATTGAAGATGATGCAGCGGCGAAAACCGGACATGGCGCTGGAAACTTAATTTGTACGTTAGAAGCGACAAAAGAAGGGGTGGACCCGATTTATTTTACGTCCCATATGGATACCGTTGTTCCTGGAAAAGGAGTGAAGCCGTCCATCCAAGATGGATATGTCGTGACCGATGGAACGACGATTTTAGGAGCGGACGATAAAGCGGGATTGGCGGCGATGTTCGAGGCGATTCGCGTCTTAAAAGAGCAAAACATTCCGCATGGCACGATTCAATTTATCATTACGGTCGGGGAAGAATCTGGCCTTGTCGGAGCGAAAGCGCTCGATCCGTCATTGATTCAAGCAAAATTTGGCTATGCGTTAGACAGCGATGGCAAAGTCGGAAACATCGTCGTTGCCGCGCCGACACAAGCAAAATTGAAAGTCGTTGTTCACGGAAAAACGGCGCATGCCGGCGTTGCTCCTGAAAAAGGCGTATCGGCAATTACGATCGCCGCAAAAGCAATTGCTCAAATGCCGCTCGGCCGCATTGATGAAGAAACAACGGCAAACATCGGCCGTTTTGAAGGTGGAACGCAAACGAACATCGTCTGCGACCGCGTCGATATTTTAGCAGAAGCACGATCCTTAGTGCCGGAAAAGATGGAAGCCCAAGTCGCAAAAATGAAAGAGGCATTTGAAACGGTTGCCAAAGAAATGGGAGGACGCGCCGAAGTAGATGTCGAGGTGATGTATCCAGGATTTAAGTTCGGCGACGGCGACCATGTTGTGGAGGTTGCAAAACGCGCCGCGGCAAAAATCGGGCGTCCGTGCGAATTGCTTCGCAGCGGCGGCGGCAGCGATGCGAACGTCATTGCCGGTTTTGGCATTCCGACAGTGAACTTAGCAGTTGGCTACGAAGATATTCATACGACGAATGAACGCATGCCGATTGAAGAGCTTGTCAAATTAACGGAAATGGTTGTCGCAATCGTTGAAGAAGTGGCAAAATAATAACGGAGCATCCATTGTTTGGATGCTTCTTTCTATATAGAAATAGAGTAGAGCGATAGACGGTGAGGGGAGACGGTCGAATGAAAAAATTTGTCGTTTTTCAATTGGAGCGTGAACAATATGCGATACCGGTTGAGCTTGTCATTTCCATTGAAAAAATGATGGCTCCAACAATCGTTCCGCAAATGCCAGATTATATGGTCGGAGTCATTCGCATTCGCGGCGAGTTGGTGCCGGTGCTTGATACGCGAAAACTGTTGTACGGTCGTCCTTTTGAAGAAACGGGTAGGACGCGTCTTGTTGTCACCAAGGCCGAAGATATTTCCGTTGCGTTTATTGTCGATGAGGCGAAAGAGATTCTCGATATTCCGGAAGAAGCAGTAAAGCAAGTGAATATGCTTGCGTACGAGCAAACACCATATCTTGTCGGGATCGCCAGCTTGCCGGAGCGGTTGATTACATTAATTGACCCAAACCGATTATTTGCCCATTTGGAAGGGACGAAAGCGATTAAGGAGCATATTTATAGTGCGGCTTTTTCCTTAGAAACGGAGAGAGTCTAATGAATCATGATTTTCAAACCATTGTCCAATTTCTTGTAAAAAAAATAAATCCTTATGTCATCTATCTTTTCGGTTCTGAAGCGCAACAACAAGCGCGGCAAGATAGCGATATTGATCTTGCTTTTTTAAGCGAACGAACATTAAGCCATTACGAACGGTTTATGATTGCCGGGGAGCTTGCGGCAATCTTGAATTGTGACGTTGACTTAGTTGATTTGAAAGAAGCAGCGACCGTTTTTCAAGCGCAAGTTGTTGGGAAGGGGAAAGTGCTGTATTGTGCCGATGATGATAAAAAAGCACAATTTGAGATGAAAGTGTTCAAGGAATATGCGAAATTAAACGAAGAGCGGGCAGAAATTCTCGAGCGGATTCGCAAAAGGGGAGCGGTGTATGAATAATGATGTCATCCTCAACAAAATTAGCGTTATTGAGCGCTGCATCAAAAGAATAAACGAAGAATATGATAACAATCCGAAAAATTTACAAAACTATACAAAACAAGACTCCATTATTTTGAATATACAACGGGCATGTGAGGCAAGCATCGATATCGCTATGCATATTGTGGCAGAAAAAAAATTAGGTATTCCACAAACAAGCCGTGACGCGTTCGAATTGCTTTACAAAAATCATATCATTACTGAATCGGTTATGAAGAAAATGAAAGCAATGGTCGGTTTTCGCAATATTGCGGTCCATGATTATCAGGAAATTAATTTGCAGATCGTTCAAATGATTGTCGAAAAACATCTCGATGACTTTCGTGAATATGCGAAGCAAGTGTTGGTGCAAGAAAACAAGGAATCATGAGGAGTGGCTGCTTGATGCAGCCTTTTTATTTTTAGGTTTTCGCCTATACCTTTTTGCATTCCGCACATATCCTAGAACTAGAAAAGGAAGAAATGAACTTCATTCTATTATCAAGGAGGGAATTTTAAATGGACGACAGACAATTTGAAATGTATCCGGCTGGTGGATACTATCCACATCATTATTACCCGTATCATTATCATCATTATCCGTATTATCCTTATCACTATCCGTATTACCATTATCACCATCATCACTTCCCGCATCATCCATACGGCCATCACTATGGCATATATTAAGATAATCTTACAGAGTCCTGAAACCGGGACTTCTTTTTTTCAGAAACATTATGTCCGCGGAAAGCTGTTCTAAATATAATTGAAAAACTTGATATGGTAAAATGAACTGTGGTATGTTCTTTCATGAACAAAATAAAAAGTTTATAGAAAGGAACGTTTGACGATGGCAAAACAACAAATTGGCGTCATTGGATTAGCAGTAATGGGAAAAAACCTTGCGCTAAATATTGAAAGCAAGGGATATTCAGTTGCTGTGTATAATCGTTCCCGTGAAAAGACGGACGAATTTTTAAAGGAAGCGCAAGGAAAAAATATTGTTGGTACATACAGCATTGAAGAATTTGTCAATGCGCTTGAAAAACCGCGGAAAATTTTGTTAATGGTGAAAGCAGGTGCGCCGACGGACGCAACCATTGAACAATTAAAACCATATCTAGAAAAAGGTGATATTTTAATCGATGGCGGCAATACGTATTTCAAAGATACACAGCGCCGCAACAAAGAATTAGCTGAACTTGGCATTCACTTTATCGGCACTGGTGTTTCGGGCGGCGAAGAAGGCGCGTTAAAAGGCCCATCCATCATGCCTGGTGGCCAAAAAGAAGCGCATGAACTTGTTCGTCCGATTTTCGAAGCGATTGCGGCGAAAGTAGATGGCGAGCCGTGCACGACGTACATCGGTCCGGACGGTGCGGGACATTATGTGAAAATGGTTCATAACGGCATTGAATACGGCGATATGCAGCTTATTGCCGAAGCGTACTTCTTGTTAAAGCATGTGCTCGGCTTAAACGCCCAAGAGCTGCATGAAGTGTTTGCCGAGTGGAATAAAGGTGAATTAAATAGCTATTTAATCGAAATTACGGCAGATATTTTTACAAAGATCGATGAGGAAACGGGCAAGCCGCTTGTCGATGTTATTTTAGATAAAGCCGGTCAAAAAGGAACGGGAAAATGGACAAGCCAAAATGCGCTTGACCTAGGAGTGCCGCTTCCAATCATCACGGAATCAGTGTTTGCCCGCTTTATTTCGGCGATGAAAGACGAACGGGTGAAAGCGAGCAAACTTCTTTCTGGTCCTGCGGTCAAACCGTTTGAAGGCGATCGTGCCCGCTTTATCGAAGCGGTGCGCCGCGCGCTGTACATGAGCAAAATTTGTTCGTATGCCCAAGGTTTTGCGCAAATGAAAGCGGCGTCTGATGAATATAACTGGAATTTGCAGTACGGCAATATTGCGATGATTTTCCGCGGCGGCTGCATCATTCGCGCGCAATTTTTGCAAAAAATTAAAGACGCATACGATCGCGATCCACAGTTGCCAAACTTATTGTTAGACCCGTATTTCAAAGAAATTGTGGAAAATTATCAAGAAGCGCTGCGTGAAATCATTGCAATCGCTGTTATGCGTGGCATTCCAGTTCCGGCATTCTCAAGCGCGTTAGCATATTATGACAGCTACCGGATGGAAACATTGCCGGCGAACTTAATTCAAGCACAGCGCGACTACTTTGGCGCGCACACATATGAACGTGTAGACAAAGAAGGAGTTTTCCATACAGAGTGGTTGAAGAAGTAAAAAAATTCCCCTTATTGCCTCGCAATAAGGGGAATTTTTTTATTGCATGTTTTCAAATAAAATAACACGCGCCGGCGCGGCGTCCGTGCCGACAAGTTTAAGCGGTGCTGCGACCATAAAGTATGAGCCTTCTGGAACGTCTTTTAACCGCAGCCCTTCGATCACGATCACACCTGCGGAAAATAACGTTTTATGCGTCGGATGCCCCGGCTGGCTTCGTTCAATGCCTAGGGCATCGATGCCAACGCCACGAACTTTTTTATCGGCAAGATACCGGGCCGCATCTTCAGCAACATAAATAAATTCAAAATTAAAGGCATCTTCTAGCGAGTTTTTCGTTTTAAACAATACAAAATCATTTTCATGAATATCTAATGAAGCGATATCCTCTTTCGAAATTTTATCGCTCACATGCGTAAGATCGAATAGTTTGCATGTGCCAACAAGGCGGTCGAGAGAAATCGTTTCAAACGTTTCGCCGCCTTTGACCATATGAAGCGGCGCATCGATATGGGTTCCGGTATGTACATCCATGTCAATACGGGATTCCGTGACGTAATCATTTGTCACGCTCGTTAGTTTCGGTTGCTTTTCCGGTTTATTTTTATAGACAGGCATTCCTTCAAAAATTGGTGCGGTCACGTCATAAAATTTCATCGTTTCATTAGCTCCCTTCGTTATTGTTTAGGGTGGCAAATCGGCCACCAATGGAATCCATCTTTTTGCAGTAATTCATCTGAAGCTTTCGGTCCCATCGATCCGGCTTCATAGTTTGGAAAATCGATAGCTTTTGTATTTTCCCATACTTCGGAAATAGGGTCGACAAACTGCCATGAAGCGGCTACTTCATCCCAATGCGTAAAGTTTGTCGCATCACCGCGCATGCAGTCATATAACAATTTTTCATACGCTTCTGGCGTGTTAATGCCATCGATGCAGTTGTTGCAGTAGTCTAATTTAATTGGTGTTGTTTTCATATATTCGCCGCTTTTTTTACCGTTTAAATGAAGGGTGATGCCTTCATCCGGCTGAATATGAATAATCAATAAGTTTGGCTGGATTTTTTCATTTGTCCGATAATACAAGTTCATTGGCACATCTTTAAATTGGACCACAATTTTTGTTGATTTTTCTGTCATGCGTTTACCTGTGCGAATATAAAACGGCACGCCGGCCCAACGGAAATTATCGATCATCAACTTTCCAGCTACAAACGTTTCTGTATTGGAGTTTGGATCGACGTTATTTTCCTCACGGTAGCTTACGACTTCTTTTCCGTTGACGATTCCTCTGCCGTATTGTCCTCGTACAAAGTATTGGTCTACTTCCTCGTGAGAAATTGGCCGAAGCGCGCGAAGCACTTTTATTTTTTCGTTGCGGATGTCATCGGTTGTCAGTTTAATCGGCGGTTCCATCGCCAAGAGCGCGACCATCTGAAGCATGTGATTTTGCACCATATCGCGAAGCGCTCCGGAATGGTCGTAATAGCGTCCGCGGTCCTCGACACCAAGCGTTTCACTTGACGTAATTTGAATGTTAGAAATAAACCGGTTGTTCCAAAGCGGTTCAAAAATTGCGTTCGAAAAACGGATTACTTCGATGTTTTGCACCATTTCCTTGCCAAGATAATGGTCGATGCGGTAAATTTCATTTTCCGAAAACGATTGACGAATTTCTTCATTTAGTTGTTGTGCGCTTTGAAGGTCATGACCGAACGGTTTTTCAATGACGAGCCGCTTCCAGCCGTTTGTCGCGGTAAGACCTTCCGATTTTAAGCGGGACGTAATCGTGCCAAAAAATTCTGGCGCCATCGCTAAATAAAAAATGCGGTTTCCATCAACATGATATATTTCATCTAACTGTTGAAGCAATGACTTTAATTGCTGGTAAGAAGCCGTATCGGTTACATCGAATGGATGATAATAAAAATGAGATACGAAGCGCTGATCGCTTAATTCTTGATTAAGCGCATTTTCCACTGATTGACGGACATAGTTGCGAAACTCATCATTGGATAACGGTCGTCGTGCGACACCGACAACGGCAAATTCTTCGGACAGTTTTCCTTTTTCATATAATCGGTAAATAGAAGGAAACAACTTGCGTTTTGCTAAGTCACCAGTTGCACCAAAAATCACAATTAATGATTTCGGATCCATGTTGTTCACGATATGTACCTCGCTTTAGCCAAATTTGTCTCTTCAAGTAATTAATTGTAGAGATTTATGGCGATGAACGCAAACATTTTATGTTTTTGTAAAAGAGTGTTGAAATAAGACACGAAACATTGATACGCTAACAACAGACAAAAGTTGCTTTACATAAGGAGTGGGTGCGTTGGAATTATTGTTTTTAGGTACAGGAGCTGGAGTACCGGCAAAGGAAAGAAACGTATCATCGATTGCGCTGCAGCTATTAGAAGAACGCGGGGCAACGTGGTTATTTGATTGCGGAGAGGCGACACAACATCAAATTTTACATACGTCCATTCGTCCGAGACGAATTGAAAATATTTTTATCACCCATCTTCACGGTGATCATATTTTCGGGTTGCCGGGATTGCTTGGCAGCCGCTCTTTTCAAGGCGGTGATACACCGTTAACCATATATGGCCCGAAAGGAATTCAAGCGTTTATCGAAATATCGCTTTCCGTTAGTTGCACACGTTTGAAATACGACCTGCAAGTTGTCGAAATCGAGGAAGGAACGATTTTTGAGGACGAACGATTTTTAGTGATTGCCAAGCAGCTCGATCACGGCATCCCTTCCTATGGCTTTCGGGTTGTGGAAAAAGATTTGCCTGGCACACTTTTAGTAGATAAATTGAAGGCGCTCGGCATTCGTCCTGGTCCTATTTATCAACAAATTAAACTGGGGAAAACGGTGCAGTTAGACGACGGTACGGTCATTGATGGGCGCGATTTTGTCGGTCCTCCACAAAAAGGGAGAATTGTCACGATTCTTGGCGATACACGCTATTGCGAAGCGAGCGTGGAACTGGCGAAAGAAGCAGATGTGCTCGTTCACGAAGCAACGTTTGCGGCAGAGGATAGCGCTTTGGCGCATGATTATTTTCATTCTACCGCTGTCCAAGCGGCGGAAGTGGCGAAACTCGCTGGAGTAAAGAGACTGATTTTAACTCATATTAGTTCCCGATATCAAGGAACGCTAAGTGAAGAACTGCTAGAGCAGGCAAGAGAGTTGTTTCCGAATACGGAGTTGGCATCCGATTTTTCTTCTTTTATCATTCCGCGAAAAAAATAAAGCTGCCGGAAAATCGGCAGCTTTAGAAACGCCATCCCCGCTCATATTGTACTGGGGCGGAAATCGCAGTTCCCAACTCTTTTGCGGCGGCGTATGGCCAATATGGGTTGCGCAACAGTTCGCGCCCAAGGAATACTAAATCCGCGCGGCCGCTTCTTAAAATTTCTTCCGCTTGCAGACCGGAAGTAATGAGCCCAACTGCGCCAGTGGCAATATTCGCTTCACGGCGAATCGTTTCCGCAAACGGAACTTGGTAGCCTGGATACACATGGATATTTGCGGGAACGACAGCTCCAGAACTTACGTCGATAAGGTCGACTCCCTGTTCTTTCATGCGTTTTGCATATGGAATATAATCTTTGACCGTCAAGCCTTCCGGGTGGTAATCAGAAGCGGAAATGCGCACAAAGAGCGGTCCGTCCCATACTTCTCTTACGGCATCGATAATTTCTCCTAAAAAGCGGTAGCGGTTTTCTGGTGAACCGCCATACTCGTCTTGCCGCCGGTTCGATAGCGGCGACAAAAATTCATTAATTAAATAGCCGTGGGCACCGTGAATTTCGATGATATCAAAACCAGCTTCTTTGGCGCGGCGCGCGCCATTTTGGAACGCTTGGATCGTTTCTTCAATGTCTGCTTTTGTCATTTCTTTCGGGGTGCGTGTTTTTTCACTGAATGGAATTGCTGAAGGAGCGATAATTTCTCCATCTACTTCCGATTTGCGCCCGGCATGGGCAAGCTGGATGCCGATTTTAGCTCCATGCTCTTTGACGAGCGAGGCTAATTCACGCAATCCATCTACATGCTCATCGCTCCAGATTCCTAAGTCGCGTGACGAAATTCTTCCTTGAGCAGCAACGGCAGTCGCTTCAACGATAATAAGACCGACTTGGCCGACAGCACGTGTCGGATAATGAATTTTATGCCAATTTCGTACTTTTCCATCTTCTGTATCGCAAGAATACATACACATAGGAGACATAACAATCCGGTTTTTGATAGTAACCCCGCGTATCGTATACGGTGAAAAAAGCATCGTTTTCATTCTCTGTTTTTCCCCCCAAGTAATGTCGTTTTCAATTGAATAATAGCACGTTTACTTGGAGAAGAAAAACGATACGTACTATGCGAAGAGGATTTCACTTACAACATTTAGCGAGATGGAGCGGCAGCGCGAGGAAGAGAAGAAGAAACAAGCGCTTTTCCTAACTCTTCAGATCGCTCCGTTGCCCGTTTGATACAAGCAACAACCGCTTCCTGGTATCGGTAACGCTCCAGCACTTGAATGCCAGCTTCGGTCGTTCCGCCCGGACTAGTTACTTCTTTGCGCAAGATAGAAGGATGTTTGTTCGTTGCTTGCAACATTTGTGCCGCGCCGATAATTGTTTGCAAAATCAATTCTTTTGCGACAGTACGGTCAAGTCCGATTTCTTCCGCCGCTTTTTCCATTGCTTCCACTAAATAATAGACATAGGCAGGTCCGCTTCCGGAAAGCCCTGTAACGGCGTGCAAATCATGTTCAGGAACGACCGTGACAATGCCCACCGTCTCAAACAACGTTTTCGCAATCGCCAAATGTGTTTCAGTAGCAAAACGGCCTTGAGAGATGGCAGTGGCAGACTGACCGATCGTTGCTGACGTATTTGGCATGGCGCGAATCACCGCAACGTTTTTACCAATTAGTGAAACGATGGTTTCCGTCGTAACGCCAGCCAGCACGGAAATGATCAGCTGATGTTCGCCAATCATTGGAGCAATGGAAATGATGCCTTCTGCCGCGTCTTTCGGCTTCATCGCTAAAATGACAATATCGGCTTCTTTTACCGCTTTTTCTTTATTGGTTTCGATCCGGACTCCATACGTTTTTTTCATATATTCAAGACGCTTTTGATTACAACGGTTTGTCATAATAATTTGTTCAGGCTGGTACAATGTTTTTGTCATTCCGGAAACAAGTGCTTCTGCCATCGAACCGGCACCGATAAACGTAATGGTCGTTTCTCGTTTCACGGCAATTCCTCCTTTTGATCAAATAAAAAAGACCTTGCATCCTAAAAAGGACGGAAGGTCTTGTTTCCGCGGTACCACCTTTTTTGACTCTTTTGCCGACAAACGGCCAAAAAAGAGTCCACCTCTTCACCGATAACGCCGGTTGAGCGTTTAGGTTTTCCTAACAGCTCATGGGGTAGGTTCAACCACGAAGAGGGTAATGAAACCTTCCAGCCTATGGGTTTCACTCTCTGGATACCATTCATGGTTTACTGGCCCCACTCATTGCCCGTTTGCAATGTTTAATTTTGTTTGCAATTATGCAATGAAAACAGGTGTGTTGTCAATAGGAAAAGATAATTTTTTTGTGAATTATTCGAAAAAAATGACAAACCGATAAAATCGGTGTAAACTGTTAAATATCATTATTGTCGATTTATTTTATAAATATATCATTAGAAGGGGATCGTCGATGATGAATGAACATATTTATCGCATCGTCGTGCCGACGCCGTTTCCGGTTGGAAATGTAAACATGTACTTGATTAAAGGAGATAGCTTGACTCTGATTGATGCCGGTGTAAAAACAGAAGAGGCGTGGCGCTCGTTTCAACAGCAGCTTCGTCAAATTGGATATGCTCCTTCCGACATTGATCAAGTTGTCATTACCCATCACCATCCTGACCATGTCGGCTTGCTCGATTATTTACCAGATACAATTCCGGTCATTGGCCATCAGAAAGCAGATCGCTGGCTTCGCCAGGACGAAACATTTTTTCAACAACATCAACGATTTTTTGAACAGTTTTTGTTAGAATGTGGCGTGGATCGTTCGTTTCTCGCAGAACTTCCAAATTTACGGGGCTCGCTCCGCTATGCATGTCATCGTCCGCTTACCGCTACGGTCAAAGAAGGTGATTTGCTGCCGGGCTTGCCGCATTGGAAAGTAATTGAAACACCGGGACATGCCC
Source organism: Parageobacillus toebii NBRC 107807 (assembly GCF_003688615.2). Lineage (GTDB taxonomy): Bacteria > Bacillota > Bacilli > Bacillales > Anoxybacillaceae > Parageobacillus_B > Parageobacillus_B toebii. The sequence continues at coordinate 3,146,943 of NZ_CP049703.1, read as the reverse complement.
AAAGCCATGTTGTGTTTTACCGCGAAACAGACGGTGCGATGATTGGTGGAGATCATTTGCTTTTACATATTTCTCCAAATCCATTGATGGAGCCGCCTTTTCCAGGAGAAACGGAGCGCCCGAAACCATTAGTGCAGTATAACGCTTCATTGCTTAAAATGCGGAATTACGACATTTCTTTTGTCATGACGGGACATGGGGAGGATGTAACAGACGTATTTGCATTGATTGAAAAACGGCTCCGTAAACAACGCGAACGTGCCGAGCAAGTGCTCGATATGCTCAAGCAAAGACCGCATACGGTATTTGAAGTTTGCCAAAAGCTATTTCCTACTGTATATCAACAAGAGTTTATATTAACGATGTCTGAAACGATTGGGCAGCTTGATTACTTAGAAGAGAACGTCGCAGTGAGAAAGACAAAAGTAAATGATTATTACATTTATGAAGCGATGGAGGGATCTATTTGCGGATAGAAGGCAAACATATCGTCATTACTGGAGCGTCAAGCGGCATCGGTGAACAGATCGCCTATGAAGCGGCACGCCAAAAGGCGCTGCCGGTGTTGCTTGCCAGAAATGAAGAAAAGTTGAAAGCGGTGGCAAGACAAATTGAACATACATATGGCATTTTGCCACGTTATTATCGGTTGGATGTGAGTGATACAGATGCGGTAGAAACGGTGTTTCAACAATTATTTCGTGATGTCCAAACGGTTGATGTATTAGTAAATAACGCAGGTTTTGGCGTGTTTCGCAATGTGGAAGACATTGATATCGAGGAAATGAAAGACATGTTTGCTGTCAATGTATTTGGTTTAATCGCTTGCACAAAAATAGTATATTTACATATGCAAAAAAGGCGAAGCGGCCATATTATTAATATTGCTTCACAAGCAGGAAAATTGGCAACTCCAAAATCGAGCGTATATGCTGCTACCAAACATGCGGTGCTTGGGTTTACGGACAGTTTGCGGATGGAGGCGGAACAGTACGGGATTTTTGTTACTGCTGTGAACCCGGGGCCGATTCGGACGAATTTTTTCCATGTCGCCGACCAATCAGGGGAATATGTAAAAAATGTGGAACGATGGATGCTTTCGCCGGAAAAAGTAGCAAAACAGGTCGTTTCGGTTATGATGACGCCGACAAGGGAAGTAAATATGCCGCGCTGGATGAATATTGGGAGTCAACTCTATCGCTTATTTCCATCCGTGGTCGAGAAAGTCGGGAAACGTGCATTCTTCAAAAAATAACACTCCCTGCTGCATAACAAGTAGTGTTATTTCGTTATATATTCATAAATGACATCATGCACAATTTCGTACATATCCATATCTTCATGGTTTGTTTTTTCTAGTAAAATTTTTTCGCACAACTGTTTCCATTCGAAGTCATGAAGAAACAGAGATTCCGTGTCATGTCCATATTGAAGAAAGCAGTTGCGAATAAGTTTTTTAAGCCATTTTTCGTCCAACAATGCCACTTCCTATCATTGCGATTCGGACGGAGTGGCGCGGACAACAGAGTGGAATTTGCCTTTATGGGAACCGTCGCAAAATGGTACATTATTGGACAGCCCACACCGGCAAAGCGAAAAGGTTTGTTTGGTTACAAATTTATTTCCTTCCGCATCAATAAGCTCCACATCGCCAGTGATACGATAGGAGCCGTTATCGTTCACTTTAATTTGCACTTTGGACATGATTGAATTCCTCCTTTTTATTTTGACAGCAATTTGCATATGTAGGTACAATAGGAGCAGAAACAAGAAGAAAAGGAGCATCATGTAGCGTGAATATTACATTTACAGATAAAGCGATCAAACAGCTTACTCCTATTTTAGCGCAAACAGGGCGAATGTTGAAGCTAAAATATGACACAGATGGATGCGGATGCCTCGTTGACGGTGTCATTGCCTTATGGCTCGTCGATGAAGCAGATGAGGACGATATCGCTGTCGAGACGAATTTCGTTCCTGTTTTTGTGGAAAAGTCCCGTCTCGTGTTCTATGATGATGTGATGACGATTGACGTTGTCGAAGGGACGAGCAGTTTTTTGCTGAAAAGCCCTGGACAAATTTTAAGTCCACGCATGCCGCTTGTAGAAGTGAGTGAGCAACATGAAAGATAAGCTGAAACAAATCGCCAATGTAGCGAAGCAAAAAACTTGGGTATCATTTTTGCATGAAAACGATCCATACAGTTTGCTGCATTGGTCGATTGCCGGCGTCTATCATGAGCCAAAAGACGTCTGGCTTTTGCAAAATGAAATGACGTTTGAGACAAAAGAATTTGCCACACTAGATGAAGCAATAGCGTGGATGGATGAGCATATGCCTAATATCACGGAAATTTTATAAAAAGAGGGTGCCCCAAAAGGATCGCTTTTGGGACACCCTCTTTTTTATGCATATTTTTATAACCTCTAGATATATAAGCTGGCTTTATACTAATTACCTTATATTTGTACTTTTTATAAACTCCTATACTCCTTAAAAAGGGGGGTATAAAGCTATATTTTCCTTAACTTGACAAAAACCTATTTTTATTAAATAATTATATATGAACATATGCTCATATTTAGTTTTCATGAGAGAGGTTATGTATGATGAACAAAAATAAACATTCTTTTTTGTCTTCTGAAACTGTTGAAAGTGTATCACTCATTTTTAAAGCGTTGGCTGACCCAACACGAATCAAGATACTTTACTTATTGTCGCAAGAAGAATGTTCAGTAAACCATATCGCTGAAGTATTGGAGATGTCTCAATCGGCAATTTCCCATCAATTAAGCATATTGAGAAATCTACGATTAGTGAAATATCGCCGTGAGGGAAAAACATTGCTTTATTCTTGTGATGACGAACACGTAATTTCTTTATTAATGCAAGCCATTCACCATTCTGAACATCATTAAGGGGGCGTTTTATAATGCATCATCACCACCATTCTCACGACCACCACGGTCATGGACATCATCACCACGATCTAGGCAGAGAAGGTAATAAAAAAGGGCTTACAATTGCACTTCTCATTACCGCTGGAATTATGTTATTGGAGTTCTTTGGGGGGTTAATTACCCATAGTCTAGCTTTACTATCTGATTCTGGCCATATGCTTAGTGATGTCAAATTGAAACTTCTAAAATCCATCACGGGGAAATGAAAGTCTAACCCCTTTCGGAGCTGATTGACATGCAACACAATGTCGATGTTCTTGTTATTGGTGCGGGCCAAGCAGGGTTAGCGATGGGATATTATTTGAAACAAAAGAATATATTGTTTGCCATTGTTGGCAAGGAAGATCGAATCGGAGATGTTTGGAGAAATCGTTATGATTCCTTAGTTCTTTTTACTCCTCGTTGGTTTAGTTCCTTGCCAGGAATGGCTTTAATGGGCGACCAGAACGGATATCCAACCAAGGACGAAATTGCCGATTATTTAGAGGATTATGCTCAGAAATATGAGTTGCCTGTTCATCTGAACACAGAAGTCATTTCCCTTTACAAAGAAAATGGGACTTTTAAGGTTACAACCAACAATGGTAATTATGTAGCAGAGAAAGTGGTTGTGGCAACGGGTCCTTTCCAGAAGCCTTACATTCCACCATTTGCAGATAGTTTATCCGATAAAGTGTATCAAGTGCATACATCCCGTTATTTGAATCCATCTCAATTACAAGAAGGCTCTGTTTTGGTAGTCGGTGCGGGAAATTCAGGGGCGCAAATTGCTGTTGAATTGTCCAAAGACAGAGAAGTTTATTTATCTGTAGGTCATAAAATGAAATTCTTTCCACTTGAAATAATGGGTAAAAGTATTTTCTGGTGGTTTAAAAAATTGGGTTTATTAAATGTCCATATCAACAGTCCGTTAGGTCAGTTTATCAGTAAGCAAAGTGATCCTATTTTCGGTAAAGAACTGAAACATTTAATACAAGAAGGCAAAATTAAAATTAAACCGAGAACAGAAAGTATTTCAGGAGATGTCATTTCTTTTGCAGACAACAGTCAAATTCAAGTTCAAAATGTCATTTGGGCAACTGGATTTTATTCTGATTACAGTTGGATTCAAATTCCGAATGTTTTAGACCATAGAGGAAGGCCTCTTCACCAAAGAGGGGTAACTTCTGTGAAAGGATTGTATTTCTTAGGATTACCATGGCAGTATCGAAGGGGATCCGCTCTTATTGGAGGAGTGGGTGATGATGCGGAGTATTTGATAAATGATATTTTAAAAATTAAATAAATGCTCTTTTTCTGCTTGTCCTTCGCTTTTCTTATTGTCTAGCTTCGACGGCTAGCCTTCTTCTGCCAAATAACCTTCTTCCTCAGGGTGCAAGCACCCTGAGGGAGAAGAACATTTGCCCTTCGCGGTTAAGCAGCTTGCCTTCGCTTTTCTTTATTGCTGAGCGTTTTGGCGTTTTGTTGGATGGATCGCTTTTTCTAATTCTTCTTTTGCGATTGTTTGTTTTACGGTATCAGCAGTTGGTTTTCCTTTTTGCGCTCTGTTTTTTGCCATTTCGTTTAACTCCTTTTCTTGAAAGTGTTTGTTTTTATCATGGAAGAATGAACAACGTTTTATACATTGGAGGGATAGGTGTGAACAAGAAACAAAAAAATCGAGCAGACGAATTGCTTACGCTGAAGGATCGTTTAAATGAGGAATTGTTCGCTAAGCTGAAGGAGAAAAAACGGGAATTGGAACAACAAGAACAGCGACGAAAAGAGGAAGAAGAAGCACGGAGACGAGAGGAACAGCGCAAACGCGAACAACAAAAAACATTTGAAGAGTTGCTGAGTGAGAGCAATTTGGATTGGCGGAATTTTAAGTAAATCGTTGAATGGAGATATCCTGTTTTATGGGAGAGCGGAGAAATCCGCATACAAAGCGTGATTTTTCTTGCGGCGAATTTTCGGATGCCAATCACGCTGTTTGTTCGCTGTCGGATGTGTATTTGCGGAAAGAGAAAGTTCTCTTTCCGCATCATTGTAAGTATCCTATCGATGCATTTCGTATACGGAAGATTTCGTATGCTGACGGAGCCATTCATATTCTTCCTCTGTTAAGCGTGGGGCGGAAGCGGCGTTTATGTTTTCGATGAGCTGCTCGACGCTGCTCGCTCCTGGAATGACAGCGGCAACAACCGGATCATATAAACAAAACTGCAGCGCCGTTGCGGTGAACGAACGGTGTTCGGCCGTTTTCGCTTTTAACTTTGGAAGCAGCGTCTGCAATTCCTCATATGTATAATCAAGATAACCGTTTTTCTTGACGGAATCGCTCGCCGCCTCTAGCGGCCGCTCTGTGAGCAATCCTTTCGCGACAGGTCCGCGGGCGATGACGCTGATGTTGTGTTCGCGCAAAAGCGGAAACCACTCTTCTGGTCGGCGGTCAAGCAGGCTGTATTGCATCATGACGCTGACGATATTGGAACGTTTTACATATTCACGAATAACGTTTGGACGAATCGAGGAAATGCCGTAATAGCGGATCACCCCTTCTTGTTTTAATTCTTCGAACGCTTCAATCGTTTCATCGATCGGGTCATCGATCGTACCGCCGTGAAGCTGATATAAGTCAATGTAATCCGTTTGCAGACGGCGCAAGCTTTCTTTTACTTCCGATTTAATGTATTTTTTGGACGGATCCCAAAACCAGCCGTCTTTTCCGTCTTCCCAGCGGTTGCCCACTTTTGTTGCAAGGATGACTTGATCGCGTTTTCCTTTGATTGCTTTTCCGACAAATTCTTCATTTAGTCCACGGTCATAAAGGTCGGCCGTGTCTAAATAGTTAATGCCCCGTTCTAACGCCTCATGAATAATGCGAATCGCTTTTTTTTCGTCCGTGCCAAGCGACATGCAGCCGAGCCCGATTTCGCTGACATATAAATCCGATAAGCCGATGCGGCGCTTTTGCATGATGCGGATCCTCCTTTAATTAAAATAATCATTTTTTTCATTGTACACCCGAAAGTAAAACTTGCTCAAATGATGTAGTACAATAAGTTGGGAAAGATATTATTAGATGGGAGAGAAGAACATGGACCATTTAGTGGAAAAAACGATACGCAAAGAAAAAATATTTAGCGGCAAAGTAGTTCAATTGTATGTGGAAGACGTACAGCTGCCAAATGGGAAAACGAGCAAACGGGAAGTTATTAAACATCCAGGAGCGGTGGCCATTATCCCAATTACAAAGGAAGGAAAACTAGTGCTCGTTCGACAATACCGAAAAGCACTGGAACGGGTATTAGTAGAAATTCCGGCGGGCAAGTTAGAAAAAGGGGAGGAGCCGCTTGCCACAGCACAGCGTGAATTAGAAGAGGAAACAGGCTGCCGCGCCCAGTCGATGCGCCATATCGTGTCATTTTATACATCGCCGGGATTTGCCGATGAGCTGATTCACTTATATATGGCGGAAGGGCTGGAGAAATTGGAAGATGCCGTATCGCTCGATGAAGATGAATTCGTCGATATTTTAGAAGTGACGTTGGAGGAGGCGCTGGAAATGCTTGAAAAACGCGAGATTTATGATGCCAAAACAGCATATGCGCTGCAATATTTGCAATTGCGTCGTGTCCTAGGAGAAGAAAATGCATAACTATTATGTTGATTTACATATCCATATCGGCCGCACCGCTTCCGGAAGGCCAGTAAAAATTACAGGTGCAAAAACATTAACGCTCACAAACATTTTACACGACGCAGTACATGTAAAAGGATTAAATATGGTTGGCATTATTGACTGTCATGTTCCGGAAGTGCTTGATGAGTTGGAACGGGGAATGGAAGAGAAAGGGTGGAAAGAGCACGATGGCGGCGGTGTTGCGATCGATTCTATCACGTTATTGTTAGGAAGCGAAATCGAAATATATGATGAGCATTGTCAAGGCCCTATTCACGTGCTTGTCTTTTTACCGACGATTGCGGCAATGCGTACGTTTTCTGCATGGCTAAAAAAGCGGGTGAAAAACATTTCCCTCAGTTCGCAGCGCATGTACGGTACCGGCCGTGAATTACAGGCGTTTGTAAAACAATTAGGCGGTTTATTTGTTCCAGCGCATGCGTTCACTCCGTTTAAAAGTTTGTATGGCAAAGGAGTGAAAAAAAGCTTGACCGAGGTGTTCGACCCTGATGCCATTGATGCGATAGAACTGGGGTTAAGCGCTGATACCGAGATGGCCGACCAAATCGCCGAACTTCATCGCTATCCATACCTTTCCAACTCCGATGCCCATTCGCTGCGAAAATTGGCGCGTGAATACCAAGTGATCCGCATGAACGCTCCGACGTTTGCCGAATTGAAAAAAGCGTTGCGAAATCAGGAGGAAAGAGCGATTATCGCCAACTATGGGTTAAATCCGAAACTAGGAAAGTATCATCAAACGACATGTGAACGATGTTTCAAGCCGATGAGCCCTCGCGAAAAACAATGCCCATCATGCGGCCATCACCGGCAAATTAAAGGAGTGTTTGACCGTCTTAAGGAGCTAAAAACAGGCGGAACGCCGCCGGAACGCCCGCCGTATATTTATCAAGTACCGCTTGAGTTCATCCCAGGACTTGGGGCGAAAACATATGAAAAATTACTCGCCCGTTTCGGTACGGAAATGTACGTTCTCCATCAAGCGACAGAAGAAGAACTAAAACGGTGTGTGGGAGAAAAACTAGCCAAACTCATCATGCTCGCGCGCAAGGGAGAGCTTTCAATTCAGGCTGGGGGCGGCGGAAAATACGGAAAAATCGCTTCGGAATAGAAGCGATTTTTTTGTATACGGAGTTGTCTTCTCTTTCTTTTCTTGCAAATAAGTCATACATCGAAGAATGTTTCATACAATCTACTAAGAGGATGATAGGGGGAAGAAAAAGATGAGAAGACATCCGGTAAAATCAATGATCGCTGTACATATGCGCGAGCATGCTCCTATGTATTTATTTGTGATTGTGCTATTTTTAATGGGAGTGATTTTTGGAGCGATTGTTGTCAACAGTTTAAACTTTAGCCAGAAACAAGATTTATACTACTATTTAACGCAATTTTTTGGACAAGTATCAAAAGGAAATATTGCAAGCGCCCACGATATGTTTCAACAAAGTTATTTTCATAATCTAAAATATGTCGCTTTAATGTGGGTGCTAGGCATTTCAATTATAGGATTGCCTATTATTTTAATTTTGCTATTTTTAAAAGGAATTGTTGTCGGATTTACTGTCGGATTTTTGGTGAACCAAATGGGATGGCAAGGGTTTTTATTATCTTTTGTGTCTGTAATGCCGCAAAATTTAATTATCATTCCAGCTTTTGTAATCATGGGAGTGATTTCTGTTTCCTTTTCATTGCAAATGGTGCGCAATCAATTTATGAAACGGGGACATGAACCAATTTTTCCGATGATTATGCGCTATACGATGGCGATGATGTTGATTAGTGTGAGTCTGCTCGTTTCCTCATCCCTAGAGGCATACGTATCACCGTTATTTATGAAACAAGTAATCGAGATGGTCGGACATAAATAATTATTTCTATTATATAATAACCATTTTTGTTCTTTTATAATAATAATTTTATTTTGATACTTCCCTCTTTCTTTTGTTATAATGGTAGTTGAATGACGTGGGAGGGAATAAAAGATGGAAGATCGAGTCGACCGAATTAAAAAGCAATTGCATACCGCCGGTTATAAATTAACACCGCAGCGAGAAGCAACAGTACGTGTCTTGTTAGAACATGAGGAAGATCATTTAAGCGCAGAAGACGTCTACCTCCTCGTTAAAGAAAAATCTCCAGAAATCGGATTAGCTACTGTATATCGTACACTCGAGCTGTTAACCGAACTAAAAATTGTCGATAAAATCAATTTTGGGGATGGTGTATCTCGCTACGATCTGCGCAAAGAAGGAGCAGCTCATTTTCATCATCATTTAGTTTGTATTGAATGTGGGTCAGTAGCGGAAATTCAAGAAGATTTATTAGAGGAAGTAGAAGAAATTGTGGAACGAGATTGGAAGTTTAAAATTAAAGACCATCGCCTAACGTTTCATGGCATTTGTTATCGTTGCCAACAAAAACATGAGGAAGAACAAAATAAAAAGTAAAAAACCTTTTCCGATGGGAAAGGTTTTTTTATGGTATAAAAGAAAAAAAACATGGCATATCCTCATAGTAAGCATGATTGGAAATGAGGAGGAACGGCCATGAAAACGATATGGCAGATGATAAAAGTATTTCTTTTATTTACGGGGTGTACGATTTTATTTTATTATAGTCTTATATGGTTCAATCGAGAATACGATAATTACCACCGTTATGATGAACCACAAGGATCAGCGGTGAAAGTTTCAGCCGTCGAAAACTCGACATTGGAATGGATGGATCGACTATTATTTTTCTATCGCAATGGGGAGTAGAGAAATGTTGGAATATGAATTGAAAGATTTTCTGCATTATTTGACGGTAGAGCGAAATTTGGCAAAAAATACGATTATTTCTTATGAAAGAGATTTAAAAAAGTATGCGCATTATTTGCGCCACGTCGAGCAAATTCAATCGTGGAATGACGTGACGCGCCTTCATATTATGCAATTTTTAAAGTTTTTAAAGGAAAAAGGAAACTCTCCAAAGACGATTGCGCGCCATATTGCATCGATCCGTTCGTTTCATCAATTTCTTCTTCGTGAAAAAGTAGCGGAACAAGACCCATCGGTGCATATCGAATCGCCGCAAATGGAGCGGACGTTGCCAAAAGTGCTGTCGCTCGAAGAAGTCGAGGCGCTCTTAGAAGCGCCGAAAACGAATACACCAATCGGCGTTCGCGATAAAGCGATGCTAGAATTATTGTACGCGACCGGAATGCGTGTCAGCGAGCTTGTGAACTTAAATCTTTCCGATGTGCATTTGACGATGGGGTTTGTCCGCTGTTACGGGAAAGGGAAGAAGGAGCGCATCGTGCCGGTCGGCAGCATGGCGTTAAACGCATTAAAAGTATATCTTGAAACCGCGCGTCCGAAGCTAATCAACTCGAAAAAAAGGACAACCGATGCATTATTTTTAAACCATCATGGCGAACGTTTGACACGGCAAGGTTTTTGGAAGATTTTGAAGAAACTCGCGAAAGAAGCAAACATCGAAAAAGAGCTGACACCGCATACACTAAGGCATTCATTCGCCACCCATCTCCTTGAAAATGGCGCCGATTTGCGCGCTGTGCAGGAATTATTAGGCCATGCCGATATTTCCACAACGCAAATTTATACGCACGTTACGAAAACGCGTTTAAAAGATGTGTATAAGCAATACCATCCACGTGCATAGCTTTCTGTTGCTTGCAAGAAACACCCGCTTGTGGCGAGCGGGTGTTTTGTTTTGGCACTCCGCATCTCTGTTTCTCATTGTGCTCTTTTCTGTTTTTTATTGCGCATAATTATGAAAACGTTTTATAATATGGTTGTCAGACTTCTGACCAATATAATGTTGATGTGTGAATAAGTGTTTTGGGAATGATAAAAAAGATAGATCATTTGATGAAGACAGGAGGCATAATAATGGGTTATACATACAAACGGGTATTTTTAATTGTCATGGACTCTGTCGGCATTGGAGAAGCGCCAGATGCCGAAAAGTATAATGATAAAGGTGCGGATACGCTTGGACATATTGCTGAGTATCGCGGCGGATTGCATATGCCAAACATGGCGAAGCTCGGCTTAAGCAACATTCGCGAAATTAAAGGCATTCCGAAAGCGGAAAAACCGCTAGCCTATTACACAAAAATGCAAGAGGCATCCGCCGGAAAAGATACGATGACGGGTCACTGGGAAATTATGGGACTTCATATTGACAAACCGTTCCAAGTGTTCCCAAATGGTTTCCCAAAAGAATTGATTGACGAATTGGAAAAACGAACGGGCCGAAAAGTTATCGGAAACAAACCGGCAAGCGGTACGGCGATTATTGAAGAGCTTGGCAAAGAGCATATGGAAACAGGGGCACTCATCGTTTATACTTCGGCGGATTCCGTATTACAAATTGCTGCACACGAAGAAGTGGTTCCGCTTGAAGAACTGTATCACATTTGCAAAATTGCTCGTGAATTAACGCTTGATGAAAAATATATGGTCGGCCGCGTGATCGCTCGTCCGTTCATCGGCACGCCTGGCAATTTCCAGCGCACAGCGAACCGGCATGATTATGCGTTAAAACCGTTCGGCCGTACAGTAATGAACGAATTAAAAGACGCGGGATATGAAGTGATCGCAATCGGGAAAATTTCCGATATTTATGATAATGAAGGAGTTACGCAATCGTTGCGGACAAAATCCAATATGGACGGAATGGATAAATTGGTAGACACGCTGAAAATGGATTTCACCGGACTCAGTTTCGTCAATCTCGTTGATTTTGATGCACTGTACGGCCATCGCCGCGATCCAAAAGGATACGGGGATGCGCTTGAGGAGTTTGACGCCCGTCTTTCCGACGTGTTTCCTCTTTTGAAGGATGACGATCTGCTGATCATTACGGCTGACCATGGAAATGATCCAGTCCACCACGGTACAGACCATACTCGTGAATACGTACCGCTTCTTGTCTATAGTCCAAGCATGAACGGCGGAAAAGAGCTGCCGCTTCGTAAAACATTTGCCGATGTTGGCGCAACCATTGCAGAAAACTTTCAAGTGAACATGCCGCCGCACGGAACAAGCTTTTTAGCAGATTTGAAATAGGAGGATGGAAATCATGAATAAACAGGCGATTGAAAAAGCAGCTCGTTATTTGCAAGATAAATTCCCGACACCGCCCCGAATTGGTTTAATTCTTGGATCGGGTCTTGGCGTGCTCGCGGATGAAATCGAACAAGCGGTAAAAATTCCGTATGAACAAATTCCAGAGTTTCCTGTTTCTACAGTGGAAGGGCATGCCGGCCGGCTTGTTTACGGCCAGCTTGAAGGTGCGACCGTTGTCGCCATGCAAGGACGTTTCCACTACTATGAAGGGTACAGCATGGATCAAGTGACATTCCCCATCCGCGTGATGAAAGCGCTCGGCGTCAAAGAGCTAATCGTAACGAACGCGGCAGGAGGGGTGAATGAACGGTTTCAGCCGGGGGATTTAATGATTATTACGGACCATATCAATAACATGGGCACTAACCCATTAATCGGCCCGAATGACCCAGAGCTTGGTGTGCGCTTTCCGGATATGACGGAAGCTTATAGCAAGCGGCTGCGCAGCATTGCAAAAGAGGTAGCGGCGAATCTCCACATTCCGATTCAAGAGGGAGTTTATGTAGCGAATACCGGTCCTTCTTACGAAACGCCAGCAGAAATCCGCATGATTCGCGCGATTGGCGGTGACGCGGTCGGCATGTCGACCGTACCGGAAGTGATTGTTGCGCGCCATGCGCAAATGGAAGTATTGGGTATTTCTTGCATCTCCAATATGGCGGCAGGGATTTTAGATCAGCCGCTTACGCACGATGAGGTCATAGAAACGACGGAAAAAGTAAAAGCAAACTTTTTGCGGTTAGTCAAAGCGATTGTCGCCGAAATGGCAAAAAACGAAAAAGGTGATATTGTATGAGAATGGTGGATTTAATCGCGAAAAAAAGGGATGGCCACGCTCTTACAAAAGAGGAAATTGAATTTATCATTCGCGGCTATACAAACGGGGATATTCCGGATTATCAAATGAGCGCATTTGCGATGGCGGTGTTTTTCCGCGGCATGACCGAAGAAGAAACGGCGGCGCTGACGATGGCGATGGTTCATTCGGGAGATGTCATCGATTTATCGAAAATCGAAGGAATTAAAGTCGATAAACACTCAACCGGCGGCGTCGGCGATACGACAACGCTAGTGTTAGGCCCGCTCGTTGCGTCTGTCGGTGTGCCGGTCGCGAAAATGTCGGGCCGCGGCCTCGGGCATACAGGCGGGACGATTGATAAATTAGAATCGGTTCCAGGATTTCATGTGGAAATTGACAACAACCAATTTATCGAGCTTGTTAATAAAAATAAAATCGCGATTATCGGCCAGACAGGCAATTTAACACCGGCTGATAAAAAGCTGTATGCGCTCCGCGATGTCACCGCGACGGTAAACAGCATTCCGCTCATCGCTTCGTCGATTATGAGCAAAAAAATCGCCGCTGGTGCGGATGCGATTGTTTTAGATGTCAAAACAGGCGCTGGTGCATTTATGAAAGATTTAGAAGGGGCAAAACAACTCGCAAAAGCGATGGTTGAAATCGGCAAGCGCGTCGGCCGGAAAACGATGGCGGTTATTTCCGATATGAGCCAGCCGCTCGGATACGCAGTTGGCAACGCGCTCGAAGTAAAAGAAGCGATTGATACACTCAAAGGAAAAGGGCCGGAAGATTTACAAGAGCTATGTTTGACGCTTGGAAGCTATATGGTATATTTAGCGGAAAAAGCATCTTCATTAGAGGAAGCGCGTGCGTTATTAGAAACATCGATTCAAGAAGGAAAAGCGCTAGAAACGTTCAAAGTGTTTCTAAAAGCGCAAGGCGGCGATGCATCGGTTGTCGATGACCCATCCAAACTGCCGCAAGCAAAATATCAATGGGAGTTAGAAGCTCCGGAAGATGGATATGTCGCGGAGATTATTGCTGACGAAGTTGGAACAGCCGCGATGCTGCTTGGAGCGGGAAGGGCGACGAAAGAATCGGTGATCGACCTTTCTGTGGGACTTGCCTTGCGTAAAAAAGTCGGCGATCCAGTGAAAAAAGGGGAATCGCTTGTTACGATTTACAGCAATACGGAAAATATCGAAGAAGTGAAACAAAAACTTGCTAAAAGCATCCGAATCTCCCAAATTCCTGTTGCCAAACCAACGCTCATATATGAAACGATTTCATAAAAGGAGGCTGTGATCAGCCTCCATTTTTTTTGGACAAAATCTGCTGAAATTCATTGCTTCTATTGTATAAAAATATCTTATTTGGAAAAAATGGCATGTATAAAGAATGGAGGTTTGGGAGATGAAGAAGCTATTTATTCGCTTACTTCTTTTTGCGTCTATTTTCATATTGCCAATTTCCGCCAACATCCATGCGGAAGAAAACAAGACAAACACACGAGGGATTCAGCTTGCCAATGATGCAAAATCGGCTATTTTGATTGAACGGGATACCGGAACTGTCTTGTATGAAAAAAACGCCCATAAAAAACTGCCGCCGGCTAGTATGACAAAAATTATGACAATGCTTCTCATTATGGAAGCGATTGATAAGGGAGAGCTTTCTTATAAGGAAAAAGTGCGGGCGAGCGAATATGCCGCATCCATGGGTGGATCGCAAATCTTTTTAGAGCCTGGGGAAGAAATGACGGTGGATGAACTATTGCGTGGAATTGCAATCGGTTCAGGCAATGATGCGTCAGTCGCCATGGCCGAACGAATCGCGGGATCTGAAGAAGCTTTTGTCGAGATGATGAACAAGAAAGCGAAAGAACTTGGTTTGAAAAACACTTCGTTTCAAAATTCGACAGGGTTGCCTGCCGAAGGACATTATAGCAGCGCGTATGACATGGCGATGATGGCGCGAGAATTGCTTAAATATGAAGATATTACGAAGTATACCGGAATATATGAAGATTATTTGCGAGAAAACACGGATAAAAAGTTTTGGCTTGTCAATACAAACCGGCTTGTGAAATTTTATCCAGGAGTGGATGGATTAAAAACAGGATTCACAAGCGAAGCGAAATACTGCTTAACCGCGACGGCGAAAAAGAATGGCATGCGCGTCATTGCTGTCGTATTTGGAGCATCGACGCCAAAGGATCGCAATGCGCAAATTACGAAAATGCTTGATTATGCGTTTAGTCAATACAAAACACATCCAGTTTATAAACGGAACGAAATCATTGCTCGTGTCAATGTAAGTAAAGGAAAGAAAAAAGCGATTGCTCTTGTTACATCAGAGCCAATCTCTGTATTAACGAAAAAAGGACAATCTATCGATCAAATAGAAAAAGTGATCCAAACAAAAGAAAACGTAAAAGCGCCAATTAAAAAAGGAGACGAGCTTGGTGTACTGATTTTAAAACAAGATGGAAAAGAACTGCTGCGGAGTCCAATTGTTGCGAAAGAAAATGTAGCAGAAGCAAGCTGGTGGGATTTATTTAAACGGACGTTGCAAAATTTTACGAAATCCGCATAAACATTGTCAGCTTTTGTAGTAGGTTTTCTACATTTAGCGAATCGACACTAGTTTTGTCATCAAGAAGGATTTTTATCGGAATGTAGCGAAACTTCTCCCTATCCGAAATGAACAAGGGGGAAAACGCTGTGAGTCTGATGATGGACTTTGAAGTAAAACAAGACGTATTAATCATTCGACTTTCAGGAGAGCTTGACCATCATACAGCCGAAGAACTTCGGGAAAAAGTAACGGATACGATGGAAAGAGAGTCGATTCGCCATATTGTGTTTAATTTAGAACATTTGACGTTTATGGATAGCTCCGGACTTGGAGTGATTTTAGGACGTTATAAACAAATTAAAAACCTTGGCGGAGAAATGATTGTATGCTCCATTTCTCCAACGGTAAAACGCCTGTTTGAAATGTCTGGGCTGTTTAAAATTATTCGTTTAGAAAACAATGAACAATTCGCATTAGAGACATTGGGGGTGGCATAATGCGAAACGAAATGCACCTCCAATTCTCCGCACTTAGCCAAAATGAATCGTTTGCCCGCGTTACGGTCGCTGCGTTTGTGGCACAGCTTGATCCGACAATGGATGAACTAACGGAAATCAAAACCGTTGTCTCTGAAGCGGTGACCAACGCGATTATTCACGGATATAATAACGATCCAAACGGAATCGTATACATTTCCGTTGTGATTGAAGACGGAGTCGTACATTTAACCATTAAAGATGAAGGGGTTGGCATTGCCAATATTGAAGAGGCGCGCCAGCCATTGTTTACAACAAAGCCAGAATTAGAGCGATCTGGAATGGGATTTACCATCATGGAAAACTTTATGGATGAAGTCGTCGTGCAGTCGGAAGTGAACAAAGGCACAACCGTTTATTTGAAGAAATATATAACGAAGAGCAAAGCCTTATGTAACTAAGGGAGACATGCCTATGGATGTCGATGTCAAGCAAGATCAGACGCCAATAAAAGATCAAGAAATGAAGGAGCTTATTCGCCGCAGCCAAGAAGGCGACCAAGAGGCGCGCGATGAAATTATTGAAAAAAACATGCGCCTCGTTTGGTCGGTCGTCCAGCGCTTTTTAAACCGCGGCTACGAGCCGGACGATTTATTTCAAATTGGCTGTATCGGCTTGTTAAAGTCCGTCGATAAGTTTGATTTATCGTATGATGTTAAATTTTCCACATATGCCGTACCGATGATTATCGGCGAAATCCAGCGGTTTATTCGCGATGATGGAACGGTAAAAGTGAGCCGTTCTTTAAAAGAAATGGGCAATAAAATCCGGAAAGCGAAAGATGAGCTCTCGAAAAAACAGGGACGAGCACCAACAGTTACGGAAATTGCTGATTATTTGGAGATTTCTCCGGAGGATGTAGTGCTTGCCCAAGAGGCGATCCGTTCACCTGCTTCCATTCACGAAACAGTGTACGAAAACGATGGCGATCCGATCACACTTCTTGATCAAATCGCTGATTCGGATGAAGTATCATGGTTTGATAAAATCGCGTTAAAAAAAGCGATCGAAGAACTAGACGAACGAGAACGGCTCATTGTATATTTACGCTATTATAAAGATCAAACACAATCAGAAGTGGCATCTAGATTAGGCATCTCTCAAGTGCAAGTGTCCCGGCTTGAAAAAAAGATTTTACAGCAAATAAAGGAGAGAATGGATGGGTAGACATCCATTCTTTTTTATTTTTATGAAATTGCTGGTAAACATTGTATCATCGTATGATTCCTTTTTTGCTCCAACATACTAAAGAAAAGCAATATGCTTCGCCTTTTTACACATATGAAAAAACTACAAGGTTAAGGTGTGAGGCAGATGGAAAAAACCGTCTTTATTAAACTCCGGCATCGTGTTCAAGTGAAGCCGGGAGATGTTGTTACGATTGGCGATGTTGCGCAAATCATCGCAAATGATCGCGATGTAGCGGAGCAATTAAAAATAATTCCGCTATATAAAATTCAACCGAGTGATAAAAATATCGTCATTATTGATGTGATGAAAGTAATGCAAGCAATGATGGAAAGGGTTGGTTCATTAGATGTGCAAACAGTTGGACCATCGCAAACCATTATTGAAGTCGTTTATCAAAAGCGGCGTTTTTCCACTCCTTATTTTCTGCTTATATGGCTGTTGCTTTTCGTCGGATCCGCAATGGCCATTATGAATTTTCATGAAGATGTCAGCATGCAAGAAGTGCATCAACGTCTTTATGAGATGATGACCGGAAAAAAAATCGATAAGCCTTTGTTGCTGCAAATTCCTTATTCACTCGGATTAGGGATCGGAATGATTTTGTTTTTTAATCATGTGTTCCGCAAGCGAATTAATGAGGAGCCCAGCCCTCTTGAAGTCGAGATGTTTAATTATCAACAATCGTTAGATCAATACGTCATTTTACATGAAAACAAAGAGAGTATGAGAAAAATTGATGACGATTGAGATTTTAACCGTTATATTTGTCGGCTTCGCGGGAGGGCTCGCTGTTGGAACAGGATTTGTAGCGTTTTTAGTCGTTCTTGGCGTTATTCCCCGCTTAACGCAATTAACAAAAACGATGAAGCGGATTCGTGCTTATGAATGGAGCGCAGTAACTGGCGCGGTGGCAGGGGGATGGATGAGCATGCGCCACTCTGTTTTATATATATCAAAATATTGGCTGATTCCAATTGGCTTACTGCATGGGGTATTTATCGGAATGCTCGCCGCCGCGCTGACGGAAGTGCTTAACGTATGGCCGATTTTAGCGAAACGCATTGGTGTTGATGATAAAATTGTCATTTTATTGATGGCGATCGTATTTGGAAAAATAGCTGGTTCGTTATTTCAATGGATCTATTTTGTTGATTATTTGTGATAAGGGGGAGAGAAAAACATGAATTTAAAAAAAAAATTATCGCCAAGCGGTGAAAGCATTCCAGCCTAAACCCCCATATGTGTTTAACAGCTTAAAAGCGTTTGTTGTCGGCGGCGCGCTTTGTGCGATGACCGAGCTGTTCGCAAATTGGTACAGCCGTTTTCTGTCTATGCCGTTGCTTTCTGCTCAGCAGCTGGCGGTGATGACAATGATGTTTTTGGCGATTGTCCTCACGGGGGCGGGAAAGTATGACGATTTTAGTCAATTTGCGGGTGCAGGCGCTACTATACCGATGACTGGCTTCGCGAATGCGTTAGCAAGTGCCGCGCTCGAGCATCGAAGTGAAGGATGGACGGCGGGAATTGCCAGCCAAATGTTTAAATCAGGCGGTGCGGCGATTGTTTATGGCATTGTCGTTGCTTATCTACTTGGAATTTTATATTACATCATGTTTTAAGAAGAAAGAGGGATTTCCCATGAAGCTCGTTGGAAAGCAAACGTGGGTGTTCGAACATGATATTTACATTCAGGAAACTGGAACGGCAGTAGGACCGTTGGAAGCGGAAGGTCCGCTTCGGGCCAGCTTTGATATTACGCACGATGACTTATATTGTGGGGCAAAGACGTGGGAGTTGGCAGAGCGGCGTTTAATGCAAGAGGCGATTGTCGTTTGCTTGCAAAAAGGAAATATTTCATTCAACGATATCGACATTTTCCTTGCCGGAGATTTGCTGAATCAAAACGTCACTGCCAACTATGTCGCCCAAACGATTCCCACTCCGTTTTTAGGTATGTTTGGAGCTTGTTCTACTTCCATGCAGACAGTAGCTGTCGGCGCCGCGTTAATTGACGGCGGGTTTGCTGAAACAGTATTAGCGGCAACAAGTAGTCATAATGCCACGGCAGAACGGCAATTTCGTTATCCGACCGAATTGGGAGTACAAAAACCGGAAACAGCAACGTTTACTGTGACAGGTGCGGGAGCATTGGTCATGGGACGGAAAAGGGGAAGATGGCGCATTACTGCTGCTACAATCGGAAAAGTGATTGATGAGGGAATGACGAATCCTTTAGATATGGGATCGGCGATGGCACCGGCCGCCGCAAGCACGATTGAACAACATTTTATTGATTTAGGCGTTTCTCCCGAAGATTATGACTTAATTGTAACAGGGGATTTATCAAGAGTAGGAAGCGTTATTGTTAGACAGCTGCTTGCTGAATCAGGCTATGATGTAACGAGCAATTATAACGACTGTGGTTTAATGATTTACTGGCCGGATCAAAAAGTATTTGCCGGAGGCAGCGGATGTGCTTGCTGCGCGGTAGTAACATACGGGCATTTATTGAAAGAAATGGAACGCGGCGCGTTTCAAAAAATTTTCGTTGTCGCAACAGGAGCGCTATTTAGCCCAACGATGATGCAGCAAAAACAGTCGATTCCAGCTATTGCGCATGGTGTTGTGATTGAAGCGGCAAAGGGGGAATCATGATGGATTATGTAATGGCATTCATTGTTGGAGGAGCGATTTGTGCCATTGCCCAATCTTTAATGGATATTGGAAAGATTTCGCAAATGAAAATGATGAGCTTGCTTGTTGCGGTTGGCGCCATTTTGGGAATCAGCGGAATTTACGATCGACTTATTGCGATTGCCGGGGCAGGCGCTTCTCTTCCTATTACCGGTTTCGGTTATTTTCTCATTAAAGGGGTATTGGTACAAAAAGAGTCAAACGGATGGCTGGCCATTGGTGCAGGGATGTTTCAATTTGCCGGCGCCATTTTGTCATTTACCATTGTACTTTCATTTTTTACCGCTCTTATATGTAGGCCGAAAGGGTAATCGATTATGAAAAAAAGGCGAGTCATATTAGTAACAGACGGCGATGAGTTTGCATGCCGGACAATTCAATATATTGCTGAACAAATCGGGGGACGATGCATTTCTCGCTCCCATGGCAATCCGACAAAACTAACCGGTGAAGAACTCGTTGAACTTATTTTACAAACACCGTATGATCCCGTATTCGTCATGTTTGATGATTGCGGAGCCATTGGCGAGGGAGTGGGCGAGCAAGCGCTGAAATATGTGGCAACGCATGAACAAATTGAAGTATTAGGAGCGATTGCCGTTGCTTCCAATACTCATAAACATGAATGGACCAAAGTGCATATAAGCATCGATCGTGACGGAAACATGACGGAATATGGAGTGGATAAAGAGGGAATTCGCGAGCTAGAAATAAGCCGTATTAATGGAGATACCGTATATTGTTTAGACCAATTAAATATTCCTGTTATTGTTGGAATCGGTGATATTGGAAAAATGGGATATCGCGATCATATTAAGTACGGCTCACCAATTACACGACAAGCAGTGGAGTTAATCCTTGAAAGGAGTGAGTATCGTGACAGCCAACACCAATAAAGTTCCCATTTCGGAAAAGCTCGTTGACAATGAAAAATTTTTTAAGGAGAAAATTGGAGTTGGAACTAGTTTTGATTTAGGGGTAAGGAAAATTCATGTATTAAATAGGGAAGTACATATTTATTATTGCACCGGCTTATGTGATACGCAATTTTTAATTGAGCTATTAAAACAAATTGTCCGTATTAATGACAACGAACGGCAGACGGCACAGGCAAAGCAAATTATCGAAAACCGCCTCGTTCATCAACAAGTAAGCACTGTCAATAATTTAGATGAGGCTGTTGATCGGTTGTTATCAGGGTTAATCATCATTTTAATTGAAGGAGAATCGACGGGGTTTATCGTCGATGTACGAAGCTATCCGGGGCGGCAGCCGGAAGAGCCAGATACGGAAAAAGTGGTGCGCGGGGCGCGTGATGGTTATGTAGAAAATATTATCATCAATACGGCGCTAACGCGGCGCCGCATTCGTGATGAGCGGCTTCGTTTTGAGATTTTACAAGTAGGGGAACGTTCAAAAACAGATATTTGTATTGCTTACATTAAAGATGTCGCCGATCCAGGGCTTGTTGAACTTGTAAAAAAAGAACTTCAACAAATTAATATCGATGGACTGACAATGGGAGATAAAACAATAGAAGAATTTTTAGTGAAGCAAGGATATAATCCGTATCCGCTCGTCCGTTATACCGAGCGTCCAGACGTTGCTGCCACTCATTTGCTTGAAGGACATGTATTAATTATGGTAGATACGTCACCAAGCGTGATTATAACTCCTACTACGTTTTTTCATCATGTGCAACATGCCGAAGAATATCGGCAATCTCCAGCGGTCGGGACATTTGTACGCTGGGTGCGCTTTTTAGGCATTTTGACATCACTATTTTTATTGCCGCTTTGGGTGCTGTTCGTACTGGAACCATCTTTGTTGCCGGATAAATGGGCATTTATCGGGCCAAACAAACAGACGAATATCCCAGTTATCATACAAGTTTTAATAGCCGACTTTGGAATTGAGTTTCTCCGCATGGCAGCGATTCATACCCCAACGCCGCTTTCTACCGCAATGGGCTTAATCGCCGCGGTGTTAATCGGAGAAATTGCGATCAATGTCGGATTGTTTGTCCCGGAGGTAATTTTATATATTTCTGTTTCCGCCATCGGTTCGTTTGCGACTCCAAGCTATGAGTTGAGCATTGCGAATAAAATATCACGATTGTTTCTTGTCATTGCGGTGGCATTGTTTAAAGTGCCAGGGCTTGTGATCGGCACAACGGTTTATTTGCTTCTGCTGATTCGAATTCGTTCATTAAACACGCCGTACTTATGGCCGTTTATTCCGTTTGATCCGGCCGCATTTATGCAAATTATCGTCCGTCGTTCTGTAGCGGGAGCAAAAGTAAGACCGAGCATCGTCCATCCGCAAAACCGCCGCAGGCAACCATCATAAATTTGCAAAAAGCCGCTCAAAGGACCGATTATTATTGGCTCATCAACACGCTTAGAAGTTGCAACTTTTTTATAATTATGATACTTTATACGTAATCTTTTTTCTTCAAAAGACAGTTATACCTCATGCTAACTGTCTTTTTTTGCTTTCTGCATGCATAAATTAATGCGGTTTGATAATTTTTATTTTGCGGGAATGAGGGGTTCGTATGTTTTTTCATGGGACAAGCCGTGTCAATGACAAGGGGCATTTAGAAATTGGCGGTGTCGATACCGTTGATTTAGCGAAAGAATATGGAACACCATTGTATATTTATGATGTGGCACTCATTCGTGAGCGTGCGCGGGGGTTTAAAGAAGCGTTTCAAAAACATGGCGTCAAAGCACAAGTTGCCTATGCAAGCAAGGCATTTTCTTCCATTGCGATGGTTCAGTTAGCAGAAGAAGAAGGATTATCGTTGGATGTAGTGTCAGGAGGAGAGCTGTATACAGCATTGCAAGCGGGATTTCCGCCAGAACGCATCCATTTTCATGGAAATAATAAAAGTCGCGACGAATTAATGATGGCCCTTGATCATGGAGTCGGATGCATTGTTGTCGATAACTTTTATGAACTGGAATTGTTGGAACAACTAAGCAAGCAGTACGGAAAAAAAACGGCGATTTTACTAAGAGTCACCCCTGGTGTGGAGGCGCATACGCACGATTATATTTTAACCGGTCAGGAAGATTCAAAATTTGGGTTTGATTTGAACAATGGCCAAGCAGATGAAGCGCTGCAAAAAGCGCTATCTTCCCCGCATTTTTCCGTAATGGGAATTCACTGCCATATCGGTTCGCAAATTTTCGAAACGACAGGATTTGTGTTGGCGGCACAAAAAATTTTCCAAAAAATTGGTCAGTGGAAGGAAACGTACGGATTTATTCCAACGGTTGTCAATCTTGGCGGTGGATTTGGCATTCGCTATACGAGTGATGACGACCCGATTCCTGTCTCGGAATACGTCGACCAAATTGTAGAGGAAGTAAAGAAACAAGCAAGCGAAAAAAATATTCCAATGCCAGAAATCTGGATTGAGCCGGGACGCTCCCTTGTCGGCGATGCGGGAACGACGATTTATTCGATCGGTTCGCGCAAAGAAGTGCCGAATGTCCGTCATTACGTTGCGGTAGACGGAGGGATGAGCGACAATATCCGCCCGGCGCTATATGATGCGAAGTATGAAGCGGTGTTAGCGAATCGAGTGTTGGACGAAAAAAATGAAATTGTCGCCATCGCCGGGAAGTGTTGTGAATCAGGAGATATGCTTATTTGGGATTTGCCGCTGCCAAAAGCATCCCCTGGCGATTATTTAGCCGTTTTTTGCACTGGGGCGTATGGCTATTCGATGGCGAACAACTATAACCGCATTCCACGTCCAGCTGTCGTGTTTGTGGAAAATGGAGAAGCACAACTCGTTGTTAAACGGGAAACGTATGAAGATTTAGTGCGGCTTGATGTACCGCTTAAAACAAAAGTGAATAAGTAAGTTTGCAAATAAAAAGCGCCCAAAAAACGTTTGGGCGCTTTTTCCTTATTGATTGTTTTGCGGCTCGGAAGAAGTAAACGCTGATTTAATGGCGTTCCAAATTTCTTTTAAAATGTCGATAATGTTTTGAATAAATGTTTTTCCTTCTTCTGATTGAAGGAACGTGGATAATTTATCTTTCGCTTTGCTTAATTGATCATTGACTTGATTCCAATCGATATTAGCGTTTTTCATTTTATTGAATAACGAAATTAAACTGTTTATTTCATCTTCCGTTAACGTAATTCCGAGGTCTTTTGCGATTTTTTCAATAAGCGCGCGCAAATCGGCATCCGTTTGCGGCGGATTATTTGCGATTTCTTCTTTAATTTTCGCAAGAAGGGCAACCGCTTTATCCGTTCCGATAGATTCCCCAAGTTTTGCGGTTTTGACCATTTCCTCCGTAGCCACTTTTTTTACATCCTCAGGAATGACTTGATCGGAAGAGACTTCGTATGCCTTCATTAATCCGGTTAACGCAGCCGTACCGGACACTGCAAACGGAGCAGTGACATAAATTTTCGCATCTTTCACTCCCGCTGTAATCAGGGCGTTTGTGTACATTTCTTCTGTTACCCATGTGATATTATGAGTTTCTACGTCCAACCCAGAGCCTTTCGCACCGATCGTAATCATCGATGAGGAGATTGCTCTCGTTCCGATTTGCGCTTTTGGAATAAGACCGTCGAGATATTTATGTTCTTCCGCGTTAGAAACCGTAATGATTTGTGCATTGTCCGGAGCATTCATTTCATTTAAAATTTGTTGCTTTTGCTGTTCGGTTAAATTTTCGCCTAATGTAATAATCACATCGCCTTCTGCCGCATCTGCTGCTGCCATGGCAGGAAATGTAAATAGCAACGATGCAAGCAGAGATCCTATCAACATTCGTTTCACAATGTCATCCTCCTTCGTAATAATACCCCTTTTCAACATATCCGTAATACATTATATTACTTTTTTTATGTGGACAACAATGATATGATAGTGATGCGCAATCATGAAAAAAGGAGCTGTTTACCTATGGCGAAAAAAGGATATATCTTAATGGAAAATGGGAAAAAAATCGAGTTTGAACTATTTCCAAATGAAGCGCCGATTACGGTAGCAAATTTCGAAAAATTAGCAAATGAAGGATTTTATAACGGTTTGACGTTCCACCGCGTCATTCCTGGTTTTGTCAGCCAAGGAGGGTGCCCGTATGGCAACGGAACGGGGGATGCCGGCTATACGATTCCGTGCGAAACCGATCACAACCCGCATAAACATGTGACTGGGGCGATTTCGATGGCGCACCGCGGCCGCGATACAGGAAGCTGCCAATTTTTCATCGTCCATGAACCACAGCCGCACTTAGATGGGGTACATACCGTATTTGGACAAGTAACATCGGGAATGGACGTTGTAAAATCGATGAAAAACGGCGATGTCATGAAAGAAGTAAAAGTGTTTGATGAGGAATAAGGATGAAAAAGGCTTAACAGTTTCTCTGTTAAGTCTTTTAAATATGTGAAACACCATCTCCGTAAGAGGTGAAAGAATGGAGCGGAAAAAATGGATATTATTTTTTCTTTTATTAGGAGCAAGTTTTGTATGGGGGATTATTTATTGGCTGTTTATCGCGAAATAATAAAAACATCGTTTAAGCCATCCGTTTTTGTTTCACAATCGTAAATGAATGGACAAACCGCTTTTGTGTGATATAATAATAAAAAATTCCATATTGTTCGTATCCTTCGGGGCAGGGTGAAATTCCCGACCGGCGGTGATGAAGTGGTGTCACTTCTCAGCCCGCGAGCCGTATAGGCACGATCCGGTGCAATTCCGGAGCCGACAGTATAGTCTGGATGGGAGAAGGATCACAAGATGCACATGGCCGTACTATATTAGATAAGGAGCGGTTTCGTTTGTCGCAACTCCGCTTTCCAAAATATAGAACGCGATATTTAGCGGGGATAGCTATGTGGAGTAGCGAATAAATGGCGTTTTCGCAATATGTGAGTTATTTTTTCCATATTTCAACAAAGAAAGCTGTCTAAGTTATTTTTTGGATAACATGTCTTTGTATGAATTGTGGCTAAAAACAGACATATTCTTTCACACAACTGAAAAACTTGCTTCCCCGCTTATATAATGCCGTTTTTTAGTACGCAAAAATGTAATCATTGTGATTCTGCATAATCCTGCCCTAGGACTTTGGACCTAGGGTTTTCTTTATGCCAAAAAAGGAGGCGAGCGTCATGCGAAACGATGAACAATATATGCGCCTGGCAATCGAAATCGCCAAAGCAGGGATCGGGCAGACGTCTCCTAATCCGGTTGTCGGCGCTGTCGTTGTGAAAGATGGAGAAATTGTCGGATTTGGCGCCCATTTAAAAGCGGGGGAGCCGCACGCGGAGGTACATGCCATCCGTATGGCAGGAGAAAAAGCGAAAGGGGCCACCGTTTATGTGACGCTGGAGCCATGCAGTCATTATGGGAAAACGCCCCCTTGCGCCGATTTATTAATTGAGACAGGTGTTCAACGCGTTGTCATTGCGACGACAGACCCGAACCCGCTTGTAGCCGGTAAAGGCATCGAAAAGCTAAAGAGCGCGGGAATTGAGGTAAAGCTTGGGGTGCTGAAAGAGGAGGCGGATGAGTTAAATCGCGTGTTTTTCCACTACATTGCGGCGAAAACGCCGTTTGTGACGCTAAAATACGCAAGCAGCCTTGATGGGAAAATTGCAACGACAACCGGAGAAAGCAAATGGATCACATCCGAAGCGGCCCGGGAAGATGTGCATCGCTATCGGGCGGTGCATGATGCGATTCTTGTTGGGGTAAACACCGTTATTGCGGATAATCCAAGTTTAACCGTAAGGCTTCCCGAAGGTGGAAAAAATCCGATACGCATCGTTTTAGATACGCATTTGCGTACACCGCTTGATGCAAATATCCTCAATGATGGCCAAGCGGAAACGTGGATCATTGTCGGCAGTGAAGCAAGTGCAGAAAAAAGGAAGTTGTATGAGAAAAGGAATGTACAGATTATTCCAATGAGCAAGCCGCATATTGATATAGATGAATTGTTGCATGTGCTTGGTGAAAGACGAATTACTTCCCTTTTTGTTGAAGGCGGATCACACGTGCATGATAGTTTCGTGCGCGCCAAGGCAGTGAACGAAATCGTCGCCTACTTTGCTCCGAAAATCATTGGCGGAAAACAAGCGCCGACGCCAATCGGGGGAATTGGTTTTGCCGCCATGGCAGACGTGATGGAGCTGCAAATTCGGCAAGTGGAAACGATCGGACCAGATATAAAAATCGTTGCAATACCAAAATAAAAGGGTGAGTACACGATGTTTACAGGAATTATTGAGGAAGTCGGCACTATTGAGCAAATAAGGCAGTCAGGTGAAGCGATTGTAATGACGATTGGGGCAAAAAAAATTTTAGAAGACGTTCATCTTGGAGACAGCATCGCGGTTAACGGAGTTTGTTTGACCGTAACGTCGTTTACGAACCGATCGTTTACCGTCGATATCATGCCGGAAACGGTAAGAGCGACATCGCTGCGCACATTAACCAAAGGTTCGAAAGTGAACTTGGAACGGGCGATGGCAGCCAACGGCCGTTTTGGCGGTCATTTCGTTTCCGGGCATGTCGACGGTATCGGTGAAATTGTCCGCAAGTGGCCGCTGGCTAACGCCGTGTATTATGAAATTAAAATCCCGAGGGAATTGCGAAAATATATGATTTTAAAAGGGTCTGTTGCTGTCGATGGAACAAGTTTAACGATTTTTGGACTTACTGATGAAACGTTTACAATTTCACTCATTCCGCATACGCGCGCAGAAACGATTCTAGGCGACAAGCAGCCAGGAGATATTGTCAATATCGAATGTGATATTATCGGAAAATATGTCGCCCAGTTCATGGAAGAAAAAAAAGAACCGAAATCGGCGATTACGCTCGAATTTTTAGAACGGCACGGTTATAAGTAAGCGAAAAAGGAGGAACATGATGATGTTTGACACGATCGAAGAAGCGATTTATGAATTGATGCAAGGGAAAGTCATTATTGTATGCGATGACGAAGATCGTGAAAACGAAGGAGATTTTGTCGCGCTGGCAGAAAAAGCGACCCCAGAAGTGATTAATTTTATGATTAAATACGGCCGCGGCCTTGTTTGCGTTCCGATTACGGAAGAGTTAGCTGATAAGCTTGATTTAGCGCCAATGGTCAATCATAATACAGATTCCCATGGCACCGCTTTTACGGTTAGCGTTGATTATAAAGCAACGACAACAGGTATTAGCGCCTATGAACGCTCGATGACGATTCAGGCGATGTTAGATCCGAATGCGAAAGCGAGCGATTTTAAACGTCCTGGGCACGTTTTTCCACTTGTGGCGAAAAAAGGAGGCGTATTGCGGCGCGCCGGCCATACGGAAGCGGCGGTCGATTTAGCGCGATTATGTGGTGCAAAGCCGGCCGGTGTGATTTGCGAAATCATTAAAGAGGATGGCACGATGGCGCGTGTTTCGGATTTAAGAAAAATCGCTGATGAATTTGATTTGAAAATGATCACGATTAAAGATTTAATCGAGTATCGGAGCCGAAAAGAAAAATTAGTGAAACGCGAAGTAGAAGTGATGCTTCCAACAGAGTTTGGCAAGTTTAAAGCAATTGGCTATACAAATATTGTTGATGGAAAAGAGCATGTTGCTTTAGTCAAAGGCGAAATCATTCCAGATGAACCAATCCTTGTTCGGGTTCATTCCGAATGCTTAACAGGCGATGTGTTTGGCTCCTGCCGTTGTGATTGCGGACCGCAGCTTCATGCGGCGCTCCGCCAAATTGAAGAAGAAGGCCGCGGCGTTTTATTATATATGCGTCAAGAAGGCCGCGGCATCGGGTTAATCAACAAATTGCGCGCGTATAAGCTGCAAGAGCAAGGCTATGATACGGTGGAAGCAAATGAAAAGCTTGGATTCCCTGCCGATTTGCGCGACTATGGGATTGGCGCGCAAATTTTAAAAGATCTCGGCGTGACGAAAATGCGACTATTGACAAATAATCCGCGGAAAATCACTGGATTAAAAGGACACGGCCTTGAAGTCGTCGAGCGTGTTCCACTGCAAATGCCGGCGAACAAGGAAAATGAAAAATACTTGCGGACGAAGTATGAAAAATTAGGACATATGTTGCATTTTTAAAAAACATGTTCGCCATTTTTGTTTTTTTGTATTATGATGAATACGATGGGCGGAAAAGATAGGAGGATTTACGATGAAAGTAATGGAAGGAAATTTAGTCGGTACAGGATTAAAAATTGCCATTGTCATTTCCCGTTTTAATGAATTTATTACGAGCAAGTTATTATCTGGCGCCATGGATGGCCTCAAACGGCACGGGGTCAATGAAAACGATGTGACAGTAGCATGGGTGCCAGGAGCGTTTGAAATTCCGCTTATAGCGAAAAAATTAGCCGAATCGAGGCAATATGATGCCGTCATTGCGCTTGGCGCGGTCATTCGCGGGGCGACAAGCCATTACGATTACGTATGCAATGAAGTAGCAAAAGGGGTTTCCCACGCAGCTTTATCAACGGGAACACCGGTTATATTTGGAGTATTAACGACAGATACGATTGAGCAAGCGATTGAACGCGCCGGAACGAAGGCGGGAAATAAAGGATGGGAAGCTGCGGTAAGCGCCATTGAGATGGCAAATCTTCTTCGCACGTTTGCTTAATTGGAGTAAAAATGCATGAAAGAGTTCACAATATAACTAAGAACGTTTATAATACGTAATGAGAAAATGACGGAAGCACTTTTCTATTTTGGAAAAGTCTTTGTCGGTAATGAGGGAGTTTTTATGCTGATTCGTTATCGAAAAAACTATGAAAAAATTGCCATGGGTCTTCTGTCGTTCATGCCGACAGAAAAAGACTTAAAAAAACTGCAGCAAACGATCAAACAGTACGAAACAAACGATGATTGGCAACTGTTTTTATGGAAAGAGAACGATGATATTATTGGCATTATCGGAGTGCTGTTGCGAGATGAAGACGTTGTCGAAATTCAACATATTAGTGTAAATCCTTCGCACCGTCATCAAGGTATTGGAAAACAAATGGTAAAGGCGTTAAAGGATATGTATCCTAATCATCGACTGCAGGCAAATGAATTTACCGCGTCTTTTTTGGATAAATGTGAGTTTTAACGAAAGAGCTGCCGTTTATTGGTTTGGCAGCTCTTTACTCTTTTTCTTTTCCTCTCGTGCCGCGATCACATCTGAGCGATCGCGCAATTTATGTTTGTGAATTAAAAATACATCACTCATATCGCTTGCTTTTCCCCAAGAAATCCCGCGCTCATCGCATATCGCTTGACACATTTTCCGCAATGTTTCATCGCAAACAGGCAGCTCGATGCTTTTATAAGCCTTGTTTTGTGCTATACGTTCGATATAATGTTCCAGCTGTTTGGCAAGCCGCTGTTCATCTAACCCTAACTCGCGAACCGCTTTTTGTTCTTTTTGTAAAAGTGATAGCGCTTTTCGCATCATACGCAGCGCCCCCTGACTGTTGCCGCGGCGATGATGGTACAGCGCTACGGCAATTTGAATAAGCACGACCCATACTTTTTTGTAGCCGTCTTTTTTCCAATGCTCTTCTAATATTTCATGACATTCAAAATAATCACGGTCTGTATGAAAATGAATTAAATAGCGGATATAAGCGTCAGGATACATCGTTTCACAACCTTTCTATTGTTGTATCCGTATTGTATCAATTGTATCATATTAGACGTGAAAAATTTGCTTGGACAATGTTAGATGATCGTCTATACTTAACGATAGCGTAATGAAAATGGTGGGATGAACGTGCAATATAATGTGAAAATTGATGCGTTTGAAGGTCCGCTCGACCTTTTGTTGCATTTAATTAATCGTTACGAAATCGATATTTATGATATTCCTGTTGCGCAAATTACCGAGCAATATATGGCATATATTCATGCGATGCAAGAATTGCAGCTGGATATCGCAAGTGAATATTTGGTGATGGCGGCAACGCTTTTGGCGATCAAAAGCAAAATGTTGCTGCCAAAACATGAAGAAGAAATATTGGATGAAGGTGTGGAGCTGCCTGAAAGCGATCCGCGTGAAGAATTAATGCAGCGGTTGTTAGAATACAAAAAATTTAAAGAAGCGGCGCAAGCATTGAAAAAGAAGGAAGAAGAGCGAGCGCTTTTATTTACAAAGCCGCCGAGCGATTTAAGTATGTATGCAGACGAAAAAGAAATGATGAAGCGGCCGCTCGATGTAAATGTTTACGATATGCTTGGCGCGCTGTCAAAACTATTGCGCCGCAAAAAATTGCAAAAACCGCTTCACACGAAAGTTACCCGTCAAGACATTTCGATCGAAAAGAGGATGGAGGAAATTTTGGAGGAGCTGAGACGTACAAAAACGAGAAAAAATTTTTATGATTTATTTCCATATTATGACCGTGGACACATTGTGGTGACATTTTTAGCGATTTTAGAATTAATGAAAAAAAATGCGATTATTATTGAGCAAGAGCGAAATTTTGCCGATATTTTCATCTCTAGCAACGAAAGGATGGAACAACATGGAGATGAATGAATATAAAGCGATTGTCGAAGGACTGCTATTTGCTGCAGGTGATGAGGGATTGTCGCTTCAGCAAATTGCCGCCGTCTTAGAAATTGAAGAAGAACAAGCACAGGCGATCATTCATATGCTGAAAGAGGAGTATGAACAGCAAAAGCGCGGCATTCAGCTTATTGAATTAGCAGGAGTATTTCAACTGGCGACAAAAAAAGAACATGCCCCATATTTAAAAAAGCTTGTTGAATCGCCAAGTTCGACTTCGTTGTCGCAAGCGGCGTTAGAAACATTGGCGATTATCGCTTACCGCCAACCGATTACAAGAGCGGAAATTGAAGAAATTCGAGGGGTGAAAAGCGATAAACCGATACAAACGCTAATTGCCAAAGCGCTTATAAAGGAAGTCGGGCGTGCGGAAGGAACGGGGCGCCCGATTTTATATGGCACGACGAAGGAGTTTCTTGACTACTTCGGTTTGAAAACGTTGGAGGAACTGCCTCCGCTTCCGGAATTACAGGGAGATGATGAGGTGGAGAAAGAAGCTGATTTGTTTTTCGAAAAATTTGAAGAAAATTTTAACGAATCAACATGAGTATGATAAGATAGGAATAACTTTATATTTTCGTTTTTTGGCATGATAAGGGGGCTTGTTGTATGCGGATTTGCCGCTTGCAAGGATATGAGCTGGAAAAATCGAAGCCGAATACGTTTGAAGATTATTTCAGCCGCTCGGAAGTAACGTTTCGCGAAGATGGGGTTGAAAAAACGCTTCACGTTCTATATTTGCGCTATTTTGAGGAATTTATTTCATCGTTTACGCCGTATGAACAAAATCCGATTTTTACTGTTTTAGGGCGTGACGTCTATTTCCGCGATATCGTTGCTTTCGTATGTTTATTGCAAAATCCGGCTTTCCGGCACCGTAAGCGAGTATATATTAATGAGGAAGAAGAATTTCGCCGCTATTTTGCGCATATGGAATTTACGAAGCTTCCAGACATATTTGCATCATTGCAGACAAATGGCGAATATCATTTAACGTCACCGCTTCTTTTTATTCGCCAGCCATCTTAAAACCGATATGGGGGTCTTGTGAATATGGGGAACTCAATGGTTTTGAATCAAACGAAACAAGTAGAAGCCTTTTTGCAAAAAACCGTTCAGACGATTTCCAATTATTTAAATGAAATAACATTGACCAAACTATTGGCGGAACAAGAAGGAGACGACAAAGCCTATTATGAATTATTGCTTTCGAATTTACGCCGCCTCGTTGTATATTGCGAGGAGGGGCTTGAGGCGTGCCGTATCATATTAAATGATGAACCATTTCGTAAAGCGGCGGCGGAAAAGACATTGTATCGTGTCTATCATCTATGTATTGCCGAATATTTTACGCCAAAAAGCGATGCGTGGTATGAAGATAGCCGTTCCGCTTATACGGGACGCAACTCGATTAAGTTTCGTCAAACCCCTCCGCCTTCGTTGAAAGCTTTGTTGTTATCGCTTGAAAGCGAGTTTCAGACAATTCGTGAAGAGCTGGAATTTTATGAAACGGATTATCGGACGAAAATGATACAATCCAATTGAACGCAAGCTGTCCCACATCTGGGGCAGCTTTTTTGATGTTCATCATTCTGTCCTTGGTTTTGTCGGGTCACAGGCAGGCGGTTTTACTTCATACGTCGTTTCAGCTAGTTTTTGCAAATAATAACATTCTTTTCGTGCCATATGGTCCGCCATCAGCGGCGTCAGGACGCCAAGCACTTCTTTGTTTAGCTCCATTTCTTCCAATTCGCGCAAAAAACATTGAAAAATAACCATTTCTAATTGAATGTCCCGGTGAAAGCGATGTAAAGCAGGGAAATCGTATACGTTTGTTCGTAAATATTGTTCCAATGTTTTTTCACTTGTTCCTCACCTCGATTTTATATGTATGAACGTGAAGGAAATGGGTGAGTGCGGACAAGAACGAGTTTTAGGCGGATGGCATACGATATGATGACAAAGAAAGAGGGAGGAATTTCTAAGTGAATGAACAAGAACGAATTCAACAATATGTGGCGGAAGTAAAAGAATGGGGAAAACAAGTCGAGCAAATTTTGCTTCAGCGGGGGGAGGACGGCGGCGATTGCCGCGTTGATTCATTGCTTTCCTACATCGAACATCATGGCGACGCATGGACAGAGGACGCCATTTATGAACTTCAGCGCATGGTGGACGAAGTATATGAAAAAGCGCTGGTGTTTCAGCAAAATGGACAGTCGGCCATCAGACAGGAGGAAAGAGAAATAGAAGAAAGACAACAAACGTCCATCGGACAGGAGGAAAACGGGATAGAAGAAAGACAGCAAACGGCCGTCAGACAGGGGGAAAGCGGCACAGAAGAAAGACAACAAACGGCCAGCGAACAGGAAGAAGAAAGCGAGGCAGAAGAAAGACAACAAACATATGTGGCAGCAGGAAGACACGTCCTTCCGCCGCTTCCATACAGCTACGATGCGCTTGAGCCACATATTTCCAGAGAAATTATGCGGCTGCATCATACAAAGCACCATCAAAGCTATGTGGACGGCTTAAATAAAGCGGAAAAAATGATGAAAAAAGCGCGCGAAACAAATGACTATGAACTGTTGAAGCATTGGGAGCGGGAAGCGGCGTTCCACGGTTCTGGACATTATTTGCATACGATTTTTTGGAATAATATGCATCCAAAAGGCGGCGGCCAACCGCGCGGTGAGTTGCTAGAACAAATAAAACGAGATTTTGGAAGTTTTGAAAGATTTAAGCGTCATTTTACCGAGGCGGCAAAAAGCGTTGAAGGAGTCGGCTGGGCGCTGCTCGTTTGGTCGCCGCGGTCGCACCGCTTAGAAATTTTACAGACGGAAAAGCATCAATTCATGACGCAATGGGATACGATTCCGCTTCTTGTGATAGACGTTTGGGAGCATGCCTATTATTTACAATATAAAAACGACCGTGCAGCATATATTAACAGCTGGTGGAATGTTGTTCATTGGCGCGATGTGGAAGAACGGTTTGAGCAGGCAAGAAAATTGCGCTGGAAACCGTTTTAATGAAAGGCGAAGGGGCATCCTTCGTCTTTCTTGCGTTAGCGTCATCTACAAGCGAAAGCTATCATGTTTTTCGTTCGTTAACAAGGCGGATTTGTATACTTGCAAATGACGTTTGTGCTGATGAACTTGTACATTTTACAATCATATCTATATTTTTTGGCGCATACACTTGTACAAAACAGCAAAAGGGATGGGGATTACATGAAGATACGGAAACAAATTGCACTGTTCATCGCAGCGGTGATGATGCTTTTTTCATGTATTCCGGATCGGGCAAAGGCAATGAACGGAGTCAGTGCACAAAGCGCCATTTTGATGGAGCAGAATTCCGGACGCATATTATTTGAAAAAGACGCGCATACGAAGCGGCGCATTGCAAGCATTACCAAAATTATGACGGTGATTTTAGCGATCGAATCAGGCAAAATGGATGACACGGTAACGGTAAGCGCCCGCGCTGTTCATACAGAAGGGTCGTCGATTTATTTAAAGGAAGGAGAAAAAATAAAGCTTCGCGATCTTGTCTATGGGACGATGCTGCGTTCCGGAAATGACGCGGCGGTGGCGATTGCCGAACATGTGGGTGGCAGCGTGGAAGGCTTTGTTTTTTTAATGAACCAAAAAGCAGCGGAAATCGGCATGCGCAATACCCATTTTGCCAATCCACACGGATTAGACGATTCGGAAAATCACTATTCCACTGCCTATGACATGGCGCTTCTTATGCGGTATGCGATGAAAAATAAGGAGTTTCGCAAAATTTCCGGAACAGAAGTATACCGGGCTCCTGCTTCTCCCGGAGAAGATTGGGATCGGGTATGGAGGAATAAAAATAAGCTGCTCACTAGTTTGTATGAGTATTGCACCGGAGGAAAAACCGGCTATACAAAACGGGCAAAGCGAACACTTGTGACTACCGCTTCCAAAGGCGGAATGGATTTAATTGCGGTAACATTGGATGCACCGGATGATTGGAATGACCATATTGCCATGTATGAATATGGCTTTGGCCATTATATGATTGCAAAAGTAAACCGAAAACGAATGGTGAAAAAAATTCGTGATTCCTTTTACAGAAAAAACATACAAGCAAGCCGTGATTTGCGATATCCTGTGACGGAAGAAGAAATCAAAGAACTGCACGTAAAAATTTATCTTCTTCGTCCGAAAAAAGATTGGAAGAAAGACGAAAGGGGCATTCCGACCGTCGTTGGGAAAGCGGTGCTGTATTTAGGGGATCAAGCGGTGGATGAAGTTCCGCTTTTGTATAAAAAGGGCGTAAGCAAGGAAACGAACCATTCCATTTGGAACGCATTTCATTTTTTAGGTGTGGGAAGCGATGGTTAATCTTATTTGGGTAGCGATGGCCATTATTGGAATTGTTTTTGCGATGATAAACGGTACGATGAATGAAGTGAATGAAGCGATTTTTAAAAGCGCGAAAGAAGCGGTCACAATCAGCATCGGCATGATCAGCATATTAGTGTTTTGGCTTGGATTAATGAAAATTGCCGAGGAAGCCGGCCTTCTTGAGAGGCTTGCTACTTTTTTCAAACCGCTTGTCCGCCGTTTGTTTCCGGAAGTGCCAGCAAACCATCCAGCGCTTGGCTATATCGTCTCCAACATGATTGCCAATATGTTCGGGCTTGGCAACGCCGCCACTCCAATGGGGATTAAGGCGATGGAAGAATTGAAAAAGCTCAATGGCCATAAAGACGAAGCAAGTCGTTCCATGGTAACGTTTTTAGCAATTAACACATCAAGCATCACCCTTATTCCAGCGACGGTCATTTCGATTCGCATGACATATGATTCGGCATCGCCTGGAGAAATTATTGGGACTACACTCGTCGCTTCAACCATTTCGACGGTTGGCGCGATTTTCATCGACCGTTATTATTATTGGAAACGCATGCGGAAAGGCGGGAAGCGGTAATGGCGTTCATCCAACTCCTTTCTACTTGGCTTATTCCAGTAACCATTGCGTTTATTCTTTTATACGGAACCGTAAAAAAAGTACCGACTTATGAAGCGTTTGTCGAAGGCGGAAAAGAAGGGATACAGATTGCCTTTTCGCTTATTCCGTATTTAGTCGGCATGCTTGTTTCGATTGCCATTTTCCGCGCGTCTGGCGCGCTTGATTATATGATGAACGGGATTAAACCGCTTGCTGATGCGATCGGTCTTCCGGCTGAAGTGGTGCCGCTGGCGATGATTCGCACCATTTCCGGCACCGCTGCGCTTGGGATGACAACCGATTTAATTGCTACATATGGTCCCGATTCGTTTATTGGCAGGCTTGCATCCACCATACAAGGAAGCACGGAAACAACGTTGTATGTTTTAACCGTTTATTTTGGCGCCGTCGGCATTAAAAAGATGGGAGATGCGCTCAAAGTAGGGATTTTAGCAGATATTCTCAGCTTTATCGTTTCCTTTTTTATTGTGCTGTTTGTCTTTGGAAGATAGCTCGCCTATGATTAGGCGGCTTTTTTTGTCGTTTTCTATCGATATAACTTTTGTATTTGTCGAAAAAGGGCGAGTATGATAAAAATAGTGAGAGAGCATGCTTGTATCTTTTGGATCGAAAGAGTAAGATGATGAAAGAGGTGAAACAGTGATGGAACGATTGCAAAAAGTTATTGCTCATGCAGGCATCGCATCAAGACGAAAAGCAGAACAACTCATATTGCAAGGAAAAGTAAAGGTAAACGGGAAAGTCGTTACCGAGCTTGGCGTGAAAGTAGGTCCTCAGGATAAAGTGGAAGTAGATGGGATACCGGTAGAAAGAGAGGAGCCAGTATATTATCTTTTTTATAAACCGCGCGGGGTCATTTCAAGCGTAAAAGACGATAAAGGTCGGAAAGTCGTAACCGATTTTTTTAAAGATGTTGATAAACGCATTTACCCGATTGGCCGTCTCGATTATGATACGTCCGGAATTCTTTTGCTTACGAACGATGGGGATTTTGCCAATTTATTAATGCATCCTCGTTACGAAATCGAGAAAGTATATATCGCAAAAGTGAAAGGGATTCCGACACGGGAGCAATTAAAACAGCTTGAAAAAGGAATTATGCTCGAAGATGGCATGACGGCGCCGGCAAAAGTAAAACTGCTTTCTCACAATAAACAAAAACAAACAGCCATTATTGAAATTCGCATCCATGAGGGACGGAATCGCCAAGTGCGCCGAATGTTTGAAGCAATTGGATGCAAAGTGATGAAACTAAAGCGAGAGCGATACGCTTTTCTCGATTTAAAAGGGTTAAACCCTGGTGAATATCGTAAACTTACACCACATGAAGTAAAGCAGCTGCGCGCGCTTGCGTTGTCAGGCGGTGGAAAATAACCGTTTACATTGTCACATAAATTTCATATAATATGAATTTTCACTATAAATAACACTGTTATAATGGAAAATGGAATATTATGATTTCGAGGGGTTAGAAATATGAAAAAACAACAACGCCTTATCATGCGAACAATTGTTTTGTTGTTATTATTGGCGGCGGTAGGATATACGATTTATTCCAACTTTTTTACAGAAAAAGAAAGGGTAAAAGTTGGTTCGACGGCGCCGGATTTTGTCTTGACCGATTTAAGCGGAAAAGAACACCGTCTTTCTGATTATCGCGGCAAAGGGGTGTTCTTAAACTTTTGGGGAACGTGGTGTAAGCCGTGCGAAAAGGAAATGCCGTACATCAACAGCCAGTATGGCGTATATAAAAAGCAAGGGGTCGAAGTATTGGCGGTCAACGTTGGCGAGCCGAAGTTGAGCGTGCAAAAATTCGCCGATCGATTTGGTTTGACGTTTCCAATTATGATTGACCGTGAAGATCAAGTCATGAACGCATATGATGTCGATCGATTGCCAGCAACCTTTTTAATCGACAAAAACGGCAAAGTCAAAAAAATCATCACAGGAACAATGACGGAAGAAATGGTAAAGCAGTACATGGAAAGCATTAAACCGTAAGGAGTTTTGCCAATGGAACATGTAAAATGCGAATGCGGTCATGTTAATCCACATGGGACTTTTTTTTGTGAATCATGCGGAAAACCGCTTGAGGAAAATACAGAGAAGCGACTTTTGGACATGCGCTATGAAGGGAGCGCGCGCCGTTCCCAAACATATAATAAGACCATTATCGATAAAATTTGGGCGTTTTTCTCTTCCGTGAAGGTCGGAGTGGCGCTTATTGTTATTACACTCATCGCCTCAGCGATCGGAACGATTTTTCCACAGGAAATGTATATTCCGCCGAATGTTAGCCCTGCTGAATATTATGCCGACCAATACGGATGGGCAGGAAAATTATATTATAAGCTCGGATTTAATAACTTGTATAAGTCATGGTGGTATATGCTTTTAATTGCGTCAATCGGCGTATCGCTCGTCATTTGCAGTTTAGACCGTGTGATTCCGCTTTATCGCGCGTTGAAAAAACAAGGCGTCACAAGACATCCGAACTTTTTGCGGAAGCAGCGGTTATTTAGTGTTTCGAAAGTCGATGATGCCGATGATGTGCTAAAACGCGTGAAAGAAAAATTGGCGCAGCGCCACTACCATATCCGTGAAGAAAACGGCAATATTTTAGCAGAAAAAGGCCGTTTTTCCCGCTGGGGCCCTTATGTCAATCATATCGGATTAATTATTTTCTTAATTGGAGCGATGCTTCGCTTTGTTCCGGGAATGTATGTCGATGAGGTGCTGTGGATTCGCGAAGGAGAAACAAAAGAGATTCCCGGTACACAAGGAAAATACTTTTTAAAGAGCGAAAAGTTTATTTATGAGACATATGAAAAAGGAAAAGAAAATGAAGTGTTTAATGCGGCGATTGATCGCGTCGGCAACGGCACGGTAGCAAAAAATTACCAAACGAACGTTGTACTCTACAAACGTGTCGGTCCTATTGTCGCCGGTGAAGAACCGAAGCTGCAAAAAATAAAAGAGTATAAGATACGTGTCAACGAACCGTTGAAATATGATCATTACGCGCTATATCAAGTCGATTTTAAACAAAACGAGCCGTATAAAATGGCGTTTCAATTAATGGATAAAACGTCGGGAAAATCGTTTGGCAATGTCGTTATTGATTTGCACAATCCGAAATCTTCCTACGATCTTGGCAACGGTTATCGGGTAGAACTATTAAGCTATTTCCCTGATTTTTATTTTGATGAGGAAGGGAATCCGGCTACAAAATCAAAAATTCCAAACAATCCGGCGTTCGTGTTTAAAATGTTTACCCCTGATAAGCCGAAAGGGGAAGTAAGCTTTGTGGCCATTCAGCAAACGATTGAACCGTTCGGGGATAACAAGTATAAAATAAAGTTTGCTGGATTAGAGACGAGAAACGTATCAGGACTTACTGTACGCCGCGACTTTACGCTTTGGATTTTAGGCGTTGGCGGAGCGATCTTTATGATTGGCCTCATCCAAGGAATGTATTGGAACCATCGCCGCATCTGGCTGCAGCGCGTCAATGGCGAAGTATGGCTTGCTGCACATACGAATAAAAACTGGTTTGGTTTAAAAAATGAAATTCGCCGCATCCTTGACGGAACCGGATTAGCGATGCCGGTCGATCAGGCGGATGAGGAGACAAAAGCGGGACAAGGAGGGCAAATGCATGGCGCAGCTCAGTAGCACGTTACTATATATTGCTTTTATTCTTTACTTAATTGGAACGTTTTTTTTCGGCGGCGCGATTCGCGATAAAAGAAAGGAACGAACGGGAAAAAATCGCTGGTCACAACTTGGAATTATCACGACGATTATCGGTTTTCTGTCTCAATTAGGCTACTTTATTACACGGTGGATTGCAGCGGGACATGCCCCGGTCAGCAATTTGTTTGAGTTTACTACCTTTTTTGGAATGATGCTTGTCGCCGCCTTTATCATTATTTATTTTATTTATAAAATAAGCATTCTCGGCTTATTCGCACTGCCAGTCGCCTTATTGGTGATCGCTTACGCCAGCATGTTTCCGCGCGAAATTACGCCGCTGATTCCTGCATTGCAAAGCGACTGGCTACATATCCATGTGACCACTGCCGCGGCGGGAGAAGCAATTTTGGCTGTTAGCTTTGTTGCCGGTCTCATTTATTTAATCCGTGTCGTGGACCAGTCCAAGCCAAGCAAGCGAACATTTTGGCTGGAAGTCGTCATGTTCTGCTTAATTACGACGCTCGGCTTTGTGCTTGTATCAACAGCATTCAGCCTTGCGGACTATGAAGCAAAATTTACATGGATCGATAAAAACAAGCAACAGGCGGAAGTCGTTTATCATATGCCTGCATTAGTCGGGCCGCATGAAGGAAAGCTAGTGAAAGAAAGCGCCGATCGTTTTGAGCCGCTGGTTTATATGCCGGCAATTATCAATGCGAAAAAATTAAATACGGTGATTTGGTCGCTAATCGGGGGCGCGATTTTATATGCATTGCTCCGTCTCGTGCTGCGGAAGCGGATCGCCGCTGCCTTGCAGCCGCTTGTCAAAAACGTAAACTTAGATTTAACGGATGAAATCAGTTATCGCGCTGTCGCCATCGGGTTTCCGGTATTTACACTTGGAGCGCTCATTTTTGCGATGATCTGGGCGCAAATTGCGTGGACTCGATTTTGGGGCTGGGACCCGAAAGAAGTATGGGCGCTCATTACATGGTTATTTTACGCCGCGTTTTTGCACCTTCGTTTGTCAAAAGGATGGCACGGTGAAAAATCGGCATGGCTTGCGGTCATTGGTTTTGCGATCATTATGTTTAATTTAGTCGCAGTTAACTTAGTGATTGCCGGGCTGCATTCATACGCCGGAACATGACAACATGACTGGAATAAAAGGATGCCCGAGGCTTGGCATCCTTATTTTACAATGAAGTAGATAATTGTCATGAATTTTTGTACAATAGTGAACAAGGGAGGATGTTCTATGGATAAAGATCAACAAGTCAAAATTTTAGTAGTAGATGATGAAGAACGCATTCGGCGCTTACTAAAAATGTATTTAGAGCGCGAAAACTATATCATTGATGAGGCTGATAACGGCGATGACGCGCTCGAAAAAGCGCTCGAAAATGACTATGATGTCATTTTGCTTGACCTCATGCTGCCAGGGAGGGACGGTATTGAGGTATGTAAAGGAATTCGCGAAAAGAAAGCAACCCCGATTATTATGCTGACAGCAAAAGGGGAAGAATCAAACCGTGTTCAAGGGTTTGAAGTAGGGACAGACGATTATATTGTTAAGCCATTTAGCCCGCGCGAGGTCGTATTGCGCGTAAAAGCGCTGTTGCGGCGTGCGGCGAATACTGCGTATGTTCTTGCTGATACGACCGCAAAAGATGTGCTCGTTTTTCCGCATTTAACAATTGATAACGATGCCCATCGCGTAACGGTTGACGGTCAGGAAGTGAATTTAACGCCGAAGGAATACGAGTTGCTTCTATTTTTGGCAAGATCTCCAGATAAAGTATTTGACCGTGAACAGCTATTGAAAGAAGTATGGCACTACGAATTTTTTGGCGATTTGCGCACGGTAGATACCCATATTAAACGTTTGCGTGAAAAGTTGAATAAAGTCTCCCCAACGGCGGCAAAGATGATCGTAACCGTTTGGGGGGTTGGCTATAAATTTGAGGTAGTGAATGACTAATGTGGCTTTTTCGCAGCGTAGTCGGGAAATTATGGGTTACTATATTATTGCTCGTTTCGTGTGTGTTATTTGTTCTTACGATTCTCTTATTGAAATTTTTTGAAAATTATTATGTACAAGAAGCGGAAAAAGAATTAACTCAGCTAGCAACAAAAATATCGGAAGTAATACATGATTACGAAGACGAAGAACTGGCCCGTTCCATTGCATGGACGCTTGTCGGTAATATGTCTAAAGCTGTTATTTTTGTTGATTCATCGCATTACTGGTATTCTCCTACAAACGATGAATTGCGGGATCTGCCGTTATCATTCATTAAGCAAGATAAAGATTTGCGAAAAGTATTGACAGAAGGAAAAAACGTAAAAAAGAAAACCTATTTGCCAAACGTACAAACCGGCAGAAGTCGATATAGCAGTGATGTGATTATTGTTGGCGTGCCGCTTGAAATGGCAAATGGAAATCGGGGCGGAGTATTTATTTATCAATCATTGCAGGCAATTGAAGATACAACAAGGCAAACGAAAAAGTTAATTTTTCTTGCGGCATTTATCGCCATTGTGTTAACAACATTTTTTGCCTTTTTCTTATCGACCCGTATTACCGCTCCATTGCGGAAAATGCGGCAAGCAGCGTTTGAAGTGGCGCGAGGCAAGTTTGATACAAAGGTGCCAATTTTAACGGATGATGAAATTGGCGGCTTGGCAATGGCGTTTAATCAGATGGGCAGACGGCTGCAGTTTAATATTAATGCCCTAAATCAGGAAAAGGAGCAGTTAGCAAGCATTTTAAGCAGCATGGCCGATGGAGTTATTACATTTAATCGCGATGGCGAAATATTAATTACGAATCCGCCTGCGGAGCGGTTTTTGCAAGCATGGTATTTTGAGCAAGGAAACGGTGCGGAAACGATGGCTCCGCTGCCGCCGCAAGTAAAAGAGTTATTTATTCGTGTTGTCCGCGAGGAGAAAGAGCAATCGATTGAATTGTCGCTACAAGGACGGACATGGGTGATTTTGATGACGCCGCTTTACAGCAAAACGACTGTACGCGGTGTGGTAGCGGTGCTGCGCGATATGACGGAAGAACGCCGCTTGGATAAACTTCGCAAAGATTTTGTCGCCAACGTTTCCCATGAGCTGCGCACGCCGATTGCGATGCTTCAAGGGTATAGCGAAGCGATTATTGATGATATTGCGGCAACGGATGAAGAAAAGAAAGAAATGGCAAAAGTGATTTACGACGAATCGTTGCGCATAGGCCGTCTTGTCAATGACTTGCTTGATTTGGCGCGCATGGAAGCGGGGCATATTACATTAGATTACGAAACCGTTCAGCTCGTTCCGTATATTGAGCGGATTATTCGCAAATTCCAAGGGCTAGCAAAAGAAAAACAAATTGATTTGTCGGCGGAGTTTAAAAATGAGGATATCCAAATTACGATGGATCCAGACCGGATCGAGCAAGTTTTGACGAATTTAATTGATAATGCGATTCGTCATACGGATAAAAACGGAATGGTCAAGATCATTGTTGAGCGAAGCGGAGACGGCGTCACGATTCATGTCCAAGATTCCGGCTCCGGCATCCCAGAAGAAGATTTGCCGTTTGTGTTTGAACGCTTCTACAAAGCGGATAAGGCGCGTACGCGCGGCCGCTCGGGAACGGGATTGGGCCTTGCCATTGCGAAAAATATCGTTGAGGCCCATAAAGGGACGATTTCCGTTCATAGCAAGCTTCATGAAGGAACGACGTTTACGTTTTATTTGCCAAACGGTCCGCATGAAACATAATATGCCCCCTTGCCTAAGCAGCGGGGGCTGTTTTTTTTGATGGCAGAGCGAAAAAGAATAGGGAAGCTAATGAGTAATGATGCGTTTATTTCGAACGATACAAAATATAGAGTGGTATAGACAACTAGATGATATGATGTTAATATAATTATATAGAAAGAAGGTGCAATAATCAGTGAAACGATGGTTGCTTAAAAATGCGGTCATATATGCGGAAACAGGAAAAATCGAGCAAGGATATGTGCTGACAGAGGGAGACAAAGTGATTGAAGTAGGGCCGATGTCCTCATGCCCAGCTTCTAGTGAAGCGGAGGTGATAGAGCTTGACCCAAGCTTCTCCGTTGTACCAGGGTTTATTGATGTCCATATCCATGGGGCATCTGGAGCCGATGTAATGGATGCGACAGACGAAGCGTTGCGCACAATGGCAAAAACATTGCCAAAGGAAGGCACAACGAGTTTTTTAGCGACGACGATGACCGCACCGATTGCGAATATTGAACGTGCTTTGCAAAACGTTTCGCAATATATATATAGCAGCAATCCACCCGGAGAAGCAGAGGTGCTTGGCATTCATCTAGAAGGTCCATTTATTTCTCCAAAACGAGCGGGAGCGCAGCATCCAAAAAATATTATTGAACCAAACATCGAACTATTTCAAAAATGGCAGAACATCGCGAATGGACATATTCGTCTTGTCACGCTGGCGCCGGAAGAAAAGAATGGATTGGCGCTTGCGGCATACTTAAAAGAAACTGGTGTCGTCGCCTCGATCGGTCATTCCGATGCGGTTTACGAACAAGTAACCGCCGCCATTCAATCAGGAGTGACCCACGCCACTCATTTATTCAACGGCATGCGCGGTATTCATCATCGCGAGCCGGGAGTTGCCGGAGCGGTTCTTATGCACGATGAAGTTGTATGTGAACTAATTGTCGATGGAATTCATGTTGCGCCGGAAATGGTCCGCTTTGCGTACAAAATGAAAGGCTGTGATGGTCTCATATTAATTACGGATGCGATGCGCGCGAAATGTCTCGGCGCCGGTATATATGAACTTGGTGGCCAAGACGTCATTGTTCAAGGAGAAAAAGCAACATTACGAGATGGCACATTGGCTGGAAGCATCTTAAAATTAGGCGATGCGGTGAAAAACATCATGTCTTTTACAGGCTGTACGCTGGAAGATATTATCCGCATGGCTAGCTGGAATCCGGCAAAGCAGTTAGGCGTTTCAGACAAAAAAGGAAGCATCCGCGCCGGGAAAGACGCTGATCTTGTCGTATTAGACGAACAGCATCATGTTGTGATGACGATATGCCGTG
The DNA here is from genome assembly GCF_003688615.2 of Parageobacillus toebii NBRC 107807. Taxonomy (GTDB): domain Bacteria; phylum Bacillota; class Bacilli; order Bacillales; family Anoxybacillaceae; genus Parageobacillus_B; species Parageobacillus_B toebii. The sequence goes on along the minus strand of NZ_CP049703.1, from coordinate 3,101,970 downwards.
GTAAACTTGCCTATTCAAAATAAAAAAGGGGGATCGGACGATGAAATTAATTGAAGCAGCCAACTACGAAGAGATGAGCCAAAAGGCGGCTGACATCATTATTGCCCAGGTAAAGGAAAAACCTGATTCCGTTCTTGGTCTTGCTACGGGATCGACAATGCTTGGCACATATAAACAATTAGTCGAGGATCATCGCCAAAATGGAACATCTTATCGAAACGTTCGTACGGTCAATTTAGATGAATATATTGGTTTGTCACCCGATCACCCGAACAGCTATCGTTACTATATGAATCAACATTTATTTTCCCATATCGATATCCCGCTTTCGCAAACATATATTCCAAATGGAGCAAGCGATGATGTGGAGGCGGAATGTCGACGCTATGAACAGCTAATTGAAAGTTTGGGAGGAATTGATTTACAGCTGTTAGGAATTGGAAGAAATGGACATATCGGTTTTAATGAGCCGGGGACATCGTTTTCGGCACCGACGCATGTAGTCGAGCTGGCGCCGTCAACACGGCAAGCGAATGCCCGCTTTTTTCCATCTTTAGATGATGTACCGCGCCAAGCGATTACAATGGGAATCGCAACGATTATGAAAAGCCGTCATATATTGCTATTAGCGTCAGGAACGGCGAAAGCGCCAATTATGGCGAAGCTGTTCGAAGAAACCGTGACTACCGATGTGCCGGCATCGGTGCTTCATACTCATCCGAACGTCACGGTAATTGCTGATCAAGATGCATTGTCGCTTGTACCAGATGAAAAACGAAAGGTGTATGCAAAATGATTAGCAAAAACTCACCGCTTCCTATCTACTATCAATTAGAGCAAGGAATTAAAGAAATGATCGAAAAAGGGCAGCTCAAGCCGGGAGAAATGATTCCGTCCGAGCGGGAACTGGCAGAAACATACGATATTAGCCGAATGACTGTTCGACAGGCGATCAATAACTTAGTGAATGATGGATATTTAGTAAGAAAACGCGGCAAAGGAACATTTGTTGCCGCGACAAAAATCGAACAGCCGCTGAAAGGGCTTACAAGTTTTTCGGAAGATATGCGCGCGCGTGGCATGGAACCTGGAACAAATGTGCTCGATTTCAACATTGTTCCTGCCAGTACGTCGTTAGCACAGCTGCTCGACGTCCGCGAAGGAGCGGATCTTTACGAAATCCGCCGCGTTCGTCTTGCCGACGGGCTGCCGATGGCACTCGAAACATTATATATTCCATGTATGCTTGTTCCTCGGTTAACCCGCGAAATTGTAAGCGGTTCCGTTTATGATTTTATTGAAAAAGAATTAGGGTTGGCCATTCAATCGGGCGTGCAAATAATTGAAGCTTCCGTCGCCCGCAAGATGGAGGCGGAGCTGTTGCAAATAAAGGAAGGTGCGCCTGTATTGCTCATGCAGCGCAGAAGTTATTTAAATAACGGACGGCCTCTAGAAGTCGTCAAATCGGTTTACCGTGGCGACCGCTACAAATTGACGATTGAGATGGAACGCTGGAGCAAAACGGCTCGGTTTTGATTTTGCCTGCCTAACCAAAAATCCGAAAAGCCATACGTATATTCCCATGGCAAGATCGCCGCTGCGATAAAATGAACGACATTTTTATGCCATGAATGAAACTTGTGGTTCTTTTGTTACGTATATTTTTAATAAGAATAAAAAGGAGGAAAATCACATGTTTTCCCGGTCTCCAACTTGTTCCGTCTGCGGGAAGCCGATTGAAAAAAATGAACCGATCTATGTGCGCATGAGGTATCCGGTGTACAGAGGAATGGTAGAAATTAAGGCTTTCCTTCAGCAAGAAGGGACCATTATTTGCGATGGGTGTTTCTCGCAAAAAACAAATAATCATGAAAAATGAGAGGAGCTATACTATGTTTGGAAAAGTCGCTGCCGATGTGCTTGGATTAAGCGATATCGGCTCGGTTATTAAACCGGAAAACTATGATAAAGTCGATGCCGATGATTACGTGATGCATGAAGACGGGGAAAAGATTTATTTCTTAATTAAATCGAAGTCGGATGAGTATTGCTTTACCAATAAAGCGCTTATTCATTTGGATGGCACGAGCGCAACAAGCAAAAAACGCGTGTTGCGCCGCTATGATTATTACAAACATACGATTTCCGATGTGTCGCTCGAAACGGCAGGCACGGTCGATTTAGATGTGGAGATTAAGTTTAAAATCGGCGCCCATGCCTATTCGATTGACGTCCATAAAAAGCATTTAGAAGAACTAAAAGATTTATATAAATCGCTGCTCGCCATCTCTGAGCTTTGCCATGAAAACAAAACGAAGCTCGAGTACGCGCATAAAAGTTTGGAATTGACGGCAAACGTATTCGGGCAAGTGAAAAGTGACACAAATAATTTCGTTGCCGATTTCAAAGCGGTGAATGAACTTGCGTTTCAATGGCTCGTTGACGCGAAAACAAAATATACGGTGAAAGACTTCGGCTTTGTGTTTGAACGGTATATTAATAATTAATTGCATTGTAACCCCCGAATCGCTAAAAGTTCGGGGGTTTTAATGAATTGAAAACAATGAAACTTTGAATTTTTTATTGCCAAACGATCTTTCTTCCTTTAATATTATAACTGTCAATTGTTCGACAATTTTATACAATAGCGGCAAGGTGCCGAATGGAGCGATTCGCTCCTAATGGCTTAATAGGGAATCTGGTGAAAGTCCAGAACTGTCCCCGCAACTGTAAATGCTGACGAAATGAAATCGCCACTGTACGGTGGAATGGCAAGCGCCGTTTGCCGTATGGGAAGGTTCAGAGTAGGATGAAGCATGAGTCAGTAGACCTGCCTTGTTCGCTTATAGTTTCCTATCTTCGGGGGGTGAGATGAGGAAACGGCAACGGTGGCTGCCTTCGTGTATACATATTGCCGTTTCTCGCTCATTCCGAGTTAGGAATGAGTTTTTTTATTTTACATAAAGAAGGGGGAACAAAAAATGAAAAAATGGAAACAGTATGTCATGTTGCTCGTATTCATCCTTACATTTGGCTTCTTGTTTGGATGTAATGGAGAGAACGCAAGCAAAGAGCCTGCAAAAAAAGAAGAACCGAAAACGGAACAAGCGGCGTTTCCGGTAACGGTAAAAGATGGATTAGGCGAGGATGTAACGATACAGTCTGAGCCAAAAAAAATCGTTTCCTTAATTCCGAGCAACACAGAGATTGCCTATGCGTTGGGATTAGGAGACAAAATCGTTGGCGTCAGCGATTTTGATAACTATCCGGAAGATGTAAAAAATAAGGAAAAAATAGGCGGCTTAGAGTTTAATGTAGAAAAAGTTATTTCGTTGAAGCCAGATTTAGTACTTGCCCATGCGTCTAGCGCACATAACTCGAAAGATGGGCTTCAGCAATTAAGAGATGCGGGTATTGCTGTATTGGTTGTCTATGACGCGAAAACGTTTGATGATGTATATCATTCAATCGAATTAATTGGCAAAGCGACAGGAACTGCGGACAAAGCACAAGAAATCATCCAAAATATGAAAACAAAATTAGAAGCTATAAAAGAAAAAGCAAAGCAAATTAAAGAGGAAGATCAAGCAAAAGTATGGGTCGAAATATCACCAGCTCCAGAAATTTATACTGCTGGAAAAGGAACGTTTATTGATGAGATGCTCCAGGCGATCTCCGCGAAAAATGTCGCCGGTGATTTAGAAGGGTGGCCGATGGTTACGGAAGAAAAAGCGGTCGCGTACAAGCCGGATGTCATTATTACAACATACGGCGGAGCGAAGCAAGTGTTGGACCGTCCTGCTTGGAAAGATGTCCCGGCGGTGAAAAACAAACGGGTGTATGATGTAAATACAGACTTAGTAAGCCGTCCAGGTCCACGTTTGATCGAAGGAGTAGAGGAACTTGCAAAAACAATTTACCCGGATATTTTTAAGTAATATATGGATGTATGCAGTTGCAATAACGGTCGTTATTACTTCGCTCTTGCTGGGGATATCGATAGGTTCTCTATCGATTCCCTTTTCTACTATTATCAAGATTATTTTTTCGATCTCGTTTGGGTTGCCGTTGCCCGGCGATGTTCCCGATGATCTCGTGCAAATCGTGATGGCGATCCGCCTTCCACGCGTTGTGCTTGCGTTTCTTGTCGGGGCGTCGCTGGCGGTCGCGGGAGCTGCGTTTCAAGGGCTGTTAAAAAATGCGCTTGCCGATCCGTATACGCTCGGCGTGTCGTCAGGTGCTTCCGTTGGTGCTGTTTTTGTCATTTTCTTCGGTATTCAATTGCCGTTATTTGGTACATTTACGCTTCCTATTGTCAGCATTATATTTGGCCTTGTGACGCTCGTGCTTGTTCTTTTATTTACACGAGCGGTGGAGCGAAAAATGTCCGTAGAGACCATCATCTTAGTTGGAATTATGTTCGGGGCGTTTTTCAGCGCGCTTATTTCCTTAATGATTGCGCTAACCGGAGAAGAATTGCGGCAAATTATTGCATGGCTGATGGGGAGCGTAGCGATGCGCGGCTGGAAATATACGATGATGATGCTTCCGTTTTTTCTCATCGGAGTGATCATGCTGCTTTTTAATGCGCGCGAACTGAACGCTTTTGCGTTTGGGGAGTCGGCCGCTATGCATATCGGGGTCGATGTGTTGAAGCGAAAAGTGATGATTTTAACCGGTGCTTCGTTGCTAACCGGCGCGGCGGTGTCTGTTTCCGGAACGATCGGTTTTGTCGGATTGGTCGTTCCACATATGGTTCGCCTCGTCTGTGGTCCGAACCATCGTCTTCTGTTGCCGCTTTCCCTATTGTATGGCGGTGCCTTTCTCGTTCTTACTGATTTATTGGCACGCACGATTATTTCGCCGAGAGAATTGCCAATCGGCGTAATTACCTCATTGATTGGCGCACCTTTATTTGCACTACTATTTTTTCGAAGAATGCGAAGAAAGACGTGATGAATGTGCTTGAAGTAAACCATGTTTCTTACCACTATCATCGTAAACAAGTGCTTCATGATGTAACGTTTACCGTAGCAAAGGGAGAAGTATTTGGGATTTTAGGGCCAAATGGGAGCGGGAAAACGACCTTATTGAAACTGTTAAGCAAGGAGTTGTTATTACAAAACGGAAGCATAACAGTAAACGGCCGGCCGCTTCGTTCTTTTTCGCAAAAAGAATGGGCTCGTTTTGCCGCGGTGCTTCCGCAAACGGTTGATGCGGCATTCGGATATACGGTAAAAGAAACAGTGGAACTTGGAAGATATGCCCATCAAAGCGGTCTATTTCCGACATGGACGGAAGAAGATGAACAAGCGGTGAAAACAGCAATCGAAGAAGTTGGGCTAATGGAAAAAGCAGAAGAAGGGATTGACCGTTTGAGTGGGGGAGAACGTCAGCGCGTTTATTTAGCAAGAGCGCTTGCGCAGCAGCCTCAGCTTTTATTGCTAGACGAACCGACCAATCATATGGACATTACCCAGCAAATGAAGCTATTGGACCAGCTTGTCCGCTCGGCGAAGGAAAAAGCGTTAACGGTTATTGCGATTTTTCATGATATTAACATCGCTAGTTTATATTGTGACAGGCTTTTAATGTTAAAAAACGGGGAGGTAGTCGCGCTAGGGACGCCGGAAGAGCTGATGGAACCTGAGATTTTCCGTTCTGTATTTCACGCGTCCGTAAGCAGGCAAGCACATCCGACCGTCTCTAAACCGCTTATGGCGTTTTTACGGGAATGGAAATTTCCGATATTACAACATAACGAACTGCGCGAACGATTCGCGTGGACAATGTTGGAGGACTGCGTCGTTGTAACCGCAACCGAGCCGCTTAAGGTGTTATCTTCCGCGCTTGTCGGATCAGGCTTTCAATGGGCGACTCATTTTGTCAATCGTCAAGTTTCAAAAGATTATGATTGCGAAGATGCGGAAACGGAAATGAAACATTATTTACGGCGCCGCGGCTTTCCCGTCCAAAAAACGATTGGAATGATGACCGCTGTTTCTGTCGAAGATGCCGTCTGCATGTATGAGAAACATGATGCGTTTTCTGTATGGACCGTTGTTACCGCTGGAGTAGGAAATGCCGTTGATGCCGCACAAGCGTGGAAACGAGAGGAATTAAGCCAAAAAGTCGGCACGATTAACATTATGGTATTTATCGACGGAACGTTGACGGATGCCGCTTATGTGCAGGCTTTAATGACGGCGACGGAAGCAAAAACAAAAGCATTATACGATGAAAAAATTGTCGATCCTGAAACAAGCACCTATGCAACAGGAACATCGACGGATTGCATCGCGATTGCCGCGACACAAACGGGAGCAACGTTTCCTTATGCTGGAACGATCACACCGATTGGAAAAGCGATCGGGCGAACCGTTTATGAAGCGACAAAGGAAGCCCTTCGCCGTTATAAACAGCGGAGGGAATCATTGTGAGTCATCTTTTGGCGATTGCTCTGGCGCTTGTGTTGGATTGGTTGTTTGGCGATCCTCGTTGGCTTCCGCACCCCGTGCGTGGAATCGGATCATTCATTTCCTTTTTCGACAAACGGCTTAATCAAGGGCGATATCGGCGCATGAAAGGGATTATTACCGTCGCGGCCGTAGCAGGAATGGTTTACTGCCTGGCGTCTCTTGTTGTATATATCAGTTATTCTCTTTCATGGATATTTGGCGTTATGATGGAAGCGGTCCTTATTTTTACGACGATTGCGACAAAAAGTTTACAAGAAGCTGCCTGGAATGTGCTTATTCCTTTAGAACAAGGAAAAATCGAAAAGGCCCGCCGCGAATTAAGCATGATTGTCGGCCGGGATACAGAAAATCTTGACGAACCGGAAATTGTGCGCGCTTGTGTAGAAACGGTGGCGGAAAATACGAGCGATGGAATTACCGCGCCGTTGTTTTACGCTTTCATCGGCGGGGCTCCATTGGCGCTTTTTTATCGGGCCGTAAATACGTGTGATTCGATGCTCGGCTATAAAAATGAGGCGTATCGCGAATTCGGTTGGGCGTCAGCGCGTTTGGATGATGTGGTCAATTATGTGCCTGCTCGTCTTACGGCGATGGTGATGATATTTATCCATAGCGGAAAGCGACTTCGTCATTGCTTGCGGGTGCTTTTTCGCGACGCTCGCAAACATCCAAGTCCAAACAGCGGATGGCTAGAATCGGCGATGGCGGCGCTTTTAGGCGTGCAGCTTGGCGGAACGAACACATATAACGGAATCGTTTCGCACCGGCCGACGATCGGCGATCCGCTCGTTCCGCTAAAAAAAGAACATATTCGCCATGCAGTGCGGATTATGCTCGTTACGGTTTTATCGTTTGCGATATTGCTGTTCATAGGAGGGATATTGATTGAATTTGCCAGCACATGGAGCAAATCCCCGCCAATTATATGAGCATCTTGGGATTCCAATTCCAGAAACTTACGTTGATTTTAGTGTCAACACAAATCCATATGTATTGCCGCTGTCGCTTTGGCCGAAACAAGCTGATTTTTGCGGTTGGGCGATGGAATATCCAGACCCGGATGCTTCTTTATTAGTTGATTTACTTGCGCGTATCGAAGGAATCGCACCGGAGCAAGTGCTGATTTCCAACGGCGCTTCGGAATGCATTCATTTGCTAGGACAATTATTTTCACGGAAACGAATTGGAATTGCGGAACCGACGTTTTCTGAATATCGCTGCGCTTGTGAGGCTCACCATTGTAAGATCGTTTCGATTGTCTCGAATGAGGAAAGCAACTGGAAATATAATCTAAGTGAGTTAACAACGTTATTAGGGGATGTTGATGCTTTCTTTTTATGCCATCCAAACAATCCAACCGGAACGGTGATGACGGAAGAAGATCTATATGCGTTGCTTGTGGCAGCGGAGAAGGCAGAGACATTTGTTGTCATCGATGAAGCGTTTTATCATTTTTGGATCGATGGCTTTACCGCATTGCAGTGGGTGAACGACTTTTCCCATCTGATCGTTTTGCGTTCATTAACGAAAATCCATCATTTAGCCGGGGCGCGTATCGGCTATATGGCTGCCAATAAGGAAGTCATTGCGCAAGTAAAAGCATTGCAGCCGCCATGGAGCGTAAGTAGACTTGCCCAGCAGCTGGCGTTGCATTTTTTGCCGATGAACGAGTTTGTCGCACAAACAAAGCGGATGATTGCCAGTGAACGGGAGCGAATAACGACGATATTAAGCGAATATGGGTATTATGTTTCGCCATCGGTCGTTAATTTTTATTTATTACGGTTGCCAAACCGTTCCACAGAAGCGCTGCTTTATCATTTATTACAAAAAGGGATTGTGCCGCGCCATACGATGAATTTCCGCGGCCTTGACGGCCATTATTTGCGTTTAGCGGTGAAGACGGAGGAAGAAAACGATCAATTGCTGCATGTGCTGAGGCGGTGGGCGCAATGATCGTGTTTATTAGCGGGGGTGTCCGAAGCGGAAAAAGCCGAATTGCTGAAACTTATGTACAAAAGCTGGCAACTCCAGAAAGTTCTTTACACTATATCGCAACGGCACGAGCGTCTGATGACGAAATGAAACAGCGGATTGATCATCACCAAAAGCGGCGAAAAAAACAACCGATGAAGTGGATCACATGGGAACAGTCGGTGCGGCTTGATAAACTGATTCCTGTTTTTACAAAAAGCGACGTTGTTTTGCTTGATTGTATAACGAACTGGCTTGCTAACGAATTGTTTGCTGATGAAAGCTGGCAAAAGGAAGCAAACTGTTTTCATAAGGCAAGACAAATGTGGATTGTGTTACAGCAATTAGAAAAAGCGTGCAAGGCGTTAATCATTGTCTCGAATGAATTATTTTCTGGAGGAGTCCCGGATGATTTAGGGACATATCATTTTATGAAAACGCTTGGGTGGCTTCATCAACAAATTGTCGCAAACGCTCAAATCGCCATTTTGGCGCAGAATGGCATAGCTGTTGTGAAAAAAGGAGAATCATTGTCATGAAAGCGGTTTGGAGCGGGTTTTTATTGTCTGTTCAATTTTTAACGGTGATTCCTATTCGGAAGCAGATTGATTGGAACGATGCCACGGCACGCTGGTCTGTCCGCGCATTTCCGCTTGTCGGTGCGCTGATTGGCGTTATCGAAGCAGTTACGTATTTCATGTTTTCTTCGTTTTCTTCTCTTTCGCCATTGTTTCTTGCGCTTTCCCTCATGTGGCTATCTATTTGGATTGCAGGCGGATTGCACGCGGACGGTTGGATGGATGTAAGCGATGCGTTTTTTTCGTATCGGGATGTAAAGCGGCGTCAAGAAATCATGAGCGATTCGCGTGTTGGAGCGTTTGCGGTATTATCGATTTTGTTTTTGCTTTCATTTCGCTTTTTATTTATGTTTGAAACAATATGTTCCGATTTTGATATATTCCTTATTGCCGTTATTCCGGTGTTGTCGAGAACGGCGATGGCATGGCTGCTTATTTATGGAAAACCAGCAAAACAAACTGGCATGGCCGCTGCTTTTCGGGAACATGCCGATCGTTACGATGCGCATGTTGCAATGATTATTGGCAACTGTTTGCTCGCGTGTTTATGCGCCATCCATTTTTCTGTTTGGAAAACCGTTATATTTTTAGCGTGTGGGACAATATTTGCTGTTTTCGTTGCACGTTTGTTTTTTGAAAAACAATTTGGCGGCATTACCGGTGATGCGCTTGGGGCGTTTGTCGAAGGAGTGGAGACGTGGCTATGGTGTATGATTTGGCTATTACGTTCATACGTCATGGTATGACGCCGGAAAATGAAGCAAGACGATATATCGGGCATACGGATGTACCGCTTGCAGAGCAAGAAAAAGCGCGGCTTCTTAAAGCAGACTTGCAGCTTTTTGCGCCTGTTGATTTGCTTGTATCAAGCGATTTGCTGCGGTGCCGGCAAACGTGTGAGCTGTTGTTTCGAAGTTATTCCGGCGCGAAATTCGAAATGGCGCAATGGCGGGAAATGCATTTTGGCGACTGGGAAGGAAAAACGTTTTTGGAGTTGAAAGAAATAAAAGAGTATCAAAAATGGTTGAATTCCCCGCTTTCGACTGTTCCTCCCAACGGGGAAGGCTATCAACAATTTCAAACAAGAGTGGAGCAAGCGTTGGAACAAACGATCATACTTGCCGAGAAAACAAATGCGAAACATGTCGCCGTCGCCACGCATGGCGGCCCGATTCGTTACGTATTGGAGCGCTACGCTCCGCAAGAACGGTCGTTTTGGGAATGGGCGGTGCCATTTGGCGGCGGGTATACACTGCAATCGACGCTCGAGAGGTGGAAGGAGAAAAAACGATGCATTTCATTGTCGGAGGTGCTTTTCAAGGAAAACGAAAATGGGCGTGCACTTACTACCGAATAACAGAACGGAAAGATGTCGTTTGGTATAACGGATATGAATGCGAATATGGCGAGCCAGATGCGAATATACTCGAACGAATCGTTGTGATGGAAGGATTGGAGGCAGCGATTCGGTGTATTCCAGATTCAGCTTATTGGAAACGCATGTTTCAAATATGGCATGAGTGGGAACGACAAAGTTCTGGACGAACGGTTGTGTGGATTGGTTCCGACATTACGCAGGGGGTTGTCCCGGTGGAAAAAGAAGAACGATTATGGCGCGATGTAACCGGCTGGTGTTACCAGCAATTGGTTCAGCTTTGCGACCGCGTCGATCGTGTTTGGTGCGGATTAGCAGAACGAATGAAATAAGGGGGAGAAACGATATGAGACTATATACGAGAACAGGTGACAAAGGAAAAACGAGTTTAATCGGCGGACGTGTCGATAAAGATCATCTGCGTGTGGAGGCGTACGGGACGCTAGATGAAGTAAATTCATTTGTCGGGCAGGCGATGACGCTGTTAAATGATGAGAAGTTTCAAGACATTTACGCTGAATTGCAAAAAATTCAACATGAATTATTTGATTGCGGCGGCGACTTGGCCATTGTGAATGGGAAGATTCCGTACAAAGTAACGGCAGATATGGTGACATTTTTGGAAACGCGCATCGATGAATATGTGAAAGAAGCTCCGCCGCTTGAAAAATTTATTTTGCCTGGCGGCTCTAAAGCTGCGGCGGCGCTTCATGTCGCCCGCACGGTAACAAGAAGAGCAGAACGGTGCATCGTGTCATTAAGCAAAGAGGAGCCGATTAATAAAATTGTATTGCAATACGTGAATCGTTTATCTGATTACTTTTTTGCTGTCGCCCGCGTCATTAACGCGCGTTTGGGAGTAAAAGACGTCGAATATGAACGGAGCGCGATCGTGTTTCGGGATAAGGAGGGGAAAAAATGATAGGAAGCCGGAAACAATTTGCCGCGACAATTGTGTTGATTAGTTTATCGGTGATGGGTAAAGTGTTTGTTTTAGCGATTATTCCTTCTTTGGCTATTGCAACACTTGCAAACATCATCGTTTCCTCACTCGTTATTCCGGTGCTTTGGAGATGGACAATCATGGAATCGGAGAAGATGCCACGTGCGTGATGTATTGTTTATACCTTTTTATGATGGCATAGAGTTAGTGGTTGCGGCGGATGGTTCGGCAGCAATTGGAGAGAAAGAGAAGGATGTTGTACACGCTCCATATGATGTCGTTTCGTATTTTGCTGCGCGCGTTGCATTCATGGAAGTATTGAGTGTTGGAGCGAAGCCGCATGCCGTGGTACTGCAAAATTTTGTGCATGATGAAGCGTGGGAAACACTTTGCAATGGCATCCGCAGGACGTGTCAAGAATTGCATATAGACATTCCGGTCATCGGGAGCAGTGAAACGAATTTTCCAACGTTGCAGTCCGCTGTTGGAATAGTGGTTGTCGGTACGGTACAAACAGAGCGAAAACGGGTCGGAATAACACCAAAAGATGCAAAATTTGCGGTAATCGGCGAGCCGCTTGTTGGAGATGAAGTATTGAAGCGTAAGGAACGTATGCTTTCTCTTTCGTTATTTCAAGCACTATTGAGACAAACGTATGTTTATGAAATTGTCCCGGTTGGTTCAAAAGGAATTTATTATGAATTGCAACAGTTGCTTCAGGACAACGGTCTTTCCTCTTTCTCTTGTTCCTGCTCGTTGCCGCTTTTTGCTTCATCCGGTCCGGCTACTTCTGTATTAATAAGCTATGATCCTCATATGGAAGAAGAAATAAAGAAGATGGTAAAAGATTTATTTTTTTTCGATCGAATTGCGCTTATAGATTAGTAGAGATGAAAGGGAAGAATATTCCGTAAATATTCTTCCTTTTTTTGCGAAGAAACTTTATGATAGTTGTAACGAAACGATTGTTCTATCGACAGATGTAGTAGAATGGGAGGAGAAAGGATGGACTCCGTTTTTGAGGAGTTGTACGAAAAGTATCATGATGACATTTTTAATTTTTTATTTTATATGGTACGAAATCGAGAACAGGCAGAAGATCTCGTTCAAGAAGTATACATAAAAGTATTGCGTTCGTATAAGCGATTTAAGGGGGAAAGCAGCGAAAAAACGTGGCTGCTATCGATTGCTCGCCATGTGGCAATCGATTTTTTTCGCAAACAAAAAAGCTGGCGGCGGAGAGTGTCAGAAAAATTCGATTGGAACGATGATCAGCTTTGTGATATGCATCCACTCCCGGAGGAAATTGCGATTCAAAAAGAAGAAATTCAACGGATGTACCGTTGTTTAGAGCGTTGTACCATTGATCAGCAACTTGTCATTGTACTCCGCTTTATTCAGTCACTATCGATCGCAGAAACAGCAGAAACGTTAGGATGGACGGAAAGCAAAGTAAAAACAACGCAACACCGGGCATTAAAAGTATTAAAAAAGTATATGGAGGAAGAAGCGGCGAAAGGAGGAAAACAACATGAAAAAATTTCGGTGGAATGACGAATGCCTCCAATATACGTTGCAACAAATGCCGATGATCAAAGATCATCGTTCGAAAGAAGAAGTGTACCGACAATTGATGAAAGCAAGAAAAACAGCACGTTTGAAAGCGTGGTTTCTTCCATCGTTTGCTTCGATCGTTGCAGTCATGATCGTTGTTGTCATTAGTGTGCACAGCCTCCCGTTTACCAAACAGACAGAAGAAAAATCGGATAAATCTGTCATTACGTTGCAAGCTGATCAGCGTTCCAATATGAGTCAACCGCTTTTGTCAGCAAACCAATACAGCGAGTTTCCATCGCACATTGTTACAAAAGAAGCTTTGAATGATCAAGATGTTGCTGTACTAGGGCTTCCCGACCAGCAGTCTCAAATCGTGATTCCGATTAGCGTGCCAGTCCCAAAGCATGAGTCGGTAAAACGGCAGCTAGAAACGGCCAAAACACAAATTGATGAACAAAAATGGGGAGTCTCGAAACATTTGCTTAATGGGGTAACGATGGTGCCTTCTCGTGAAAGCAAACGAGTTTGGCTTGTTTATGTTTCGAAACAACATCCGGTTTTTTTGGAAGGAAGAGTGAGTGAGTCGCTGTTTTTATCCAGTATTGAAGAAACCATTCGATGGATGGGTGGCAAGAAAATTCGCTTTTTTACGGGAAATAAAGAAGGGATGAAACTAAGTCATAAAGGATATATAGAATCGATGGAAATTCCAAAAAAGAAGCGGGCGTATTATTTATATCAGCTCAGTTCGTCGCATCCTGTATATCTCGTTCCGTCCCCCCAACATTTCCCAACATTTCACAAAGCGTTAAGACAAATGCAAAAAGATGCTAGTGCATCACTGCGATCAACGATTCCGCGGGGAGTGCAAATTGAGAAAGTAGATGTGCAACAGGATCACGTCGTTGTTCAATTTACTGAGGATTCAAAGCTTGATGTATCGCCATCGTTATGCTGGATGGTGGAAGCAATTTTACTTACCGCTAAGGAGTTTGGTTTTCGCTCGGTGACGTTTATGGGGGGAAATGTAAAACAGATCGGTCCATATATATTTGGCAAGAAGATTGATGTACCCGTTGGCCCAAATCCGATGATGGCGACTTTGCATACAAGATAAGGGAGGGCAGTATTTTTTAATGTCAATGAAGTTCTATTTGTTTTTTTTTTGACATAATACTATATGGTGTAAAAATAACAAGGAGGGATGAGCGACGATGGGTGATGTGGTGAGACGATTGCTTGTAGTGGCGGGAATGGCCGTTTGCATTCGGTTATTATTTATGGTAGGGTTAACTGGTTAACGTTTCGAAAATTCGTGAAAATCGTTGTCCTCTCGCATTTTCATACGATATAATGATAGAAACATAGTGGGAGGCGATTTGTGAATGTTAACAGACTACCATAACCATCTAGAACGCGGAACGCTGACATTGGACTATTTGCGGCAATTTACCGATGAAGCGGCGCGGAAAGGAATTCAACATTTCGGTATATCCGAACATGCCTATCATTTTTATCAAACGAAAAATATTTTATCGAATCCATGGGTAGACGAACGTCGCTATTATGATATGGCAGATTATGTCCGTCTTTTCCATGAGGCGTGGGATGCCGGAATTGATGTAAAAATGTCTATCGAAATGGATTATACGCCAGGAAAACATGAAGAGATGGCGGCGTTTATTCGATCATATGAGTTTGATTATGTCATCGGTTCCATTCACTGGATCGATGATTTCGGCATTGACTTAGCGGAATATCGAAAGGAATGGGAACGCCGGGATTTGTACGATACATATCGCAAATATTTTGACCAAGTCGTTACTTTAGCCGAGTCGAACTTATTTGATATTATCGGTCATATAGATCTGGTCAAAATATTTAAATATGTTCCGGAGGATGAGGAATTTTTATTAGAGCAATATGATCGTGCCACAACAGCGCTTGCGAATTCCAAAACATGTGTGGAAATCAGCACTGCTGGACTCCGCAAGCCAGTCGGTGAGCTATATCCGGATAAGCGGCTGTTGCAAATGTGCTATGATAAGGGAATTCCGATTGTGCTTTCGTCTGATGCGCACGTTCCAGAGCACGTGGGGGCGGATTACGACAAGGCGATTGCGCTGGCGAAAAGCGTCGGCTATACGGAGCTGATGACGTTTCAAAAAGGGGAGCGTAAAGCGGTGCCGCTTGGATAAGAGAAAAGCAACGGAAAAAGGAATGGGAAATTCCCATTCCTTTTTTGCTTATGAAACTTCTAATCTTTTTACCGTTTCAATATCTTCAATTTCAGCTAATTTCTGAAGTAAAGCGTCATCAATCGGTTTATCTAACGAAAGCATCATAATTGCCTTTCCACCTGCCTGCTCGCGTCCGACTTGCATTGTAGCGATATTTACTTGATGTTCGCCGAGGACGTTTCCGACCTTTCCGATCATTCCTGGTCGGTCTTGATGCTGGATGTAAAGAAGATGTCCATCTGGTGCAAAATCAATCGTAAATCCATCGAAGTGAACGATGCGGTCTCCATAGTTTGGAATGTGCGAGCCTTTAATCGTAAACGTTCTGTTTTCCCCGTGTACGGTAAGGGAAATGCAATTTGCGTAACCATATGTTTCATCGGAAAATTTTTCTCCATACGTAATGCCGCGTTCTTTTGCGATCATGGCGGCATTCACTTCGTTAACCGTCGAAGCGACGCGCGGCCGTAAAAATCCAGCGAGCAAGCTGCGAGTGATATATGTTGTTTCTAAATCGGCAACCGTTCCCGCATAGGTTACGGATAGTTCTTGGACAGGAATATTCATATATTGTGATGCGATCGTGCCCATTTTTTTCGCTAAATTGTAGAATGCTTGAATTTTTTCATATACGTCTTTAGACAATGTTGGTAGATTAATAGATGATGTAACTGGTTTTCCTTCTAAAAAGTGTAATATTTCCTCGGCAACTTGTGTAGCAACATTGAGCTGCGCCTCTATAGTCGAAGCACCAAGGTGAGGGGTGACAATCACATTATCAAACGCAAAAAGCGGATGATCGCCTGGCGGTTCTTGTTCGAATACGTCGAGAGCTACCCCTGCAACATGGCCGCTTTGAAGAAATGGAATTAATGCTTGTTCGTCAATAATACCGCCGCGGGCACAGTTGATAAGGTATACGCCCTTTTTCGTTTTGGCCAAATTTTTTTCGCCAAGAAGCCCCTTTGTTTCTTTAGTTAATGGGGTGTGTACGGTAATAATATCAGAGCAAGCAAGCACTTCATCAAGTGTATGGATCGATACACCAAGTTTTTCCGCCCGTTCTTTTGTTAAAAATGGATCATATACGTGAACCGTCATGCCGAATGCGCGCGCGCGTTTGGCTACTTCGGATCCGATGCGGCCAAATCCGATAATTCCTAAATGTTTTCCTTGCAACTCTGTTCCAACGAACGCGGAACGATTCCACTCCCGGGATTTCACAGAAACATGTGCTTGCGGAATATGGCGCACAAGCGCAGCCATCATAGCAAATGTGTGTTCAGCAGCAGAAATCGTATTTCCGTTTGGAGCATTAATAACGACAATCCCGCGCTTCGTTGCTGCTTCCACATCAATATTGTCAACTCCCACACCAGCGCGCCCGATGATTTTTAAATTTGGCATTTTGGAAAGGAGTTCTTCTGTCACTTTCGTAGCGCTGCGAACAAGCAAGGCGTCAAATTCATGAAGTTGTTCTTCTACTTCTGTTACCTTTTTTTGTACGATTTCAATTTGTTCGGATTTTCGTAGTGGGGCTAATCCTTCTTCGCTAATTGCGTCGGAAACTAAAATGCGAAACACGGTGGTGAGCTCCTTTCTTTTTTCAAGGATTTTAAATTTCTGATAATTTAACATAATAAATTACCATCTGTCAATGATATGATAAGAAGTCATACCAATGTAAACGTTTTTATTATGAAATGTTCGGATTTTCCTGAATAAGAAACGCCCAAGTCGTCAACCGTTCACTTGGGCGTCTTTTCTGTTATTTATTTTTTTGTTCGTTGTAGCGAGCGATGCATTCATCAATTAGTTTAGCGGCAGCTTCTGGACCTTCCCACGAGCCGATTTCCGTCCGTTTCCCTTCCAAGTCTTTATAGCGTTCGAAGAAATGGGCGATTTCTTTTAATTTATGCTGCGGAAGATCTTCGATGCTGCGTACTTCATCGAAACGCGGATCTTCGACAGGAACACCGATTAATTTCGCATCCTCTTCACCGCTGTCAATCATATTTAAATAACCGATGACACGTGTGTCGATCACACAGCCAGGGAACGTTGGATTTGTGGTGATGACTAAAATGTCAAGCGGGTCGCCGTCTAAAGCGAGCGTGTTTTGCAAATATCCATATTCTGCCGGATAAAACATTGGAGAGTATAAGACGCGGTCTAGTTTGAAAATGCCCCGTTCTTTGTCAAATTCGTACTTGTTTTGGCTTCCTGTCGGAATTTCGATAAATGCTTCGACAACTTTATTTTCAAATGCCACAACATTTTCCTCCCTTTATATGTATGTATGTGTTTCTATTATAGAATAGATGGTAGAAGTATAGCAACTATGTAAATATAACTCAATGTTTCGTTCTTTCGATCAACAAATTTTTCAACAGTCGACAAAATCTCATTAAAATATGACGGTGGATTTCAGCAAAACATGATTGGATGATCTTGTTTTTGTGCAGGAGCGGGTAATCGATCCGTTATTGCTTAAGTGGACGGCAATAGAGGCTTCATTCAGATCATTTCCATAAAAAACCCTCTTGCATTTTGCATACAAGAGGGTGTATTTTTATTAATCAAATTTATTTGGATCGCCATCAAACGGTTCGTCTGCAACCTTAATCGATTCCGTTGGGCAGCCTTCGAATGCATCCATCATGTCATCGATAAGAATTTCTGGCACTTCCACGATGCCTTGGTTGTCATCTAGTGTTACGTATGCAATGCCATCTTCATCGTAGTCATAAATATCCGGAGCTGCGGCACCGCACGCACCACATGCAATACATGTTTCCTTATCAACAATCGTATATTTTGGCATAAATAAAAACCTCCTCAAATTCTATTTCAAACGGACTGTCATCTCCGTGTTGTATACTCGGAAATGAGCTTTCACTTCTTATAATAAGACTGTTTCCACAACTTTTCAATACAAAAAATATTACACCGATATTTTTAAACATACATTTCCCATTATGCATTTTTTCTAGATGAGAAAAACTTTGTGTGAGAAACGAAGAGAGTATTTCTGCTACAATGGATGTATATCAAAGTGTTTCAATAAAGGAGCGGCGCGAATGAAAGGTGGGTATGCTTCGTTTCTTGTTTTATTTTGTTTGCACCGTTTCAGCGGGGAGCGGTCTTTATCCGCGATATATCATCTATTTACCGGAAAAAAGTCGTCACAAACGTTACAAGATAGTAAATGGTTTCAGTTAGAACCATTTTTCGGAGTGTGGAAAGAAGTT
Source organism: Parageobacillus toebii NBRC 107807 (assembly GCF_003688615.2). Classification (GTDB taxonomy): domain Bacteria; phylum Bacillota; class Bacilli; order Bacillales; family Anoxybacillaceae; genus Parageobacillus_B; species Parageobacillus_B toebii. The sequence goes on along the minus strand of NZ_CP049703.1, from coordinate 3,083,573 downwards.
ACGTTAAACGATGTCGAGGCAGCAACGCAACAGTTGTTCGAAAACGGCTTGATTTCCCCTGTACAAAACCGTTCTTATATACTGACGGAAGCTGGAAAAAAGCAGTTAGACGAACAGTTGCATCAAGTGTTTTTTCCGGTTCATATAAACGGATGGCGGTATCACGCCACAGAAAAAACGTTTTGGTATCGGTTGTCCTTGCTTGTTCAAACGTTATCGAACGTGCTCCATCGAACCCGTTTTGAACCGATTCATCGCCATGAGGAAACATTGATTTGGGTAAAGAATTACTTATTATCGCAAAAAAGGACAGTGCATGAATTAGCGCAAACGCTTTATAAAGAAATATATGACATTCTTTCTTCCGTTTCGGAAGAAGAGGCGACGGTGTTTACATTGCGCTTAACGAGTTTTGAGCGAATTGGCTGGACAAATGAGCAAATCGCTTCCTATTTGCAAAAAGATCCAGTATACGTTCGGTTTCAATTCCAAAATGTATTGCATTATATGATGGCTAGAGCGGAATCAAAACGTTCATCCGTTTTATATGAATTGATGCATGATTTATCGCTGCCGATACCATTAACGTTTTCGACACAAAAAACGTATGAATGGCTATTGCGTGGAAAATCGATCGAAGAGATCGCTAAGCTGCGCCGTTTAAAAAGAAGCACCATTGAAGACCATGTGGTGGAAATTGCGGCGAATATTCCTCATTTTTCTATTCAACCGTTCATCAATGAGAAAAGAGCGGCAAAAATTATTGAAACGGTACGAAAATTACGGACGCGGAAATTAAAGGTGATTCGTGACGCTATCGATGACGATGTCAGCTACTTTGAAATTCGCCTCGTATTAGCAAAGGAAGGAGAAATGTGGTGACATTAGAACAGTTGCTTCAAGAAAAATTCGGCTACTCCTCTTTTCGAAAAGGACAACGGGAAATTATTGAAGACATTTTGCGCGGATATGATGTATTAGCAATGTTGCCGACTGGTGGGGGAAAATCACTTTGTTATCAGCTTCCCGCATATGTATTGCAAGGCAGCGTGTTAATTATTTCGCCGCTCGTTTCGCTGATGGAGGACCAAGTGCAGCAGCTTCGCCAACGTGGAGAAAAGAGAGTCATCGCATTTAATAGTTTTTTAGAAACAGAAGTAAAGATCAAAGCACTTGAGCGGCTTCATGAATTTCGGTTTATTTATGTTTCCCCGGAGATGCTGCAGTCGGAACGATTGCTTCGCGCTTTAATGAATATCCGTATTTCCTTATTTGTAGTTGATGAAGCACATTGCATTTCCCAGTGGGGTTACGATTTCCGTCCTGATTTTTTAAAGCTGGGAGAAATTCGTAAGCGTCTTGGCACTCCAACTTGTCTGGCGTTAACAGCCACCGCACCGCCTGAAGTGATGGATGATATTGTACATATTTTGCAGCTCCAGCCTCTTCGTCGGCATATTCATTCTGTTGACCGGCCTAATATCGCCATCAAAGTGGAGAAAACGGACTTTATCCATGAGAAAGTAAGCAGGCTGCTTGATTATGTAAAAGTGCTAGAAGGACCTGGGTTAATTTATTTTTCAAGCAGGCAATGGGCGGAAACGATGGCGCAGAAGCTGCAAGAGGAAGGAATTGAGCGAGTCGCCTATTATCATGGAGGAATGGATTCCGAACAGCGAATGCTTGTTCAGCAACAATTTTTACGTGACCAATTGGAAATTGTATGCTGTACGAATGCATTTGGCATGGGAGTAAATAAAGAAAATATTCGTTTTGTCATTCATTTTCACATGCCTGGTCAGATAGAGGCTTATTTACAGGAAATCGGCAGAGCCGGCCGCGATGGAAAAAAGAGCATTGCCATTTTACTATATACCAATGGTGACGAGAGCATGGTACAATCTCTTATGGAAACGGAATTGCCGGACGATGTGCAAGTAAAACAATTATGCGAAAGCTTATTATATGGTGTAACTCCGGATCGTTTAGAACAGCAAATGAATGCATGCTCGTTAACAGATGTGCAAAAACGGATTTTAACGTATTTTTTCGAAGCGGAAGGAATCATTTCTTCCAAGCGGTTGCTTACGGAACGGGATGTTGCTTGTTTATATCAGACATTGATGAAGTATATCGAGACGCGCAGGCAATGGAAGCGAAAAAAGCTGCGGGAAATGATGAGTTGGGTGTTGCATCGTTCATGCCGGCGTGAGGCGATCGTTCAGGCGTTTCAACAGTCATTGGAGAGAAAGCCAGATTTATGCTGCGACCGATGCGGATTTCCGCTCGAGAGCTACTTGCGCATGGAGAAAGAGGATAAAGATCTGCATTTCCATGGCTGGAAAGCGGAATTAAAGCGAATTTTCTTTTAAAGCGAGGCGTGTCTAGAATGAGGCGGCAAAGTGAACAAATCCGCATGATGGACGATCGTGAAGTACTCATTCATTTATATTTTACTCAGTTATTGTTAATTGTCGTATCAGCAATCATCGGATTTTTTCTTTTTGATCTTTCGACATTCCAAAAAATTTGGCATTTTGATGTTGCCACGGTGTTAAAGTATGGCGGCGGAAGTGCAATGATTGTATTGGCCATCGATTTTTTATTGATGCGTTATTTGCCGGAACATTGGTATGATGATGGAGGAATTAACGAAAAAATTTTCCAAAACCGGTCGATTCCGCATATCTTTTTTTTATGTTTATTGATCGCTTTTAGTGAAGAACTATTGTTTCGTGGAGTGATCCAGACGCATTTTGGCTTGTTTATTGCCAGCATCGTGTTCGCTTTGTTGCACGTGCGCTATTTAGAAAAGTGGTTTTTATTTGGGATGGTCGTATTGTTAAGCTTTTTTCTTGGATATATTTATCAACGGACAAACAGTCTTTGGGTCACCATTTTTGCTCATTTTCTTATTGACTTTATCTTGGCGATCGATATTCGTCTTCATTATGTCCGCAACATGAAAGAGGGAGACGGGAGTGATAATGTGTGAATCATGATCAAGCAGAATCATTGCGCGAATTAGTGGAACAAAGAGACGAAATGGTGCAGCAAGAAGATGTATTATCGCTTCCATCGCGCAGGGAGGTGCATAGACAAAAGAAATCAAAAAAACGGGTGAAATGGAAGTTAAAATATCCGCTTATTCGCTTGTTAGCACTATTTTTTATTTTACTTCCGATTTCGATGTTAAGTATTTATTATGCAAATGATGATTCAAAAACAGTGACTGTTGTAACACGCAGTGAGACGGGCAGCTACGAACAAATTGACATTGCTCCTGCTGAGGAAAAGGCGGCGCCGCCATCAAGCGAGCCAAGCTCGCAAAAAAAAAGATCGGCCTGAATCAGACGCACAAAAAGAAAATAAAGCTTCGGATAAGCAAAAAAAGCAAAAGATTATTACACATACAGTCCAAGAAAATGAAACATTGTACAGCATTGCGATGAAATATTATCAAAGTGATAAAGGAATGGAAATGATAAAAAAATGGAATCATTTAAAGAGCGCACAGCTTCATAAAGGACAAGTGCTGCAAATTCCGGTGATGGACGCTGAAAAGTAAGGAGGCGTACCATCACTTTTTTGTTCTACCTAAATGGGCTCGTACATACGTTTATAATAGAGGTCAGTGAAAAAACGAGGGGATCCGGCCGTGAGCAAAGTATTTTTCGCACAGCTTCATATTGATGAAGTAACAAAACAAATGCTGCTTGGAGTGATTGAAAAGAAGCAAAAATGGGAACGTTTGAAGAAACGGGTCCTGTCTTTGCAGATTGTCACTTTAGGTGGATTTGCGGTATTTTTCGCATATGTTTTATTTTATCTGATTTTTCCCAGCGGTACATTGACTGCGTTTATTAAGATGTTTTTAGAAAAAACAGTGCATTTGTATATATTATTATTGTTGTTTACATTGTATTGGGCCATTTTATATTACAAAAAAAAGTGCGATAAAGCAGAAGAAGAATTTCATTCGCTTCGCTGTGAAATCATTCAAAAAAGCGCCGATTTATGGAAAGAAGAGCAGCAATGGAAAGAGCGCCATAAATTGTTTGAGATCATGAAAAAGGAGTACGACATTAATTTGTATTTTGAAAATAGCTGAATGGTACTCCATTCAGCTATCTTTCGATTAAAAAAATTTCTTGCGGTCGCGCTCTTCTTTTAAAATTTCGACTGCTTCGCGAAAACGCTGGGCATGAATGATTTCACGTTCACGTAAAAAGCGAAGCCCATCGTTTAAATCTGGATCATCGCTCATATTAATAATCCATTGATAGGTTGCCCGCGCTTTTTCTTCGGCAGCGATATCTTCATATAAATCGGCAATTGGGTCTCCTTTCGCTTGAATGTATGTCGCCGTAAATGGAACTCCAGCGGCATTATGATAAAATAAAGCGCGGTCATGATCGACATAGTGTGCGTCAAGACCTGCTTCTTTCAGCTGTTCTAGGGTGGCGTCTTTTGTTAATTTGTATACCATTGTCGCAATCATTTCCAAATGAGCTAATTCTTCGGTTCCAATATCTGTGAGCAAACCGACTACTTTATCAGGGATGGAGTAGCGTTGATTTAAATAACGAAGCGCAGCGGCGAGTTCTCCATCCGCACCTCCATACTGTTCAATTAAATATTTCGCCAATTTTGGGTTGCATGTGCTGACACGAACAGGATATTGCAATTTTTTTTCATAAATCCACATCGTCATTTCCTCCCTTTACAGCGAGTTGTTTTTGCTATACTTGCCAAGGCCAAGGAGAATCATTCCAATTCCACGGATAATTGGAATAGCTGTTTCCATATTGCTGAAGTGGACCATAACAGGATTCAAACTGTTTTTTCAGTTGTTTCCGTTTTTGCGCAAGCTGGTTAAATTGCTGGATGGCTTGGTAGTCAGTAGGATGGGTGTCGAGGTATAACGTTAAGTCGACGAGGGCAAAATCAACCGCTTGGAGCTGTTCTAAAAGTTCATAGTATTCTTTTGGCAACTGTTTCATTGGTAATCACCTTTAGTTTTCATTTCATAAGGACCATAATATGGATCATAAAAAATTTTCCAAAGGGTTCCTTTTTTTAACGCTTCATGCAATGGGAATTGCGGCAAGTTTGGCGGCTGAAATCCGACATATTGATTTGGAGCGGTGACATAGGTTTTGACGCGAATTGGCGGGCAAGGGTCAAATGGGCTTACATAAGGTTCGTATTGCTTTCGTGTTGTGAACATAAGAAACCTCCTTTTTGGGCAGAACTTCAGTCTATATTTATGACCATTGCGTTTTGTTCATGACTTCTTTTTTCGGTGAATACATGTAAGAAAAAAGGGAGGAAACAGGTTGTGTTTTATCTGTTATATATTGCTGTCGGATTTTTATGCGGGTATTTTATGATTCATTGGATGCCGCCAGTGACTCCGTTTGATTTTACCTATTTTATCACTGAACTTATTTTTAATCCTTTGCGGACGTTTTTAGCAATGATTTGTTTTTTTATTGGTTTTTTAGCCAATGCAGTAGTGATCCGCACCGTCATTGAAGGAGTGATTTTATGCTTGCAGCGAAAGCAGGTGCGTTGGAAGGAATGGTTTATTTGCTGCGGGGGGATGGGAAGCTTTTATTGGCTATTTCAATGGGAAACGAGGCTCGCTGCTTTATTTTTTATTTTCTCTTTGATTTATGGTATGATATCGGTGGATTTGGATCGTTCTCGTCAATATAATCGAAACTTATAGGGGGAGTTATATTGATTTGGATCATTTTTTTTGCTTTTTTTTGTATATTGGCTTATATGTGGTGGGAAGCGCATCGAAACCGCGTTGTTTACATTGAATTGACCTTTCCTCAGTTTCCAAGTAGTTTTCGGGCGTTTTCCATTTTTTTTATTTCTGATCTTCATCGGCGGGTATTGGCAAAAAGAATTGTGGAGGAGATAAAAGGAAAAGCGGATATTGTTTTAGTTGGCGGGGACCTTACGGAAAAAGGGGTGCCCGTTGCGCGTGTCAAGGAAAATATTCGCCGTTTAAAAATGATTGGACCGGTTTATTTTATTTGGGGGAATAATGATTATGAAACGGAATATGATTTGCACTCGCTTTTAGTGGAGGAAGGAGTGCATATATTGGAAAATAGCGCTGTTATGTTGCAATCCCCGAATGGGGAGAAGCTTGCTCTCATTGGAGTGGAGGATATGAGCAAACGGCGCGCAAGATTGGACCAAGCGCTTCAAGGGGTGGATGAGGATGCATTTCGCATCCTTGCTTCGCATAATCCGAAAATCGTCGGTCGTCTTCGTCCCGAACATCATATTTCGCTTGTGATCAGCGGTCATACGCATGGAGGGCAAATTCGTTTCTTTTCGTTTGGGCTCTATGAAAAAGGCGGTTTAAAAAATGTGAACGGAACAGCCGTTTATGTCAGCAACGGGTACGGGACGACAGCCGTTCCGCTTCGCTTTGGAGCCCCTGCGGAAACGAATTTGATCACCATTTGTTCACGGAAAGAAGATAAAGAAAAAATGCTTGTCTAAATGACTATAAACGATGTAAACTCATTAATAATAACAAACGAACCATTTATGAATTATTTCATACAATAAACATAAGAGATGGCTGTGTAGGTAAGGAGGGGTGTTGATGCGTCTTGAACGCTTAACCCACAATAAAATCAAAATTTTCCTTACGTTTGATGATTTGATGGATCGCGGTTTAACGAAAGAGGATTTATGGAAAGATACGTTTAAAGTTCATCAATTGTTTCGCGATATGATTGAGGAGGCAAGCGAGGAGCTCGGCTTTGAAGTAAACGGGTCGATCGCAGTGGAAGTATACTCTTTACCAGCACAGGGAATGGTTGTTATCGTAACAAGTGAGGGCGAATATGACGACATGGAGGAAGAATTTGCTGACGATTATATTGAAATGCAAGTAACGCTCGATGAGAGCGATGACATATTTTATGAATTTCAGACGTTTGAAGATGTCATTCAGCTCGCTCATCGTCTTTACTCGATCGGTTGTCTAGACGGAACCCTCTACTCCTACCAAAATCGTTTTTACTTGCATGTCGCTGAGGAACCGCCGATCCCAATCGATAACTTTGTTGCTTTATTAGCGGAATTTGCCAGCCCTTCAACGATAACGATACATCGTGTGCAAGAATATGGTAAGAAGCTAATTGAACATCGAGCCATTGAACAACTTGTTCGTTATTTTCCAGTGCGTTAATGCTTTATCAGACCCCGTCGTATGGACAAGGGGTCTGGCTTTTTATTTTTTCCATATGTTAGATGACAAGGAAAATAAATATATACTAAGGAAAAGACAGCTTATTGACATAAAAGCGATGTAAATGGTTGTAAATAGCCGTAAATCGCTTGGCATTTTATTTTTTTTCCTTTGCATAAATAAAAAGAAAGTGTATACTATGACATGAAAGGTGACAATATCAAATATTACAGCGAATTTATAGGAGGTTTAGTATGGTAGCCGACAAGCATACCAACGAAGAAAATCTGGAAGAAAAAGCGGAAAAATATGATGTATTAACAGCAACACAAACTGTTATACATAGAGCATTGGAAAAATTAGGGTATCCAGAAGAAGTATATGAGTTGCTCAAAGAGCCGATTCGCATGCTGACAGTGAGAATTCCTGTGCGCATGGATGACGGTACTGTAAAAATTTTTACCGGCTACCGTGCCCAGCATAATGATGCCGTTGGTCCAACTAAGGGGGGCGTTCGTTTCCATCCAAACGTAACAGAGCGTGAAGTGAAAGCGCTATCTATTTGGATGAGCCTAAAATGTGGCATTGTCGATTTGCCGTATGGCGGTGGAAAAGGCGGAATTGTATGTGATCCGCGTACGATGTCATTCCGTGAATTAGAACGATTAAGCCGTGGTTATGTTCGCGCGATTAGCCAAATCGTTGGTCCGACAAAAGACATTCCTGCACCAGATGTCTTTACGAACTCGCAAATTATGGCATGGATGATGGACGAATATAGCCGCATCGACGAATTTAACTCTCCTGGATTTATTACAGGAAAACCTTTAGTGCTAGGCGGGTCGCACGGGCGCGAAACCGCGACGGCAAAAGGGGTTACGATTTGTATTCGCGAAGCGGCGAAAAAACGCGGTATCGACTTGAAAGGAGCACGCGTGGTCGTTCAAGGTTTTGGAAACGCGGGAAGCTATTTAGCAAAATTTATGCATGATGCCGGTGCGAAAGTCATTGGCATTTCCGACGTATATGGAGCTCTTTACGATCCGAACGGTTTAGATATCGATTATTTGCTTGAGCGCCGCGACAGCTTTGGTACGGTAACGAAATTGTTTAAAAATACAATTACGAACAAAGAATTGTTAGAGCTTGATTGCGATATTTTAGTTCCAGCCGCAATTGAAAATCAAATTACGAAAGAAAATGCGCCAAATATTAAAGCAAGCATTGTCGTGGAGGCGGCAAACGGTCCAACGACGCTAGAGGCGACGGAAATTTTAACGGAACGCGGCATTTTGCTTGTTCCAGACGTATTAGCTAGTGCCGGCGGTGTAACGGTATCCTATTTTGAATGGGTGCAAAATAACCAAGGATATTATTGGACAGAAGAAGAAGTCCAAGAACGATTAGAAAAAGTGATGGTAAAAGCGTTTAACAACGTATATGAAATGGCGCAAACCCGCCGCGTAGATATGCGATTGGCTGCTTATATGGTCGGCGTTCGAAAAATGGCGGAAGCGTGCCGTTTCCGCGGATGGGTATAAAGAGCATGCAAAACATATTTACAACATGCCAAAAATCCCCTATCATATGATAGGGGATTTTTGGATGTTTAAGGAGTGAACCGGATGAAAGAAGAAAAAATCATTATTGTTGGCGGTGGTCCTTGTGGGCTTGCTGCGGCGATCGCTTTGCAAGATGTCGGTTATCGTCCGTTAGTAATAGAGAAAGGAAATATCGTTAATTCCATTTATCATTTTCCGATTCATCAAACGTTTTTTAGTACGAGTGAGCGTCTTGAAATTGGCGGGGTTCCGTTTATTACGGAAAATCGGAAGCCAAAGCGAAATCAAGCACTCGCTTATTATCGCGAAGTAGTGACGAGAAAACAAGTGCGTGTACAAACGTTTGAAAAAGTGGAGCAAGTAGAAAAACAAGAAGATGGAACATTTCTTGTCCAAACGACAAAAGAACAATATCGCGCCCAATACGTTATTATTGCTACCGGATATTATGATAATCCAAATTATATGAACATACCGGGAGAAGATTTACCGAAAGTAACGCATTATTTTAAAGAAGCGCACCCGTATTACAACACCGATTGTGTTGTCATTGGCGGAAAAAATTCTAGCGTGGACGCAGCGCTGGAACTTGTCAAGGCGGGAGCACGTGTCACGGTATTGTACCGGGGAAGCGGATACTCGCCAAGCATCAAACCTTGGATTTTGCCGGAATTTGATTCTCTCGTCCGCAAGGGAATTATTAAAATGGAGTTTAACGCTCATGTAAAAGAGATTACGGAGGATGCCGTCATTTACGAAGTAGGGGGCGAAATCAAAAAAATTAAAAACGATTTTGTATTTGCGATGACAGGATATCATCCTGATCATGAATTTTTGAAAAAGATGGGAGTCGGGGTCGATCCAGAAACGGGCCGGCCGCTTTATGATCCAGAAACAATGGAAACGAATGTACGCGGAATTTTTATCGCAGGTGTCATTGCGGCAGGAAATGATGCCAATGAAATTTTTATTGAAAACGGGCGCTTTCACGGTGAGCAAATCGCTGCTTGTATCGCAAAACGGGAAAAGGAGAAAGAGCAATAACAGAAGGAGGCTGGTTTTTTTTCAGCCTCTTTTTTATCATTCCATAAACATTTCTTGCAGTTTCTGCGGATCGTTTAGACAGTCTATTTTTTATTTATCGACAACCATTATTTTGTGTTGTAATTCATTTATGCTATTATGTTTCTAAAGAGGTGACATTAATGAAAAAAGTGGCACTAATTACTACAGGTGGAACAATAGCAAGCAAAAAGACAGAAGAAGGCAAATATGTTTCAGGGGAAATGACGGGAGAAGAATTAGCACAAATTTGCAATTTACCTGATGATATTAAAATTGAAATACATTCTTTATTTCAACTGCCGAGCATGCATATTACATTTGAGCATTTATTAACCTTAAAAAACAAAATCGAAGAAATTTATCAAGATAAAACAATTGATGGCATAGTTGTTACACATGGAACAGACACACTCGAAGAAACCGCATATTTTTTAGATTTAACGATTTCAGATGATCGCCAAATCGTTTTAACAGGCTCACAACGCTCTCCAGAACAACAGGGAAGTGATGCTTATACAAATATTCGCCATGCGGTTTATACGGCTTGTAATGACGATTTAAGAGGTGTAGGAACGGTTGTAGTATTTAATGAACGCATATTTGTGGCCAGACATGTGAAAAAAGTACATGCTTCTAATTTACAAGGCTTTGATGTTTTTGGATATGGGTATTTAGGGATTATCGATAATGATAAAGTATACATATATCAAAAGCCAATTAGAAGGGAAACATACAAAATAAAAAATGAAATACCTGAAGTAGATATAATCAAATGCTATTTGGACGCTGACGATAAATTTATAAAAGCAGCCATAAACGCTAATGTAAAAGGAATTGTTTTAGAAGGGGTAGGCAGAGGACAAGTATCACCAAAAATGATGGGCGCAATAAAAGAAGCTGTATCGAAAGAAATAAAAGTTGTAATTACAACAAGTGCAGAAGAAGGGGAAGTATATACGACTTATGATTATTTAGGCAGCGCTTATGATCTTGTTAAAAATGGAGTTATTTTAGGGAAAGATTTAGACAGTAAAAAGGCAAGAATAAAATTAGCCGTATTGCTTGCAGCTAATGAAGATAATTTAGAAGGGAAATTCAGTATATAAATGGGCACAAGGACAGTGTAGTTAACACACTGTCCTCTTTATTAAATAGAGAATATCTGGATGAGGTGAGCCGCATCATATTATCATATATACACTTTATACTCAAATATTCTCTATAAAATCGAACTTTTAATTTATTCATAAAATTATTATCGAATCTCTAGTTTTGTGCTTGTCTGATTTTATCTAGCACCACGGGTTAAATATATTTGATAAATCACACGTATGAGTTTTTGTCACGTTTTTAGCTGTGTGGATTTCGTCATTGAGTACGGCCCCACCCCCCCTTTTCCGCGCGCTTCTTCTCTTCCGGCTACTTTGACAGATGAAATTAGGTTATCATCTTCCTTCATCGAAATAGTACCGCCTGTGTGAATAATCAGGAACTTTTTCGCTGTTCTTCCTCCTTCGAGAAAGTTCTGCTATGATGAAATATCGGAAGGTCATTTTCAAATGCCACATTCTCATGTTACCATAAAGAAAACGGATGGAAACGGGGATTTGTATGTTAACGTTAATTTCGTCTGGCATTGCCCCAGGTGTTGCGCTGCTTAGTTATTTTTATTTAAAAGATGAATATGAAACCGAACCGCTATCCATTGTGTTGAGAACATTTGTTATTGGGGCGCTTCTTGTGTTTCCCATTATGTTTATTCAATATGTGTTTCATGTGGAAGGAATCGCAGCCTCTAAGATAGCTCGCGCCTTTTTTTTGTCGGGATTATTGGAAGAGTTTGTGAAGTGGTTTATTGTCTATTTTTTTATTTATGACCACCACGAGTTTGATGAGCCGTACGATGGCATCGTATACAGCGCAAGTGTATCGCTCGGTTTTGCGACGATGGAAAATATTTTGTATTTATTGGCAAACGGTGTAGAATTTGCCGTAACAAGAGCGTTTTTACCTGTCTCAAGCCATGCTTTATTCGCGGTCATTATGGGGTTTTATTTTGGAAAAGCAAAATTTACTATAAAAAAGCGGCGCTACTTATTTCTTTCTTTTTTTCTGCCATTTCTATTGCACGGGACGTATGATTTCATTTTGTTGACACAGGAAAAATGGAGTTATTACATGGTTCCGTTCATGCTGTTATTATGGTGGTCTGCTCTTCGAAAAGTAAAACAAGCGAAAGGATTACATGATTACGATAGAATCCCTTCAGCAAAAAGCCAAGCATAATACGCTTGGTTTTTTGTTTTTTTTGCATAAAAAGGCAAATTCGAAAGAAAATAGGGATAAAACAACAGAAGTAATACGGGAGGGTTCGCGTATGATAAGGAAAATAAAGTGGCATTTATGGTTTGCCGTATTGGTTGCTTGTTTGTTTATCTGTGGAAAACCAGCGGAAGAAGTAAAAGCGTTTTCGAATCAAGTGATTCAGCGTGGGGCGGTTGGAGATGATGTCATTGAATTACAAGCACGATTGCAGTATATCGGATTTTACAATGGAAAAATTGATGGAGTTTTTGGCTGGAATACATATTGGGCAGTGCGCAACTTTCAATATGAATATGGGCTTCCAGTCGACGGGCTTGTCGGTGAGAGTACAAAAGCAAAACTAGTAAAGGTATCGAAATATCATGAGCAATTTGTGAAGGAGCAAATTCGCAAAGGCAATTCGTTTACCCATTACGGGGGCACTCCGTTAAGCCAGCAAGTAAAAAGAAATAAAAGGGGCGGCGGAAACAGCTCGGCAAAAGCAACAGCATCCAATGTGCCAAACGGTTTTTCACAAAACGATATTCAATTGATGGCAAATGCCGTATATGGAGAAGCGCGCGGAGAGCCTTATATCGGCCAAGTCGCCGTGGCAGCCGTCATTTTAAATCGCTTAGAACATCCTTCGTTTCCAGATACGGTGGCGGGAGTGATTTTTCAGCCTGGGGCATTTACTGCGGTAGCCGATGGGCAAATTTGGCTGACGCCGAATGAAACGGCAAAAAAAAGCGGTGCTAGATGCGATTAACGGTTGGGATCCTACCGGTGGAGCCATTTATTATTTCAACCCGTCGACAGCAACGAGTGCATGGATTTGGAATAGGCCGCAAATTAAGCGGATCGGCAAACATATTTTTTGTAAATAATGCAGGAGGTGAACAAAAAAATGATACGAAATTTATTAATCGGAGTACTGTCACTTGGAATTGTCGGAACAGCGTATTGGGGATATCGGGAACACCAAGAAAAAAACGCGATATTAATTCATGCTGAAAATAACTATCAGCGTGCTTTCCACGACTTAACCTATCAAATTGACTTATTGCATGATAAAATCGGCACAACGCTTGCCATGAATTCCCGTGCGTCACTTTCTCCGGCTTTGGCTGAAGTATGGAGAATCGCCTCAGAAGCCCATACAAGTGTCGGACAATTGCCGCTTTCTTTACTCCCGTTTAACAAAACGCAAGAGTTTCTTGCCAAAATAGGGGAGTTCAGCTATCGGGCAGCGATTCGCGATTTAGAAAAAGAACCGCTTACGAATGAAGAATATCGCACGTTACAAGCCCTATATAAAAATGCGGCAAATATTCAACAAGAACTTCGCAATGTTCAACATTTAGTTTTAAAAAAACAACTTGCGTTGGATGGATGTGGAATTAGCGCTTGCTACAAACGACAGCCCTGACGATAACATTATTATTGATGGGTTTAAATCAGTCGAAAAAAATGTAGATACTTTCTCGAGATCATCAGAATTTAGCCCGACATTTATTGGGCTGAAGAATAAAGAAAAAGGTTTTGTCCGTGCGAAAGGAAAACCAATTTCAAAAACAGAAGCGAAACAAATTGCTCGTTCTTTTCTTGGGTTAAAAGGAACGGAAAACATAAAAGTGACAACAAGTGGAAAAGGAGCAGATGAGCGCTTTTACAGTTTGACGATCCGCGATCCAAAAAAGAAAAGCAGTATTTATATGGACATTACAGAAAAAGGTGGTTATCCGATTTGGGTAATCGATAGCCGTCCAATAAAAAAACAGGCGATTAGTTTGCATGAAGCGGCAAATAGAGGGATGAAATTTTTGCAGAAGCACAAGTTTAAGAATTTAGAGCTATATGATAGTTCCCAATATGATAACGTAGCTGTATTAACATTTGTGACAAATGAAAACGGAATTCGCATTTATCCGGAAGCAATTAAAATGAAAGTAGCTCTTGATGATGGAACGATTGTCGGCTTCTCTGCGCGTGATTACTTATCTTCTTCCGTTAAACGCCCGCTGTCAAAACCAAAATTGACAGCAGAACAAGCGAGGAAAAAAGTAAATCCAAATTTAAAAGTAATGGAACAGCGCCAAGCAATAATTGTAAACGATATGAACGAGCAAGTGCTCTGCTATGAATTTTTAGGAACACTTGGAGAAGACACATATCAAATTTTTATTAATGCAAACACAGGAATGGAGGAAAAAGTCGAAAAGCTGCAAAGCGTCGAACAAAACTATAGTTAAAGGATATGTTTGTATAGGTGCAAATCCTATCTCTCCCTTTACCAAAGGAAAAGCTTGATGCAAGCTTTTCCTTTTTGTTTTAATAAACATGAGAAGAAAATGAGAGGGAGAGACGATGTTAAAAATAGGGGATACGATAATGTTAGAACCAGCAGGCGGGGAAGAGGAAAAATATAAAAGCAAAGTGGCAGAAATAAGTGACGGTTATATACATATTAACTATCCAATTAATGTAAAAACAGAAAAAACCGTGTTTTTATTAAATGGAATGCAATTTAAAGCAAGTTTTGTTGGGCCGGATCATTGTCTTTATTTATTTGAAACAGAAGTAATTGGAAAAGTGCGTAAGCCGATACCAATGGTTGTTCTTTCCTATCCAGGAGTAGATAAGTTAGTGCGCATTCAGCGTCGCCGTTATGTAAGAGTGGAAGCGAATACGGATGTGGCGATTCATCCTCTCCATCAAGAATTTATGCCGTTTACAACGATGACGACTGATATTAGCGCTGGCGGAGCAGCGGTCGTATTGCCAGAGCATAAGCAAAAGCAGCTGCTTCCTGGAATGGTGGTAGAGGCATGGTTTGTACTTGCTATGAAATCAGGAGAATATCATTATTTAAAAGTGAAAGCAAAAATCGTTCGTATATTTCAAGCGAAAAACAGTGATATATATAAAGCGTCCTTACAATTTTTAGATGTATCTCCGCAAGATCGCGTACGATTGATTCGATATAGTTTTGAACAGCAGTTAGAGATAAGAAAAAGAGAGGAAGATATTGCGAATAAATGGCGAAAAAGCGTGGAATAATGGCTATATAAAAAACGGAAAGCGGGCTGTTGGTTCCAATGAAACGAGTGGAATCTATTTTACTAAAGCTTGTTATTATTCAGTTTGTTTTTTTAATCATTGCTCAATGGCTCATTTTATATACTCCGCTTAGCCCTTATTTAGGAAAAATTTATGAATATGAAGGCGTTAGCAGACAAGAAAAGACAAAAACAATCGAAACAATCATCGACCGCTAGCGGCCTATATGGTAAAATGGCATCGAAGCACGCAGGAGTTTCCTGCTTTTTTCTTTGAGATTAGGGTATCAGGAACGGTTGCCAAAAGAACTCATGGACATCATAAAAACGAAAGTGAAACGCCATTGGATTGCGGTGTTAGGGTCGATGGAAGAATCCTACAAGCAATCGAAAAGCGGCAAGAAACAACGCCAATATATCGCAATGATGTTATGCAAAATCGAGAATTTCAAACAAGAACATGAATGGTCATTATGGAACATCTTGCACAAATGTTGTTGGCTGAACCAGTACCAAATTCAACTAAAGGAGGTGTAAACCTGGTTGCTAAAATCATTGTCGTGTACTGACCAATGGAAGGAATGGTGCACGACAGATGCCGTCGCTAACCGCGATCCACGGGTTGTCTTTCACAGCAGGTGAGACATTAGGATTCCCTTCCTGATGGAACTCAGGTGTTTCCTGAGCGGTAAGCAGTTTTACTGGTTCCATCGCGATGAATCGATTTTTATAGATTTTAGTAACCAGGAATTATGAGCAAAAAAATCAGCATTGCCATTGATGGACCAGCTGCAGCGGGGAAAAGCACTGTTGCGAAAATTATAGCGAAACGGCTTTCTTATATTTATATTGATACTGGCGCGATGTACAGGGCACTAACGTACGTGGCGCTGCAACAAAAAGTTGCGCTTGATGACGAACAAGCATTAATTTCTTTGTTAAAAAATACATATATTGAATTAAAATCATCTGAACAAGGGCAGCTTGTATTTGTCAATGGAGAAGACGTTACAAACATTATTCGCAATGAAGAAGTAACCAATGCAGTATCGCTAGTCGCAAAACACCCGTCAGTGCGGGAAGAAATGGTGGCGCGCCAACGCGCTCTCGCAAAAAATGGCGGTGTCGTAATGGATGGCCGTGATATTGGCACATATGTTCTTCCGAATGCAGAAGTAAAAATCTTTTTGAAAGCATCTGTGGAAGAAAGAGCAAAGCGTCGTCATGCGGAAAACATTGCTAGAGGATTTCCATCTGACTTAGAAACGTTGAAAAAGGAAATTGCACGCCGTGATCAAATCGATTCGGAGCGTGAAGTAGCACCGCTTAAGAAAGCGGAAGATGCGATAGAAATTGATACTACGTCACTGTCGATTGAAGAAGTGGTGGATCGCATTATGGAAATTGTAAACGAAAGGATTGGGTGACGGTGGATTTTTATTCGTTTGCCAAGGGAGTTGTAAAAAGCATTTTAACTCCTCTTTACCGTATTGAGGTGATAGGGGCGGAGAAGTTTCCGAAAGAAGGAGGAGTACTTCTTTGCGCAAACCATATTAGCAATCTCGATCCGCCAATCCTTGGAATTACTGCTCCAAGACCGATTCATTTTATGGCGAAAGAGGAATTGTTTCGTGTTCCGCTCTTAAAAAACTTAATTACGACTTTGCATGCGTTTCCGGTAAAAAGAGGAATGAGCGATCGCCAAGCATTGCGAACCGGCTTAGAAGTGTTAAAACAAGGGCATGTGCTAGGCATTTTCCCAGAGGGAACACGAAGCAAAGATGGAAAATTAAAAAAAGGGCTGCCTGGCGTCGGTTTTTTTTGCGCTTCGAACAAGTGCCGCTGTTGTTCCATGCGCCATTATTGGTTCATATCGTCCGTTTGTGCCGCTTAAGGTTGTTTACGGATCACCGATTGATATGACGCCACTAAGAGAGAAAAAAGCATCACCGGAAGAAGCGACAGCTTATATTATGCAACATATCCAAGCGTTATTAGATCAGTATCGATAAGCATTCAGTTACATGTCTATTGAGAAAATATGGTATACTAAATAGAAAAACGGTCCTATTGTACATCATGGTTTGGATTGATATAGCGATGATGTAGGTGGTGCTTTCTTATGGAGGAAGCACGGACCGTCAGTCGATTAAGGAGGGTTTAACATGGCAGAGGATATGAATTTAGAAGTGAATGTATATAAGGTAGGTGATATCGTCCGAGGCAAAGTGGTAAAGCTAGAAGATAAACAAGTGCTTGTCGATATTGAAGGAAGCAAACAAAGCGGGATTATTCCAATTAGTGAATTATCTAGTTTGCATATTGAAAAAACAAGTGATGCTGTCTCTGTCGGCGATGAAGTGACGGCGAAAGTCAAAAAAGTAGAAGAAGGCGAAAACGAAGAGGATGGATTGTTAATTTTATCAAAAAAAGCGGTAGACGCAGACCGCGCTTGGGAAGAGTTAGAGAGAAAATTTGCCAGCGGAGAAACGTTTGATGTCATCGTAAAAGACATCGTCAAAGGCGGGCTTGTTGCTGATGTAGGAGTGCGTGGATTTATACCCGCTTCTCTTGTAGAACCTCACTATGTTGAAGACTTTTCTGATTATAAAGGGAAGACGCTTGCAGTAAAAGTGGTAGAGCTTAACCGTGAAAAAAATCGCATCATTTTATCACATCGTGCTGTTGTGGAAGAAGAGCAAGAACGCAAGCACAAGGAGGCGCTTAGCCGTTTAGAGCCGGGACAAGTGCTTGAGGGAACCGTACGCCGTGTCACCGACTTTGGCGTGTTTGTTGATGTTGGCGGCTTTGATGGACTTGTACATATTTCGCAGCTTTCCCATACACGTGTCGCCCATCCGTCTGAAGTCGTAAAAGAAGGAGAAACCGTAAAAGTAAAGGTGCTTGCGGTTGACGAAGAAAATGGTCGCGTCTCCCTTTCGATCAAAGAAGCAATGCCGGGCCCTTGGGAAGGGATTGCTGAAAAAGTCGCCCCTGGCGATATCGTCACTGGCAAGGTAAAACGGCTTGTACCGTTTGGCGCGTTCGTTGAAATTTTCCCAGGCGTCGAAGGCCTTGTCCACATTTCACAAATCTCTAATAAGCGCATCGGCACCCCTCATGAAGTGCTAAAAGAAGGAGAAGAAGTAAAAGCGAAAGTGCTTGATGTAAACGAAGCGGAGCGCCGCATTTCGTTAAGTATGCGCGAGCTGATCGAAGAAGAAACAGCACCCGAAGAAGATTATAGCCAATATACAAAGCCGTCTAATGAAGTAAGAGGTTTTCAAATTGGCGAAGTCCTCGGGGAACAGCTGAAAAAATTAAAATAACGAGGATGAAGCAATGAGCAGAGCAAAGCGGAAAATCGAACATATTCAGCATGCGCTCTCTACTGCCGATCAAGGTGCAAGCGGATTTGATGACATTACGTTTGTTCATCAAAGTTTACCTGATGTACGCATGAACGATATTCACTTGCATACTGCTTTAGGCGAACTTTCGTTAAGTTCGCCTTTCTTTATCAATGCGATGACCGGCGGCGGAGGAAAACAAACGTTTGAAATTAATAAAGGATTAGCGGAGGCGGCAAAACATTGCCGAATAGCGATGGCCGTTGGTTCGCAAACATCAGCGCTAAGAGACAATAAACAGCGAGGAACGTTTGAGATTGTACGAAAAGTAAATAAAAACGGCATTATTTTTGCGAACATTGGCAGTGAAGCAACTGTCGATGATGCGAAGCGTGCTGTAGATATGATTGAGGCGGACGGTCTGCAAATTCATTTAAATGTGGTGCAAGAGCTTGTGATGCCGGAAGGAGATCGTGATTTTACGGGAGTACTGCTTCGCATCGAACAAATTGTTCAAGCCGTTCAAGTTCCTGTTATCGTAAAAGAAGTAGGATTTGGCATGAGCAAGGAAACTGCTTCGCGCTTAGAAGAAGTAGGCGTGAAAATCGTCGATGTTGGAGGCTTGGGCGACACCAATTTTGCCCGTATTGAAAATAAACGACGTTCCAACATAATAACGTATTTTAATGATTGGGGGATTCCAACGGCGGCATCAATCGTAGAGGTAGCGCAAACCTCTCCTTCTTTAGTTGTGATCGGCAGCGGCGGTGTCCGTACAGCGTTGGATGCTGCGAAAGCGATCGCCCTAGGAGCATCCGCGGTTGGAATGGCGGGACCATTGTTGCGAACGCTTGTCGAACAAGGAGTGGAAGCGTTAGTCGCCTATATCGAGGAGCTTCATCACGATTTAACGTTGATTATGGGAGCGCTGGGGGCAAAGACGATCGATAAGCTGCAGCGGGTGCCGCTTGTCATTCGCGGCGATACGCATCATTGGTTAACGGAAAGAGGCTTTGACACGAAAGTATATAGTTGCCGATAAATTCACCCTTCATCCCGATGACCAAAATCACGGGACGAAGGGGTTTTTCATTAACCCCCTCTGAGTAAAGTGGGGAGATGAATCGCGGTGTTTTTTTATTCTTTAAATCGAACATATATTCTATAAAAAGATCAACAAAATCTATGCTCCATGGACAAAAAAGGTTCTTTCGCACGCCGAAAGCTGGCCTCGTTTGGCTGTACACCTGCAACCGTGAGTTGGAATAAGTGCCTCCGGCTAGCGAAGGAATGCTTTTTTCATGTTTTAAATAACTTTATTGTCAAAAAAGGGGTTATCGTATTTTAAAAATGGAAAAAATAAAAGTTGAGAACGCCTGCTTGTTAGAAAGAAGGGGAATTGGATGTTTTTTTTTTAAAGAAAGGAAGAAAAGAAAACAAATCATAAAGAAACAAGAACAAGACCAAAAACAACAGAATCAAAATCAGCAACAACAGGACTTTCTTTCTACCGACTTAAATAAAAATCTGCAAAAACTGCAAAATATCTATCAAAATTGTATGGATGTCGTTTTTCGCCCATTTCAAATTGGCGGAAAAACAAAGGCTGCCCTTGTTTATATCGATGGTTTAGCTGACATCGTAGAAATCGATGCGGGCGTGCTCACCCCTTTGATGAAAGAAAATAATGCCAAGGAGAATACCGATCAGTTCATTCATGTCAATCATATACTAGAACAAAAATTGACCGTTTCTAAGGTAAAGAGAGTACAAACAATAACAGAGTGCATTGAACAGATCTCTGGTGGAAATCCGGTCTTGCTTATCGATCAACAAAGCGAAGGATTCGCTTTAGGTTTGGCAAATTGGGAAAAACGTTCCATCGAAGAACCGGTGGGGGAATCCGTGATAAGGGGGCCGAGGGAGGGCTTCACCGAATCATTAGGGACTAATCTTGCTTTGTTGCGCAGAAAAATAAGAAGCCCGCAGCTGAAAACAAAATCAATGAAAATTGGCAAGTACACCCAGACTGAAGTAGTTATCTCTTATATTGAAGGGATTGCTGAGCAAGACTTAATCCAAGAAGTAGAGGCCCGGCTTAGACGCATCAAGGTAGATGGCATTTTGGAAACGAGTTATATTGAAGAGTTAATTGAGGACAATCCTTACTCTCCGTTTCCTCAAGTTTTGGATACCGAACGGCCTGATGTGGTGGCGGCAAACCTGCTTGAAGGGCGAGTAGCGATTTTTCAAGATGGCACTCCTTTCGTTTTGATTGTGCCGGTTTCTTTTTATTCCTTGCTGCAATCAAATGAAGATTATTATCAACGATCTTTAATCAGCACGGCAACCCGCTGGCTGCGTTACATATTTCTTTTGATATCTCTTTTACTGCCGTCGTTGTATGTGGCGCTCCTTACTTTTCATCAGGAAATGCTTCCTACTTCACTTTTGATAACCATTGCTGCTTCTCGGGAGCTGGTTCCCTTTCCGGCGCTGGTCGAAGCGGTGCTCATGGAATTAGCATTTGAGGCCATACGTGAAGCGGGGGTGAGGCTTCCTAAACAAGCGGGCGCTGCGGTTAGTATCGTTGGTGCGCTGGTGATTGGGCAAGCCGCGGTCCAAGCCGGTCTTGTTTCTGCTCCACTAATCATGGTGGTCGCATTAACAGGGATTGCTTCTTTTATCGTCCCGCGCTATACGGCTGGAATGGCATTAAGGATGCTGCGCTTTCCCATGATCTTTTTGGCAGGGACGGTAGGGCTTCTCGGGATTATGCTTGGGCTGCTTATGATTGTTACTCATATGGCGACGCTTCGTTCTTTCGGCGTTCCCTATTTATCTCCGATGGCTCCAATACAAGGGGGCGAAATAAAAGACGTGCTGCTGCGCGCACATTTGTGGAAGTTCAATACACGCCCTCATTTAACGGGAGCGGATAATAACATCGAGCGGCAAGGTCCGAATCAGAGACCGAGTCCTGATTACGGAGATGACAAGACGAGTAAAGGCAAAGGAGGACCATTATGATCGAGAAAGGAAAAATATCTGCCGCACAAATGGGGATGATGATGTATCCTACAATTATCGCAACAGCCATTCTTTTAGTCCCTGCAATCACCGCCCGACACGCAAAACAGGATATGTGGCTCTCTCCTCTTTTGGCTTCTCTCATCGGTTTTTTGATAGTTCATATTGCCGTTCAGTTGCATCAGCTTTATCCAGGAAAAACCCTTATCGAGTATAGCGAGGATATTCTTGGCAAGTTTCTGGGGAAAGCGGTTGGGTTGATCTTTTTATTGTTCTATTTGCATATAACTGGAATTATTATCCGAGAGTATGGTGAATTTGTTGTAGGCAACTTTCTTTTTCATACTCCATTAATTTTTATAATGGGAAGTATGATCCTAGTGTGCTCCTTTGCCGTCCGTGGTGGTGTAGAAGTAATAGGAAGGCTTGCGGAATTGTCCGTACCTGTTGTGATAATCATGATATTGATCATTATTATCCTGTTGATCCCGGATATGGAAGTAACGAATATGTTTCCGATTATGGAAAAGGGAATAATGCCCTCGCTCATGGGTGCGATGGTCCCGCAAGGCTGGTTTAGCGAATTCCTTCTCATCGCTTTTCTCCTTCCTTATGTAGCTGATCAAAACAAAGGAAAGAAATGGGGCATGATCTCGGTCGTCGCAGTCATGTTGACTTTATCTTTCATCAATATTGCCGCCCTTTTCGTCTTAGGAGGAATCACCGACCGTTTTGTTTATCCCGTGGCGAGCGCCGTCCGTTACATTAGCATCGCGGATTTTCTTGAACACCTTGAAGCCATGGTAGCGACTCTTTGGGTAGCAGGGGTTTTTTTGAAGATTGCTGTCTTTTATTATGCTTTAGTGTTGGGAACAGCGCAATGGCTGAATTTGTCAGATTATCGCCCGATCGTTTTTCCCATGGGATTTTTCATACTGTTATTTGCCGTCTGGTCGGTGCCGAATTTAATGGAATTGACCCGTTTTCTAGGCGGTTCTTCCTTGTTTTACCGGTTTTCGATTCAAACAGGACTTCCTCTCCTTCTCCTATTGATCGCAAAATGGCGCAAAAGAACCAACAACCCAAATCAAGTAAAATGTCAAGGATAAGGTCAGCAATGAAACAAGGGGAAAAAGGAGATAAACAAAAATGGGCATCTTGCAAAAAGCAGCAAAAATTGTTTTCGCTTGTGTTCATCTTATTTTGCTAAGCGGCTGTTGGGACCGGACAGAAGTCAACGATTTAGCGCTAATCGTAGGATTAGGAATTGATCAAACAAAAAATGGGGAGATCAGGCTTACAGTGGAAATAGTTGTTCCGAAATCAGCCGGTGGAGGAGGACAGATGATAGGTGGTGGCAGTGATGGTGGAGGTGGTGGGGGTGGGGGTGAAACGATTATAAGATCGGGAACGGGTGTTACCGTGGCTGATGCGATCTCGAACCTGCAAGAGAAGCTTCCTCGCCGTGTCTTTTGGGGGCACATGAAAGTGATCGTGTTTGGGGAGAAAGCGGCAAAAGCAGGGATTCGCCAGCATCTCGACTTTCTGAGCCGCAATCCAGAAGCTCGCCTTCGTTCCAATGTATTAGTGAGTGAAGGAACTGCGAAAAGTGTGCTTGAATTGGTCCCTCCGATTGAGCAAAGCTCATCAGAAGTGCTGCGGGAATTGTCAGAATCGCAGCTTTTACTGCGAGTAACGGTAAAAGATGTTCTGCAAATGCTAAGCGGCGATGCCGGTGCAGCGGCTCTTCCCATGGTGAAGATCAAGCCGCCGGAAGAAGGGAAAAAAGAACTACAGCCCATTGCGTTTATCCAACGCACCGCCATTTTTAAGAAGGATAAAATGATCGGAGATATTGATGATCAGTTGACTCGGGGCGTGCTTTGGCTCAGAAATGAGATTAAAGAGGCGAATGTCACGGTTACGCTGAAAGGGGAAAAGGGAAATATTACGGCCACGCTGATAAAAGCGCATACGGAACTTATCCCGAAATATGAGAAAGGCAAATGGAAGATGATCGTAAAGGCGACTGCGGAAGACGATATCATATTAAACGGAACGAAATTGAACTTGATGAATCCTAAGTATGCGAAAATGATCGAAAAAGAATTGGAAAAGGAGACGAATAAGCGCATTCAAGCCGCATTGAAAAAAGTACAAAAAGAAATGAAAGCCGATATTTTTGGCTTTGCAGATACTTTCCATCGAAAATATCCAAGAGAATGGAACCGGGTAAAGGATCGTTGGGAGGAAATTTTCCCTGACGTTGAAGTGATTGTGAAGACGAAGGCATACGTCCGCAGACCAGGTATAGGCACCGTTCCGCAAGGATTGCTTGAACAAGAGGTGAAAAAATAATGAAAATTGGATTAATACTAGGTACTCTTGTCTTGGTTGCCCTCATCTTTCTATACGAGTGGCCGCGAATAAACCGGACGCAGAAAAAAGAAAAAGCCGTTTTTGTTGTACTTTTAAGTCTGGGAACGATTCTTGCGATGGTGTTAATATGGAATCCCGATCTTCCAGGGCCGACGCAGATGGTCGACTACATTTATAAACCACTCGGGCGAATGATGGAAAAATAAAAGTTCTTGATGTTCTGCTTTTTCAATTTGAAAGCTGACTCCATTTGTAATCATGGAGTCAGCTTTTTTGATGCTATCCTTTTTAATCTTTCTGCACTTGTCGCAGATAAATGCGGTGCGTCTACTTTTTAGTGTTGATTTCGTTCTCTTGCTGCTTCTGGGTCTTCGAGTCTTGTTGCGCCTTTGTGTTCGATAGATTGATCACGGTCGGACTCGACGCGGTGTGATTGTTTTAGCTTTTTTTCTTGCCGGTCTTTGCCCACTTTGTTTTCGCTCCTTTCTTTTTCTATGTCATTCTTTACTATAACTATTTTTTATTTTCCTTATGCGCGAATGAATGTTCATAAAAGATGAAATAATGAACATAATAAGGGGGTGGAAGGTATGGAAGGTATTTATTTTTACTCCTTTTTTTGGATAATATGGATGATCGCAACTTTTTTTATGAAAAAAACACGCCAACGGACGATGTTGGCCGCGATCGCATTGATTACCATTATCCTCTCATCTGTTTCGCTGTATATAGGCAGTTTTTGTGTAACGCTTTCTTTTTTATTTCTTTTTTTCTTATCCTGTTATTTCACGGCAAAGCAAACTCGTCGGAAGCTTCTATATTTAGTGATCGCCGCATTGACGATTGCCTTTGCCTATACATCTTTCCAATTGCTCGTTCTTTTTGACCCAGTATGGATATGGATGGATCGTACATGGATGCTTGCAGGGATGCTATTCATAATATGTTTTCTATTTTACGAAAATATTCAATCACGCTTAGTATGCTTGATCATTGGAAGCTGCCAAGGAGAAATATTGTACTCCATCATTTCCAAAAGAGTAGCGTTTTCATATATCATTGGTTCTTTTTCTTTTTTAGACACAATATCCATTAGTGCGTTTTGCTTGCTTATTTGGACGCTATTCGAGCAGATTGCGGTGTATGTCGATGGAAAAAAACAAATAAGGGGGACAAGACAGCCATGAATGAATATACTTTTCCCATTCTATATGGAGTTGTGGTTGGAGTGCTGACACGGTTATATTTATTACGGACAGACTATCGTCAATATCCGACATATTTGCACGGAAAAACCATTCACATCGCTCTTGGTGTGATTGCTGCTGGCCTCGGCACCATTGCCGTTCCGGCCATTATGGAAAAAGAATTTACAGCCATCACTTTTTTAGCGCTTGCTGCGTCGCAGTTTCGTGAAGTGCGCAATATGGAACGCAATACATTGAACGAACTTGACCAATATGAACTTGTGCCGCGCGGAAAGACATATATTGAAGGAATTGCCATTGTTTTTGAAGGGCGCAACTATTTAGTTATTTTTACTTCTTTCTTTTCCACACTTGCGTATTTAATATGGAATGTTTGGGCAGCAATGGTTGTCAGCGTGATTTGTTTGTTCATTGCGCACCGGTTAATGACAGGGAATCGCTTAAAAGATATTGCAGACGTGGAATATGTAAAGCCGCATTTTGAAGGAGCGGGATTATATGTTGATAACATTTACATTATGAATATCGGGCTGCAAGCACGCCGCGAAGAGATTTTGCGATATGGGATGGGGTTTATTTTAACGCCGAAAAATTTTAATGCGCGCACAACGATTGCAAACCTGGGACAACGGCAGGCGATTTTGCATGACGTATCTTCCGCGCTTGGAGTATATCGCGATTCAGGGACGCCGGCGCTTGTGCCCCTAGCCAAACGGGATTTAAATGATGGGCGTGTGGGTATTTTTATTTTGCCGCAGGTGAATGACATCGAAAAGGCAAAAAAGATTATTGAGAATGCACCGATATTAGAAAATGCTATTCGTATGCCAAAAAAACGGCAGTTCATTCGAAAGGGAGAATAGAAGAATATGACACATGAGAAAATGATCCTAGCTGTCATTACAACGAATGCGCAAAAAGTTGCGGGAGGGGCTCCGATTTTTACATGTGAAACAAAAGAAGAAATGGAGAGGATCGCCGCCAATTTAGAAGCGATTCTTGATGGGATTGCTCATGAGCTGGCAGAAGAATTATTCATCATTGTCAAGCATTAGATTATTGTTGGCGAATGGTGTTTTTGATAAAATAAAACAGCTGTACCCTTCCTTGAAGGGTGCTTTTTTACAGTCGCGATACGTAAAGAAAGGGTGATAGCATGACCAATCCAGTCGTAGCAATTGTTGGACGTCCGAATGTTGGAAAATCAACGATTTTTAACCGAATCGTTGGTGAGCGTATTTCCATTGTGGAGGATGTACCTGGGGTGACTCGCGACAGAATTTACAGCAGCGCGGAATGGTTAAATCATAAATTTTACTTAATTGATACAGGCGGGATCGATATTGGCGATGAGCCGCTTTTAGTGCAAATTCGCCAACAAGCGGAAATCGCGATCGATGAAGCAGATGTTATTATTTTTATGGTAAACGGCCGTGATGGAGTGACAGCGGCTGATGAGGAAGTAGCGAAAATTTTACACCGTTCTAACAAACCTGTTGTCCTTGCGGTGAATAAAATTGATAATCCAGAAATGCGCGATCTCATTTACGATTTTTATGCACTTGGGTTTGGCGATCCATATCCGATTTCCGGTTCGCACGGAACGGGGCTCGGTGATTTATTGGATGCAGTAGCACGTCATTTTCCAAAACGCGGTCAAGAAGAATATGAAGAAGATGTAATTAAGTTTTGTTTAATCGGACGGCCGAATGTTGGCAAATCATCCCTTGTTAATGCCATTTTAGGAGAAGAGCGCGTCATTGTCAGCGATATTGCCGGTACGACACGGGATGCTGTCGATACAACGTTTGTGAGGGAAGGACAAGAATATGTTATTATTGATACAGCAGGAATGAGAAAAAGAGGAAAAATTTATGAAAGCACCGAAAAATATAGTGTATTGCGCGCGTTAAAAGCGATTGAGCGCTCTGATGTCGTTCTCGTTGTTTTGAACGCCGAAGAGGGGATTATCGAACAAGATAAAAAAATTGCCGGATATGCCCATGAAGCGGGGCGAGGTGTAATCATTGTTGTAAACAAATGGGATGCGATTGAAAAAGATGACAAAACATTAATCGAATTTGAGCGGAAAATTCGTGATCATTTTCCATTTCTTGATTATGCGCCAATTATCTTTGTTTCTGCAAAAACAAAACAACGCTTACATAAATTATTGCCGCTCGTTCGCATGGTGAGTGAAAATCATGCGATGCGCGTGCAAACAAATGTGTTGAATGAAGTGATTATGGATGCAGTAGCAATGAATCCGACACCAACGCATAACGGGAGGCGCTTAAAAATTTATTACATGACGCAAGTGGCTGTAAAACCGCCAACGTTTGTTGTTTTTGTCAACGACCCAGAATTGATGCATTTCTCCTATGAACGCTTTTTAGAAAACCGCATCCGCGATGCGTTTGGCTTCGAAGGCACACCAATAAAAATCATCGCCAGACCAAGGAAATAAGAAAAGCGAAGGGCGCCTGCTCATCGGCGAAACGCGCTGGAGGACCCGCGAGGAGGCTGTCGCCGCCGCAGCGGGGCCGAAGCGACGCGAGCCGATGGCGCCCGGAGCTAGACAATAAGAAAAGCGAAGGCGGCGCGAATAGCTCCCGAAGCGAAATGTTCTTCGCCCGCGGAAGTGCTTGCACTTCAAGGGCGGAGGTTATTTCGCACAAGGGAGCTAGCCGCCGAAGCTAGACAATAAGAAAAGCGAAGGGTGCCTGCTTATCGGCGACACCGAAAAGCGGAGGCGGCAAGCAATTTTATAAAAGGAAGTGAGAAACGATGAAGCAAATTACAGTGCTAGGAGCAGGAAGCTGGGGGACAGCGCTTTCCATTGTTTTAGCAGATAACAAATATCTTGTTCGTCTTTGGGGGCACCGTTCGGAGCAGATTGAGGAAATAAACACAAAACGGACGAATGAAAAATATTTGCCAGGGATTCAGCTGCCTGAAGGAATTGTTGGTTATGATGATCTTTGTCGGGCGCTAGATCATATTCAAACGGTTGTGTTAGCTGTACCGACAAAAGCAATCCGAGAAGTATTACGGAAAGTGGGCAATTGTATTCATGAACCAATCACCATTGTAGCAGTGAGTAAAGGAATTGAACCAGACACACATAAACGTGTCTCTGAAATCATTGAGGAAGAAATGGGAGAGCTTTTGCAAGATGTTGTCGTCTTATCTGGCCCGAGCCATGCCGAGGAAGTAAGCTTGCGCCATCCGACGACCGTAACCGTTTCTTCGAAAAACATGAAAGCGGCGGAGCGCATTCAAGATTTGTTTATGAACCACCAATACTTTCGCGTTTACACCAATCCGGATTTAATTGGGGTTGAACTCGGTGGAGCGTTGAAAAATATTATCGCTTTAGCTGCCGGTATTACGGATGGATTAGGATATGGGGATAATGCAAAAGCGGCCCTTATTACAAGAGGTCTTGCAGAAATTGCCCGCTTAGGCTGCGCGCTTGGTGCCAATCCGCTGACCTTTGCCGGATTAACAGGCGTCGGCGACTTAATTGTCACATGTACAAGTGTTCATTCACGAAATTGGCGCGCTGGTCATATGTTGGGAAAAGGAAAAAAGCTGGATGAAGTGCTTGAAAGCATGGGAATGGTTGTAGAAGGGGTAAGAACAACGAAAGCGGCTTATCAGCTTGCCAAAAAACTCGGAGTAAAAATGCCAATCACGGAAGTGCTTTATGAAGTACTGTTCGACGGAAAAGATCCAAAAGATGCGGTGGATTCGTTAATGTCGCGCGGGAAAACGCAAGAGATGGATGATTTAATGAATATTCTTACGGAATCGCAACAGTAAAAATAAAGAAAATAGGCGTTCGATGATACAAGTTGTTTGTACTTCGCATACAATACTACGAACAACTATAGACTTGAGCTTCCGGAACAAGGGTATTATTGTTAAACTGAAGTAAAGAAAGCCCCGCTTTACTTCAGTTTTTTTTGCGCCGTGTATTAGGTGATATGCTATAATAAGTGTCGAAAAAAGGAGGAAAAACGATGTCACCGGCGTTGGCGAAAATGTGGATTGCCATTACCTCAATGGTATTCATGTTTATTTCGGTATTTTCAATTTATATTAGCCGTTATAAAGCAAAAAACAAGATTATTCGATTTATTTTGGCATTTATCGCTTATGTCCTTATGATTTTAGCAGGAATTATTATTATTTTTGTCGTATTTAGCGGACCTACACCAGAATAGACACGGTTAAAGGATGGATTGTAAATGAAATGGATTGTTCGTTGCATGGCATTGTGCTTGATGTTATTCTCTCTCTCAGGCTGTCTGTATCCAGAAGAACGGTTAAAACAAAATCAAATTCCGTACGAAGACCAAGTGGCTGCGGTGCAATCGGCAGTTAATCAATACCGTGAAGCGACGGGAGGGCTTTTGCCGATAAAAACGCGCGATATGAAAACTCCGATTTATCAAAAGTATCCTATTGATTTTAATAAATTAATACCACGTTATATGCAGGAACCACCAGGAAACGCCTATGAAAGCGGAGGGATTTTTCAATACGTCATTGTAGATGCCGAAAACAATCCAACCGTTAAGTTGCTTGACTTGCGCTCAGCCGAACAAATTCGCGAACTGAAATTGCGTTTGAAAATGTATCAAGATCAACATAAATATCCTCCGTTTAAGAAAATGATCGCAAAAGGAGTATTTACACTTGATTATAAAAAACTCGGTTATAAAGAGCCGCCGCATGCTGTCAGTCCATTTTCGGGAAACAATTTGCCATTTGTCATTGACTATAATGGAGAAATTTATATCGATTATCGCATTGATTTATATAATGCGTTAAGAAAAGAAAAACACCATTATCGCCCAGGTGATGATATTCGCGATATATTAGTGAAACATTCGTTGTTTGTGCCGGCTTACTCCCTTCCATATACGATTGATCCCAAAACAAATGAACCAATTTTTTTAACGAATTAAGTCATGAACCCTTCTCTAGGAAAATACATTCTAGAGAAGGGATTTTTTATATTTTAGTCATAAATGAATAGGACAACATCATATTCATATAGTGTCCTACAATACTAGCAAATTCGGTTGTTAACTATAACGACCCAAAGACTGGAGGGGAGTCATTTGGAAAAAGTCGATATTTTCAAAGATATCGCCGAGCGAACTGGTGGCGATATTTATTTAGGAGTAGTCGGAGCGGTCCGGACCGGTAAATCTACTTTTATAAAAAGATTTATGGAACTTGTCGTCATCCCTAACATTAAAAACGAAGCAGATAAAGCGCGTACGCAAGATGAACTGCCGCAAAGCGCCGCTGGAAAAACGATTATGACGACGGAGCCAAAATTTGTACCGAACCAAGCTGTTACCGTAAAAGTCGATGAGGGATTAGAAGTAAATATTCGCCTCGTTGATTGTGTAGGATATGCTGTTCCAGGCGCAAAAGGCTATGAAGATGAAAACGGCCCGCGTATGATTCATACCCCATGGTACGAGGAGCCGATTCCGTTTCACGAAGCGGCAGAAATCGGCACACGAAAAGTGATTCAAGAACATTCTACGATCGGTGTGGTCATTACGACCGACGGCACAATCGGCGAGATTCCGCGCCAAGATTATGTGGAAGCAGAAGAGCGCGTCATTAATGAGCTGAAGGAAGTCGGTAAGCCGTTTATTATGATTATTAATACCGTTCGCCCTCATCATCCTGATACAGAAGTTCTTCGTCGCGAGCTTGCGGAAAAATACGATATTCCAGTGTTGGCAATGAGCGTAGAAGGCATG
Organism: Parageobacillus toebii NBRC 107807; assembly: GCF_003688615.2. Taxonomy (GTDB): domain Bacteria; phylum Bacillota; class Bacilli; order Bacillales; family Anoxybacillaceae; genus Parageobacillus_B; species Parageobacillus_B toebii. The sequence goes on along the minus strand of NZ_CP049703.1, from coordinate 3,052,599 downwards.
CGGGAAGCGGACGTTTATAACGTGCTTCGTGAAGCATTATATGAGTTTCCGGTATTAGAAGTGAATGTGAACTTACCGAGCTGGGTCATGGTGCTCCGCGAAGATCATTGGCTTCGCGAAAGCTATCAAGAAGCTGTGCGCGATACGGTAAAAGACATTAAACGGCTGCGCGATGTCGACAGAGTTGTGCAGCAATTCAGCGAATATGATTTTATTGAAAAAGCCAGCCTTGCCGGCATTGAAATGGGGCAAGGAATTGCGGAAATTGATTTATATGCACCAGATGAACTGTATGATCAAATTTTAAAAGAAGTCGTTGGTGTAGAAATTCGCGGAAGGGATCATCTATTACAGCTCATGCAAGATTTTGCCCATGCAAAAGCCGAATATGATCAAATTGCTGATGCGCTGAAAATGGTTAAACAAACCGGTTACGGTGTTGCAGCGCCGGCGCTTTCCGATATGAGCCTAGAAGAGCCGGAGATTATTCGCCAAGGATCTCGCTTCGGTGTTCGGCTAAAAGCGGTAGCTCCGTCCATTCATATGATTAAAGTGGACGTCGAATCGGAATTTGCGCCAATTATCGGTACGGAAAAACAAAGCGAAGAACTTGTCCGTTATTTAATGCAAGATTTTGAAGATGATCCTCTCTCTATTTGGAATTCAGACATATTTGGCCGTTCGCTTAGCTCGATCGTCCGCGAAGGCATTCAAGCAAAACTTGCCCTGATGCCGGAAAATGCGCGTTACAAGTTAAAAGAAACGCTAGAGCGCATTATTAACGAAGGCTCTGGCGGTTTAATCGCAATTATTTTATAAAAAAGGCTCCATGTTTGGAGTCTTTTTTTACTGCCCGCATTACTATGTGAGAAAATGATAGAAACCCTTGAAAACAAGGATTTTATCTTGATAACGTATAGGACATATGATAATCTTTTATCAGAAAAAGTTGCTTTCTTTGGTGAAATGTGCCTAAATTTTATTGATTTGTTGAAAATGTGTTGAATTATAGCGATAAATTGTTTAATATTAGGCATGTCACCGAATTTTATACGTATAGAAATATGAGAAAATGTGAAGAAATGGAATTAGTAAGAAATTTTTTTACAACTTTCTTGGGAGGAGGTGAATGGTATGAATAAAACGGATTTAATCAACGCAGTTGCTGAAACTAGCGGTCTTTCCAAAAAGGACGCAACAAAAGCAGTAGATGCTGTATTTGAATCTATTACGGAAGCGTTAAGAAAAGGTGATAAAGTTCAATTAATTGGATTTGGGAACTTTGAAGTGCGTGAGCGTGCAGCTCGTAAAGGGCGCAATCCGCAAACAGGAGAAGAAATGGAAATTCCTGCGAGCAAAGTTCCTGCTTTCAAACCAGGTAAAGCTCTTAAAGATGCTGTAAAGTAAGCTTACATAATAAAGCAATCAAGAGCTTTTAAGGAAGGGTAGCGATATGCTTCCCTTCTTTTTTGCTTTTTTTTCGTTATATATGCTAGAATCGGATTACATTCAGCTTTTATGATGCAGGAGGATGTTGTTTGTATGCCACACGTGAATTATGAACAAATTGAATATGCAGTTCGGTTGATTTTAGAGGCGATTGGGGAAGATCCGAATCGTGAAGGATTGGTCGATACGCCAAAACGAGTTGCGAAGATGTATGCCGAAGTATTTGCGGGATTGCATGAAGATCCAAAGCAGCATTTTCAAACCGTATTTAGTGAAGACCATGAGGAGTTAGTGCTAGTCAAAGATATTCCGTTTTACTCTATGTGCGAGCATCATTTAGTTCCGTTTTTTGGAGTTGCTCATGTCGCATATATTCCTCGCGGCGGAAAAGTCACAGGGTTAAGCAAGCTGGCACGAGCGGTGGAAACAGTAGCTCGCCGCCCGCAATTGCAGGAACGCATTACAGCGACAGTGGCTGATTCGATTATGGAAACACTCGATCCATATGGAGTAATGGTAGTGGTCGAGGCAGAACATATGTGCATGACGATGCGCGGCGTGAAAAAACCAGGAGCAAAAACAGTGACAACGGCGGTGAGAGGAGTATTTGAAACGGACCAAGTCGCCCGTGCAGAAGTGCTTTCGCTCATAAAAGGATAAAATATACGAATAACTAAAAAGGAGGAGAGAGTTATGAATATAAACAGCGACTATATCGTTATTAAAGCACTCGAGGATGGTGTGAACGTCATCGGGCTAACAAGAGGAGCGGATACACGTTTTCACCATTCGGAAAAGCTCGATAAAGGCGAAGTGTTGATCGCTCAATTCACTGAACATACATCAGCCATTAAAGTAAGAGGAAAAGCGTATATTCAAACGAGACATGGAGAAATTGAGTCAGAAGGAAAAAAGTAATTTAACGATTTTCTATTGAAACTAGAGCGTTTACAGAAAAATTATGTTATAATTACTCCGTTATATTGTATGCAAATTTTTGGGGCAAGGGTGATTATATTGAAAAACATCATGATAAAAATCGCATTGTTAAAAGAGCAAATTGAACGATTTCTTCACCATTCTTATTTGCTTCAGCATATACCGTCAAGACCAATCGACGAAGATCGCATTTTGCTATCATTATCCATGTTAGAAGATGCGCAAATTTCCCCAGAGAAAGCTGACCATTATATTATTCCAATGATGCTTGTCCAAATCGCCCTTGATACCCATGACGAAGTAACAAATTCTGTTTCCAACCATGAAGACGATGATTTGAAAACAAGACAACTGGTGGTCCTTGCAGGGGATTTATATAGCGGTTTATATTACGATTATTTAGCAAAGTTGAATGAAATTTCGATGATTCGTCTGTTTGCAGAGGCCATTAAAGAGATTAATGAGCATAAAATTCGATTATATCAAAAAGATATTGAACGAATTGAAACATTATTCGACAGTGTTGGAACGATTGAGTCAGCATTAATTTGCAAAATGGCAGAGCATTTTTCTGCGCCGTTATGGGTAAATTTTTCGTATGATTACTTGCTGTTAAAACGGTTAAACAAGGAAAGAGAGACGTTTATCCATTCTGGTTCTTCCGTTTTGTTTGAGCAAATGGCAAATATCGTATTTCCAAAAACAAAAACGGTGACAAAAGAGCAAAAACATTATTTGCTCCATATTTGTAATCGCTATATTGACCATTGCAAAGAGAAATTGCTAAAAATAAAATTAGAAGTCAATGAGGCGTTGCAAATCCGCATTTCCGAGTTAACTGGCGGTTTTTCAGCCATCGCGAAAAAGACGGTGGAAGAAGGGTAGAAGTATGTATCAATCAAAAGAAGAACGGGTTCATCATGTATTTGAAAAAATTTATAAACATTACGATCGAATGAATTCGGTCATTAGTTTCCGGCGTCATCTCAAATGGCGTGAGGATACGATGAAGCGAATGAATGTACAAAAGGGGAAAAAGGCGCTCGACGTTTGCTGCGGTACTGCCGATTGGACGATTGCGCTTGCTGAAGCGGTCGGGCCAAGCGGTGAAGTATACGGGCTTGATTTCAGCAAAAATATGTTGCAAGTTGGCGAACAAAAAGTAAAAGAACGCCAGTTGGCAAACGTAAAACTGATTCACGGCAATGCGATGAACATACCATTTCCTGATAATACGTTTGATTATGTAACGATTGGCTTTGGTTTGCGCAATGTACCTGACTATATGACGGTGCTGAAAGAAATGTATCGCGTCGTAAAGCCAGGCGGCAAAGTCGTTTGCCTTGAAACATCGCAGCCGACGTTAATTGGTTTTCGTCAGTTATACTATTTTTACTTTCGCTTTATTATGCCTCTATTTGGAAAGTTATTTGCAAAGAGTTATGAGGAATATTCGTGGCTTCAGGAATCGGCGCGCGATTTTCCTGGAAGGGATGAGCTTGCACAGATGTTCCGCGACGCCGGCTTCGTCGATATTGAAGTCAAATCGTACACATTTGGAGTTGCTGCAATGCATTTAGGTCATAAACGATAATAGTTAAGGTGAACAGGATGAAGTTAAAAGCAATGTATTCGTTTTTGAATACGGATTTACGTGCAGTTGAAAAAGAATTAGAAAAAACGGTCCAGTCCGATTACTCGCAATTGAGCGAGGCTGCGCTACACTTGTTGCAAGCGGGCGGAAAACGGATCCGTCCCGTTTTTGTATTGCTTGCCGCAAAATTCGGTACATATGATATTGAACGAATTAAACATGTGGCAGTGGCGTTGGAGTTAATCCACATGGCTTCACTCGTTCATGATGATGTGATTGATGATGCGGAGCTAAGGAGAGGAAGAAAAACGATTAAGGCAAAATGGAACAATCGTTTTGCCATGTATACCGGCGACTATATGTTTGCCCGTTCTCTTGAACAGATGGCACGCCTTGAGAATCCGCTTGCTCATCGCATTTTAGCGAATACGATTGTCGAAGTATGCCGTGGTGAAATTGAACAAATTAAAGATAAATATCGTTTCGATCAAAACCTTCGTTGTTACTTGCGGCGCATCAAACGAAAAACAGCGCTATTGATTGCGGCAAGCTGCCAGCTCGGAGCGATTGCCGCAAACGCTGCAAAAGACGTGGCAGAGCGTCTTTACTTATTTGGCTATTATGTTGGCATGTCATTTCAAATTACGGATGACATTCTTGATTTTACCGGCACGGAAGCAAAGCTCGGCAAGCCGGCGGGAAGTGATCTATTGCAAGGAAATGTAACGCTTCCTGCGTTATTCGCGATGGAGGATAAACATGCAAGAGAGAGAATTACAGCTGTTCATCCGAAAACAACGCCAAACGAAATGAAAGAAATTATTACGTTGATTAAACAAACTGGTGCGATCGAAAAATCGTATGCGCTTAGCGACCGCTATCTGCAAAAAGCGTTTCGTGTATTAGAAACGCTGCCAAACAATAAGGCGCGTTCCACATTATATGACATAGCAAAATATATCGGAAAAAGGGATTTTTAGCGCTTTCAAGGACATTATTGCTAATGCGCGAAAACAATGGTACTATTTTGTTGGGAATCCGATTTCCTAGTACATATCACAGTAGGGGTGGAGAATTGATGATGCAAAGAACGTTTATCATGGTCAAACCTGACGGGGTTCAGCGCAACTTAATCGGCGAGATTGTTGCTCGCTTTGAGAAAAAGGGCTTCCAGCTTGTCGGTGCAAAGTTAATGCAAGTATCCCGAGAGTTAGCAGAACAGCATTATGCGGAACATAAAGAACGTCCGTTTTTCGGAGAGCTAGTAGACTTTATTACATCAGGCCCTGTATTTGCAATGGTATGGGAAGGCGAAAACGTTATTGCGGCGGCTAGACAAATGATGGGAAAAACAAACCCGCAGGAAGCAGCGCCTGGCACGATTCGCGGTGATTATGGTCTGACTGTCGGGAAAAACGTCATTCACGGTTCCGATTCCCCGGAAAGCGCTGAACGGGAAATTCGCTTATTTTTCAAAGAAGAAGAGCTTGTCAATTATTCAAAATTAATGAACGAATGGGTATATTAGAAAGAAGACCGGTCAGTGACATGGCCGGTTTTTTATTTCTAATTTTCTGTTCTCTTTTTAGCTGGTTTTACGATATACTAGGGCATAGGCGCACTCGTTTGGAAATGAGAAAAGAGAGGAAAAACGAGAATGAACGACTACCAGTGGTTTATTGAGAACATCAAGCGAAAAACAGGCATTGACCTTGCTCAGTATAAAGAAGCGCAAATGAAAAGACGCTTAACGTCGCTCTATGAAAAAAGAGGATTAAAAAATTTTCAAGAATTTTTTCATGCAATGGAAAAAGACGAGGCATTGTTTCATGAATTTCTTGACCGAATGACGATTAACGTGTCGGAATTTTATCGAAATGCGAAACGGTGGGAAGTGCTTGAAAAAAAGATTTTGCCGAAACTCTTCGAACAAAACCGCCGCTTAAAAATATGGAGCGCTGCTTGTTCTACCGGAGAAGAACCTTATACGGTAGCGATGATTTTATCGAAATACATACCGCTAGCCCATGTCTCCATTTTAGCAACAGATATCGATGAAAACGCGATTGCCCGCGCGAAAATAGGGCTGTATACGGAACGGTCATTGCAAGAAATTCCGGAAGAAATGAAAAAAAAGTTTTTTAAGAAAGAAGGAATGTATTATCAAATCGACGAAAAGATAAAAAGAGCGGTGACGTTTAAAAAGCATAACTTGCTTGCCGATCCATTCGGCCGTCAATTTGATTTAATTGTATGCCGCAATGTGCTTATTTATTTTACAGAGGAGGCAAAACAACAACTCTACTATAAATTTAATCAAGCGTTGCGGCCAGGCGGAATACTGTTTGTCGGCAGCACGGAACAAATTTTTAACCCAGCCTTATACGGTTTTGAAATAGAAGACACGTTTTTTTATCGCAAAATAAAATAGTTTATGAAAGAGTTCATCGGCAAGATGAATTCTTTTTTTATCAAAAACTATTTTCATTTTTTAAATTTATGATATATTGTTACTTAACCGCGTTAAAGAGTTGAAGGGAGAGAACAGGATGAGATATTTAACAGCGGGAGAATCACACGGACCACAGTTAACGACCATTTTAGAAGGAGTGCCGGCTGGGCTGACGCTGCTTGCTGAACATATTAATAAAGAGCTGGCAAGAAGACAAAAAGGGTACGGCCGTGGTCGGCGGATGCAAATTGAAAAAGATGAAGTGAAAATTTTCAGCGGTGTGCGCCATGGGAAAACGTTAGGCTCGCCAATCACGCTTGTCGTAGAAAACCGTGATTGGAAACATTGGCAAAACATTATGTCAATTGAGCCGATCGATTCAGCAGAAGAAGTAAAACGGAAGGTGACGCGTCCGCGTCCTGGGCATGCCGATTTAAATGGTGCATTAAAATACGGGCATCGTGATATGCGCAATGTATTAGAACGATCGTCAGCCCGGGAAACGACGGTGCGAGTTGCGGCGGGAGCGGTGGCAAAGCGGATTTTAGAAGAGCTTGGCATTCGCGTCGCCGGACATGTGATAGAAATTGGCGGAGTTCGTGCGGAGCGAATGGATTATCGTTCGCTTGAGGAATTGCAGCAAGTGACAGAAGAGTCGCCGGTGCGCTGTTTTGATGAAAAAGCGGCAGTCAAAATGATGGAAGCGATCGATGAAGCGAAGAAAAACGGCGACTCGATCGGCGGCATTGTGGAGGTCATTGTCGAAGGAGTCCCTGCAGGGGTCGGCAGCCACGTTCATTACGACCGGAAGCTTGATGCGAAAATTGCCGCGGCGATTGTGAGCATTAACGCATTTAAAGGCGTTGAATTTGGCATCGGCTTTGAAGCGGCGCGACGCCCGGGAAGCGAAGTACATGATGAAATTATTTGGAGCAAAGAAAAAGGATTTACGCGCCGGACAAACCGCGCCGGTGGATTTGAAGGCGGGATGACAACCGGGATGCCAATTGTCGTACGCGGGGTAATGAAGCCGATTCCAACGCTTTACAAGCCATTGCAAAGCGTGGATATTGAAACGAAAGAGCCGTTTACAGCAAGCATCGAGCGTTCGGACAGCTGTGCGGTACCAGCGGCAAGCGTTGTCGCCGAAGCAGTAGTCGCTTGGGAAGTTGCTTCGGCAATCGTCGATCAGTTCGGTCAAGACCGAATGGATCTCATTAAAGAAAACGTAGAAAAAATGCGCCGTTATGCAAGGGAGTTTTAACGATGGAACAAATCGTTATTGAAACGAAAACAAAACAGTACCCGTTATTTCTCGGTGAAGGAATCATTGAGTCTCTTCCGGACATTCTCCGGCAATTGTCTTTTTCCAAAGGGACGAAATTGCTTATTATCACCGATAAAACGTTGGAACAATTGTATTTATCGAAACTTCGCGCATTGCTTGCCAATGATTATGATGTGTACACATATGTCATACCGAGCGGGGAAGAGGCGAAATCATTTGAGCAATACTATGCATGTCAAACCGCTGCGCTTCAATACGGGCTTGACCGCAAATCGCTTATTCTTGCCTTTGGCGGCGGCGTTGTCGGCGATTTAGCTGGATTTGTCGCTGCCACTTATATGCGCGGCATCCCATACATTCAAATCCCGACGACGCTTCTTGCGCATGACAGCGCCGTTGGCGGCAAGGTGGCGATCAATCATCCGCTTGGAAAAAACATGATCGGAGCGTTTTACCAGCCGGAAGCGGTCGTTTATGATATTGCTTTTTTGCGTTCCTTGCCGGAAAAAGAATTGCGCTCCGGTTTTGCCGAAGTAATTAAGCACGCGCTTATTCGCGACCGCGATTTTTATCAATGGCTGCGGCAAGAAATCCGCGAGCTTGCGGACTTAAAAGGGGAGCGATTGCAATATTGCATTAAAAAAGGAATTGAAGTAAAGGCAAGCGTCGTGCGGGAAGATGAAAAAGAAACTGGCGTTCGCGCGCATTTAAATTTTGGGCATACGCTTGGGCATGCGCTTGAGAATGAACTTGGCTATGGAGCGATGACGCATGGCGATGCGGTGGCGCTTGGGATGCTCTTTGCGATTTTTGTAAGCGAGCGGGTGTATAACATATCGCTGGATTACGATCGTTTTTCTTCTTGGTTTCGTACATATGGATTCCCTGTTTCCATTCCGAAACAACTAAATATAAACCGTCTCCTTGAAAAAATGAAAGGGGATAAAAAAGCAAGAGCAGGAACGGTCCGCATGGTGCTTTTGAAAGACATTGGCATGGCAGAAATAAAACCGCTCGACGATGAAACGCTGCTGGCATTGCTTCGCAAATTTCAGCGGGAGGAGGGAGAGAATGATCCGCGGAATTCGAGGTGCCATTACTGTTGAACGCAATGAAGCGGAGGAAATTGTCGATGCCACAGAAACATTGCTGAAAGAAATGATTCGCGCCAATGACGTAACCGCAAGCGACGTATCGTTCGTTCTTATATCTGTTACCGAAGATATTACCGCGGCGTTTCCAGCACAAGCGCTGCGCCGCATAGAAGGATGGACGTACGTTCCGGTTATGTGTATGAGAGAAATTCCGGTTCCCAACTCATTGCCGCGTTGCATACGTGTGATGATGACTGTTGAGACAACGAAGAAACAAGAGGAAATTTCCCACATTTATTTACGAGATGCCGTCACATTGCGCCCAGATTTGTCATTGACAAAAAAACCAGAAATGTAATATCATAGGAAACAAAAGTAATAAGCAGAGTAAGAGCAGAGCTTAGGGTAGATGAGAATGAGTGAGTTTAGTTGAGGTGAGTTTTTGTACGTGTGATGAGAAATCTACCCAAAGACATCTGTCTTTGGGTTTTTTATTCCCCTTTTTCGCCTCATAAACCCTCATTCTCCATCCGAATGAACGGAGGAGAGATAATGAAAAACTGCACAATCACCACTTTTTTGGAAGATGCGGTTCATTTCCAGACCATTCCGATTGTACGCCGCTTTTTTGCAGATGTGTTTGAACCAGTGAAAATATTTGAAAATTTAAAAAGTGAAGCGGTGTTTTTGCTAGAAAGCAAAGATGATCAATCGCCATGGGCCCGCTATTCCTTTATCGGTTTATCGCCGTTTTTAACGATTGAGAGTGAAACCGGCCATACGTTTTCTGTGATGAATGAGCGCGGCGAAGAAATGATGAAAGCTTCTTCGTTAAAAGAAGCATTTCTGTTCATTGAGCAGAAGCTGCGCGTCAAGCAGCTTGCAAGCAAGATACCATTTACCGGCGGCGCGGTCGGTTTTTTAGGATATGATTTCATTTCCGCAATCGAAAAAGTCCCAATTCATTCCAATCGCGATATTTCCTTGAAGACGGGTTATTTTACGTTTTGTGAATCGTTGATCGTGTTTGATCATCATAAGCGTGAGATTGTGTTTATTCATTATGTCCGCTTATCGGATAAGGACACAGAAGAAGCGAAGAAGAGAAAGTACGGGGAAGGGTTAAAGCGGATCGAAACATTGATGAAAAAAGCAGCAAGCGGAAGGGAAGAGCCATTGTTATTGCTTCATCACGATGACGAAGAAACGCGTGTTTCCTTTCAAGGTGTCATATCCAATTATGACAAAGCATCATTTATGAGGGATGTAGAAACCATTAAAAGCTATATCGCCAGCGGAGATGTTTTTCAGGCGGTATTGTCCCAGCGATTTACCGTTCCGATTCAAGTGAGCGGGTTTCACATTTATCGAATGCTGCGTCATATTAATCCGTCGCCATATATGTTTTATTTTCAGCTAGACGGTATCGAAATTGTCGGAAGCTCTCCGGAAAAGTTAATTCAAGTGCATAACCGTCATATGGAAATCCACCCGATCGCCGGGACTAGAAGAAGAGGACGGTCGGCAGAAGAAGATGAGCATCTTCAAAGGGAGCTTTACAATGACCCGAAAGAGAGAGCCGAACATTATATGTTAGTAGATTTAGCCCGCAACGATATCGGAAAAGTAGCGAAATATGGTACAGTCGAGACGCCAGTGTTAATGGAAATTGGAAAGTTCTCCCATGTCATGCATCTGATTTCGAAAGTAACGGGTGTGTTAAAGGAAGGAATTCACCCGATTGACGCGCTATTAGCGGCCTTTCCTGCCGGAACGGTAAGCGGTGCGCCGAAAGTAAGGGCGATGCAAATTTTACAGGAGCTAGAACCGACGGCAAGAAATTTATATGCTGGAACGATTGCCTACATCGGTTTTGACGGCAATATTGATTCATGTATCGCGATTCGCACCGCAATTGTAAAAGACGGTTATGCTTACGTGCAAGCAGGCGCGGGAATTGTCGCGGATTCCGTTCCAGAATTGGAGTGGAAAGAAACGCGCAATAAAGCGAGCGCCTTAATCAAAGCGATGGAACGTGCCGAACGATTGTTTGCGAAAGGAGAGAATATATATGTTTAAGCAACTTCTTGCCAAATGTATTGAGGGGTATACGTTGACAGAAGAAGAAGCGTATGAGGCGATGATGATGATAATGTCTGGAGAAGCCTCTGCCAGCCAGATTGCCAGTTTCTTATCCATTTTGCGATTGCGCGGGGAAACGGTCGACGAATTGACAGGATTGGTGAAAGCGATGCGCAGCAGAATGATGACGCTCGATTATGAAGAAGAAGTCATTGATACGTGCGGAACAGGGGGAGACGGGGCATCGACATTCAACATTTCCACTGCGGCGGCGATCGTCGTATCATCGCTTGGTGTCAAAGTGGCCAAACATGGCAACCGGGCGGTTTCCTCAAAAAGCGGAAGCGCGGACGTATTAGAAGCGCTTCATATTGATATTCAAGCAACCCCGGAGGAGGCGAAACAGGCGTTAAAAACGAAAGGATTGGCTTTTTTATTCGCGCCGCTATATCATTCCGCCATGAAATATGCTGCATTGCCGCGTAAAGAAATCGGGTTTCGCACTGTATTCAATTTAATTGGACCACTTTCGAATCCAGCACGGTGCAAGCGGCAAGTAATCGGTGTTTATTCGACACAATACGCGGAAAAACTTGCGGAAACTCTTCACCGACTTGGCTCGGAACACGTTTTATTGGTAACCGGAAAAGACGGACTTGATGAATGCAGCATTTCGGCGGAAACAGATGTAGTTGAGCTGAAACATGGTGAAATTCGCCGTTTCACGATCGCGCCGGAACAATATGGGCTCGCGCGTGGAAAGTTAGAACACGTTCAAGTTCGTACGGTTCAACAAAGTGCTGAACTATTAAAGGCAGTAGTGGAAGGAAGAGCAAACGAAAGCGCGATCAATATCGTCATTCTTAATGCTGGCGTCGCGTTATATGCAGCGGGGAAAGCAGCGACGATTCGCGAAGGGGTCGAAATGGCAAAAGAAGCGATGATGACAAAGAAAGCCTATGAACAATTTGAGCGACTGCGCATGAAAGAGGTAGAAAAGTATGCTTGAACAAATTATTGCAACGAAAAAGAAAGAAATAGAGACACTCACATTGCCAAAGCCTTTGCAAAACGTACAGCGTCGTTCATTATCGGCGGCGCTGAAAAAACCAAACCGTTCTATCGGTCTTATTGCGGAAGTGAAAAAGGCTTCCCCGTCAAAAGGGTTAATTCGACCGGATTTTCATCCTGTGGCGATCGCAAAAGCGTATGAAAAAGCGGGGGCGGATGCGATCAGCGTATTGACGGATGAACGATATTTCCAAGGACACCGCGGCTATTTAAGCGATATAAAACAAGCGGTACAGCTTCCGATTTTGCGCAAAGATTTTATTATTGATCGCATTCAAATCGAAGAGAGCGTACGAATTGGAGCTGACGCGATTTTATTAATCGGCGAAGCGCTGCCGGCAAAAACGTTGTATGAGCTATATCAGGAAGCATACGACAAAGGATTGGAATGTTTGGTCGAAGTGCATGAGCGTAAAACGCTGGAAAATATTTTAGATATTTTTATTCCAGAAATCATTGGGATTAACAACCGCGATTTGCATACGTTTGTCACCTCTTTGGAAACGACAAGCAAGGTCATTCCGTTTGTACCAACCGCAAGCATCATTGTCAGCGAGAGCGGCATTGGCACTTCTCTTGATTTAAAAACGGTGCAAACATACGGTGCAGACGCCGTGCTCGTCGGAGAATCGCTGATGAGAAAAGACGACGTGGAAGCAGCGATTTACGAATTATTTCGGGAGGTTGAATCCATTGCCGGTCCTTAAATATTGCGGCAACCGCACCGCGTCTGATTTACAAAAAAGCGTTCGAAGCAGAGCAAATTATGTTGGGCTGATTTTTGCGGAAAGCAAACGAAAAGTGGAAGTGGAAATAGTAAAACAATGGCTCCAATATATATCGCTTGGCGGCAAACAGCTTGTCGGCGTGTTTGTCAACGCGCCAATCGATCAAATCATCCGCGCGGCGTCACAACTTCCGCTTGCGGTGATCCAATGCCACGGCCATGAAACAGTCGAACACATTGCAAAAATAAAAGAAGTGACAGATCTTTCCGTTTGGAAGGCGATTCATCACGATGAAAAGGCGCTCGCGAAGATGAAGCAATATGCCGGTGTTGCGGACGGATATGTAGTAGATAGTCGTGTAAACGGAGCGTGGGGCGGAACTGGAATGACATTCGATTGGGAAAATGTTCCGTTTTATTTAGAGGAAGCTGCGCGGCAAGCAGTTCCTTGTTTCATTGCCGGCGGAATCACCCCGGAAAATATTGAAAAGCTGCTTTCGTACCGTCCTTACGGCATCGACATCAGCAGCGGCATCGAAGAAAACGGAGAAAAAAGCATAAAAAAAATGAAAGAAATTGAAGAGAAGGTGGCGAATTATGTATAACGTTCCAAACGAGAATGGCAGATTTGGCGATTTTGGCGGAAAATTCGTTCCGGAAACATTAATGCGGCCGCTTGAGGAAATAGAAGAAGAGCTTGCCAAGGCACTTGCCGATGAGGAGTTTAAAGCAGAATACGTCCGAATTTTACAAGAGTATTCTGGACGTCCAACACCGCTTACTTTTGCGTCTAATTTAACGAAAAAACTAAACGGTGCAAAAATTTACTTAAAACGAGAAGATTTAAACCATACAGGCGCCCATAAAATCAATAACGCGATTGGGCAAGCATTGCTTGCAAAACGAATGGGAAAGAAAAAGATTATTGCGGAAACGGGAGCAGGTCAGCACGGTGTTGCCGCGGCGACGGTAGCGGCTCATTTCGGGATGGAATGCATCGTATTTATGGGGGAAGAAGATATAAAACGTCAGGAATTAAACGTATTCCGGATGAAATTATTAGGTGCCAAAGTCGTTCCTGCATATAGTGGAAATCGTACCTTAAAAGACGCGACAAACGAGGCGATCCGCTATTGGGTGCAACATTGCGACGATCATTTCTATATGATCGGTTCTGTTGTCGGCCCGCATCCATATCCGAAAATGGTGCGCGAATTTCAGCGTATTATCGGTGATGAGGCGAAACAGCAATTCCTCGAACGGGAAGGAAAACTTCCGGATGTGATTGTGGCGTGCGTGGGCGGCGGAAGCAACGCAATTGGCATGTTTTATCCGTTTTTAGAAGATAACGTGACGCTTGTTGGTGTAGAAGCGGCGGGAAAAGGAATCGATACGCCGCACCATGCTGCAACGATCACAAAAGGGACAAAAGGAGTCATTCATGGGTCGCTGACGTATTTATTGCAAGATGAACATGGGCAAATTATTGAGCCATATTCTATTTCCGCAGGCCTCGATTATCCAGGTGTTGGACCGGAACACGCTTATTTAGCCAGCATCGGCCGCGTTCGTTACGAAAGTGTTACGGATGAGGAAGCGATTTGGGCATTTCAATTGTTATCTCGGGAAGAAGGGATCATTCCGGCGATCGAGTCAGCGCATGCTTTAGCGAAGGCGGTTCAACTTGCGAAAACGCTTCGAAGCGATCAAACGGTGCTCGTATGTTTATCTGGCCGCGGTGATAAGGATGTGCAGACAATGATGAATGTTGCAAAAGGAGGAAACGGCATTGCAGTTGCTAACCGTAACTAAACCGATGTTTATTCCGTTTATTGTCGCCGGAGATCCCCGGCCGGATATAACGATCGAACTCGCATTGGCGCTTCAGGAAGCAGGAGCTGACATTCTTGAACTAGGCGTTCCGTATTCCGATCCGTTAGCGGACGGACCGATTATTCAACGGGCGGCAAAAAGAGCGCTTCGCCAGCAAATGACATTAAAAAAAGCAATTGAATTAGTTCCGGAAATGCGAAAAAAAGGAGTAAAAATTCCGATTATTCTCTTTACGTATTACAATCCTGTGTTACAATTAGGAGAAGAATCCTTTTTTGCTTTAGCGCGAAAAAATGAAGTGAACGGCATTTTAATTCCAGATCTGCCGTTTGAAGAAAGTGAGCTGATTCGTAAACTCGGTGAAGCGACGGGAATTCCACTTATTTCTCTCGTAGCACCGACGTCGAAAAAACGAATTGAAATGATTGCCTCCAATGCGCAAGGATTTTTATATTGCGTTTCATCACTCGGTGTGACCGGCGTGCGTGATACATTGCCGGAAACATTAAACGACTTTTTAACCGAAGTAAAGCGGCATAGCCGCGTTCCTGTCGTTGTTGGATTTGGCATTTCGACAAGCGAACAAGTTAGCATGCTAAAAAACTATTGTGACGGGGTCGTCATTGGCAGCGCGCTTGTTCAAAAAATTGAACAGCTTAACGACCTTTTGCAAACGGAAGAGAAAAAAGAGGAGGCGCTTGCCGAGTTTCGCCGTTACGCTCGCTCGCTAACAGCACCGTTGCGATAAATACGGCATGCAATAACTGAAGGATAGGGAGTGTCATCATGGAAATTAAAACACAGTTGCGGGGGCTTCCCCCTTATCAGCCGGGAAAATCTATTGAAGAAGTAAAACGAGAGTATGGGCTTACTGATATTATTAAACTAGCATCCAATGAAAATCCATATGGTTGTTCACCTGCTGTGAAAGAGGCGGTGATGAAACAATTAGATCATCTTGCCATTTATCCCGATGGATACGCACGTCTGTTGCGCGAAAAAGTTGCCACACATTTAGGGGTCAACGAAACGCAGCTTATTTTCGGCAACGGGTCGGATGAAGTCGTGCAAATTATTTGCCGCGCGTTTTTATCTCCGAATACGAATACGGTGATGGCTGCACCGACGTTTCCACAATATCGTCATAACGCGGTGATTGAAGGGGCGGAAATTCGTGAAATTCCGCTGGTGGATGGGCGACATGATCTAGAAGCAATGCTGAATGCAATTGATGAACAAACGCGCGTCGTTTGGATATGCAACCCGAACAACCCGACAGGGACGTATGTGAACGAGCAGGAATTAACCTCTTTCCTTGAGCGAGTTCCTAGCCATGTCCTTGCCGTTTTGGATGAGGCGTATTATGAATACGCAACGGCGAATGATTATCCGCAAACCGTTCCACTTCTCCGCCAATATGATAATTTAATGATTTTGCGTACGTTTTCAAAAGCATACGGTTTAGCAGCGCTGCGGGTTGGATACGGTATTGCCAGCGAAACGCTCATTCGTGAGATCGAACCGGCGCGCGAGCCATTTAATACATCAAGCGTCGCGCAGGCAGCTGCCATTGCTGCTTTAGATGATCAAGCATTCATTCGCGAATGTGTCGAAAAAAATAAACAAGGGTTAGAGACGTTTTATCGTTTTTGTGAGGAAAACGGGCTACGCTATTATCCGTCACAAGCGAACTTTATTTTAATTGATTTTGGTATCGAGGGAAACGAAGTGTTTCAATATTTGCTTGAGCGGGGCATCATCGTTCGCTCCGGCAATGCGCTCGGTTTTCCGACATCGGTGCGCATCACGGTTGGTTCCAAAGAGCAAAACGAACGAATCATTCATGCATTAACGCAAATGTTGAAAGAAAAGCAGCTTATATAAGGCCGTCCCGTTGCTTTTAAGCAACGGGAGCATTTTTACACAAGAAGGTGAAGCAGTTGGAAGGAAACGTCTTTGTTGTTGGACTTGGTTTAATCGGTGGTTCGATGGCGCTAGCGATAAAAAAAGCGCATCCGAACGCCGTCATTATCGGATATGATGTAAATGAGAATGAGCTGAAACTTGCTCGTTCATTAAAAGTGATTGATGAAATTGCTTCTTCCCTTGAACAAGGGTTGAGACAGGCTGATCTAATCATTTTAGCCACTCCTGTTATGCAAACGGAAAAAATCTTGGCGGAGATGCCTTTCAGTGTATTAAAAGAAAATGTAATTGTCACGGATGTTGGAAGCACAAAGCAACGAATTGTCAAACATGCAAAACAGTTAGGAAAGCAAGGAATAACGTTTATCGGCGGCCATCCGATGGCAGGTTCGCATAAAAGCGGCGTTGCTGCAGCAAGGGCGCATTTGTTTGAAAACGCCTTTTACGTTTTGACGCCGACGAATGATGTAGCGGCAAGGGATGTGGAACGGCTAAAAGAGTGGCTAAAGGGAACGAAAGCACAGTTTGTTGTGCTATCGCCAGAAGAACATGATCGCATTACTGGAGTGATTAGCCATTTTCCGCATATTATTGCAGCAAGTCTTGTCCATCAAGCACAACAGTATGAAAAAGAAAATCCGCTTGTCAGCCGTCTTGCCGCAGGGGGGTTCCGCGATATTACGCGCATCGCTTCAAGCAACCCGGAAATGTGGCGCGATATTTTTATACATAATAAAGACGAAATGTTGGCGCTATTTGATGGCTGGATTTCAGAGATGCAAAAGCTTCGTTCCATTGTGGAAGAGGAAAATAGCGAAGCGATTTACCGGTATTTTTTACAAGCAAAACAATTTCGCGACGGGCTTCCAGCGCGAACGAAAGGGGCAATTCCATCTTTTTACGATCTATATGTCGATGTTCCTGATTATCCTGGGGTTATTTCCGAAATTACCGGCTATCTTGCAAAAGAACAAATTAGCATAACAAATATTCGTATTATTGAGACAAGGGAAGAAATTTACGGTGTGCTCCGCCTTAGCTTTCAAAGCGAGGAAGATCGGGCGAAGGCGAAAGCCTGTATTCAAAGACATACGAATTACGAAACATATGAAGTGTAAACGGAGGGGGAAGATGTGCAACCATTGCGAACCAATATTTCATCATTACGAGGAACCATCAATGTTCCAGGGGATAAATCGATTTCCCATCGCGCTGTGATGCTTGGAGCAATTGCTAATGGAACAACGACCATCGCGAATTTTTTACAGGGAGAAGATTGTTTAAGTACGATCGATTGTTTTCGAAAATTGGGAGTGTCGATTGAGCAAAACGGAAGCGATGTTGTTGTCGAAGGAAAGGGATTAAAAGGTCTTAAGGAGCCATCTGACATTTTAAATGTTGGCAATTCCGGGACAACGGCAAGATTATTGCTCGGGATTCTAGCGGGATGTCCGTTCCATTCTTGCTTAATTGGCGATGAATCGATCGCCAAGCGGCCGATGGGCAGAGTGACAAAGCCGCTAAAAATGATGGGTGCGCACATTGACGGCCGCGAGCATGGGAACTATACCCCGTTATCCATTCGCGGCGGCGAACTTCAGCCCATTCATTACGAGTCTTCTGTCGCGAGCGCACAAGTGAAGTCGGCGATTTTATTGGCGGGATTGACAACAAATGGAACTACGACAGTAACGGAACCTCATCGTTCTCGCGATCATACCGAACGAATGATTCGGTTGTTCGGTGGAAGCGTAACAGTGGACGACCTTACAGTTTCCATTACCGGACCGCAGCAGCTAATAGGCGCAAATATATACGTTCCGGGAGATATTTCGTCGGCAGCCTTTTTCTTAGTAGCTGGCGCAATTGTACCAAACAGCGAAATTACGTTAAAAAATGTCGGGCTCAATCCGACAAGAACGGGAATTATCGATGTGCTGCAAAAAATGGGTGCGGAAATGACGATCGAAAACATTCGTAACGAGCAAACAGAACCGCTTGGCGATATTACCATTCGCACCTCCAATTTAACAGCGACGGAAATCAGCGGCGCTCTTATTCCGCGATTAATCGACGAAATCCCGATCATTGCCTTGCTTGCAACACAGGCGGAAGGTACGACCGTTATTAAAGATGCGAGCGAATTGAAAGTGAAGGAAACGAATCGAATTGATACGGTTGTGACAGAGCTGCGAAAACTTGGCGCGGATATTAAAGCGACAGCTGATGGCATGGTCATTCATGGAAAATCAGCGTTAAAGGCAAAGGACGTTGTCGTTGATAGCTACGGTGATCACCGTATTGGCATGATGCTAGCGATTGCTGCCTGCATTACGCAAGGAACTGTCTGTTTAAAACGTCCAGAAGCGGTGGCAGTCTCTTATCCATCGTTTTTTGATCATCTTCATTCCTTAATGTAGAAGCAAGAAACCAAATACAGGTTTCTTGCTTTTTTATTCATATGTCTTTTCATTCCTTCATAGCTTGTCGTAAAGGGGGAATGAAGACATGCCATATGTGATTGAAGGAGCGTACGTCATTCGCCAAGAACAGCTGCAACGCTGCTCGCTCGTGATTGATAGTAATCGCATTGATTATATAAGCGAGCAGGCGGATCGGTATACATGGATGCGAATGGAAATAGGGGAGATGATCGTAACACCCGGTCATGTCATGCTCGATTTTTCGTTTCAACAGCCGCGGACGTTTTTGCAATTTAAACAATATGTTCAACAGCAATTAATCGCACAAGGATGCACTACACTGCTCGCTGTTTGCGATGTTTCTTTTGAAAGCCAGCTTGCTCCCGCGTTGCAACGCTTGCGTCAGCATTTATTAAATAGCCCCATTGATTATTTCATCGGTGTGAAAGTTCCGCTTCGTACGCTTACTCCGTCATTAATGATCGCTTGCAGACGATGGAAAGTTCCTGTCATTTTTGTCGAAATGCAAGAAAATGATATGTTGCATTCCGTCCCATGGCATTGGATCGCAGAGGTGTTAAAAACATATCGGCCTCCATTTGTGCCGTATTGGCCAAATGGAAGCCGAACGAAAAAACAAGAAGCGACGTGGCGAAAACTGCTTGCTGCTCATCATATTCCATTTATCCCATTTCCATTACAGGAACGAACGCCGCTTTCGCTTGATGTGTTAAAGAAAATTGGGATTTATCCGCAAAAAGGAGATCTTCGTATTGGTGGAGAAGTAGATTATAATTTATATAAAAAAGAATCTGTGAGCCGTTTAGTTGCCGAAACGCCTATTGTCGATTATGATAATCATGTTCCTATTATTACGGTTCATAAAGGAAGATTGCTTAAAGCAGGAAATCAAATATACTTTTATCCCGGATTTGGCATGGAGCGGGTGATCCGCGCACCGGGAATGTTTGTTGCACATCTTCAGTAGGAAAGGATTTATGCATATGAAACGAATCGAGGAAATCGTTCGTCTTGTGGAAAACGGAGAAGTAGACAAAGCATTAGCACTTGTGCCTGACATCAAAAAAAATGGCAGTGATGAAGAAAAATACGAGCTTGCGGATTATTTATATTCATGGGGAATGTTAGAAGAAGCGAAAGAATTGCTTGAGGAGCTATCGCTTCGTTATCCTGATGAAGGAGAAGTGCGGCTATTTTTAGCTGAAGTATACACAGAGCTGGAAGAGGAAGAAAAAGCGCTTGAAATTTTAGAACAAATCGATGAAGATGATCCCCTTTTTGCCCGTGCGTGTCTGATTGCCGCTGACTTGTATCAAATGCAAGGGCTCGAGGAAGTAAGTGAACGAAAGCTCCAACAAGCATATGAAAAAATGCCGGATGAGCCGATTATTCAGTTTGCGTTAGCAGAGCTATATTTTTCGATGGGACAATATCCAAAAAGCATACCGTTTTATGAAAAAGTATTAAAAAAAGAAAAGACGATTGCCGGTACGCACATTCCAGAACGGCTCGCCGAAGCGCTCAGTTTATGCGGGGAATTTGAGCAGGCATTGCCATATTACGACGAAGCGCTGCAAGAAAAAATCGACAGCCGGACATTATTCGGTTATGGATTTACGGCGTTTCAAGCGGAGTATTACCGAACCGCAATCGAAAAGTTAAGCGAGCTAAAAGAGCTTGACCCTGAATATGTGCCGCTTTATCTATATTTAGCCAAAGCATATGAGCAAGAAGGACAGCTTGAGAAAAGCTATGAAATTGCAAAAGAAGGGATTCACGTTGATGAGTGGAATAAAGAATTATTGTTATATGCCGGAAAAGTCGCATTAAAACTAAAAAAACCGGATGAAGCAGAGTCGTGGCTGCGCAAAGCCATCGAGATTGACCAAGGATATATCGAGGCGCTGACTACGTTATGTGCGTTGCTATTGCATCAAGAGCGATATGAAGAAGTCGTTTCCTGCTTGGAAGAAGCGATGAAACAAGGGGAGTATGATCCTCAGTTTGAATGGGATTTAGCGCGTGCGAAACATAAGCTTGAGATGTATTCTGATGCATTAAACCATTACCGGGAGGCATATACTTTCTTTAAGGATAATGTTGATTTTCTTGAAGAATATGGCTATTTTCTGATCGAAGAAGGAAATAGAGAGAGAGCGAAAGAAATATTTCAACAAATCGTACGTCTCGATCCTGGGCACATAGAGGCAGCAGACATATTGCTTCAATTGGAGGAGTAGGGGATTGCGGTGAATATCACCTCTTTCTTGGAAAACGATTGAGGGGGAAGCGCATAATGACGCATGTATCCGTGAATGAGAAAAAAGAGTTTATTCGTTGGTTTTTAAATCATTACCAGTTAAAACGCCGGGAATGTGTCTGGATTTTAAACTATCTAATGAGCCATGATCAGCTGATGCAAAAGGTTCATTTTGTGGAAAATGCCCAATATTGTCCGCGCGGCATCATTATGTCAACTCATTGCGTCGATGATGTCCCGTTCCGTTTTTATAAAGGCAATGTCATGACGACAGATGCGGAAAAATCGTTTCATGATATTCGTTTAAATCGGGATGAAGATATTTATATCCAGTTGAATTTCCGTGCTTCTTTCCATTCGCCGCAATATGTCGCAGTATTGGAAGAAAATCCATATGCTCCAAAACAAGTGCAAGTAAATGAAAACGATCGGCGGTTGGCTGAGCAATTTTTAAAAAAATCGCTTTATGAATTTCAACGAGAACGGTTAATGAAACTCATTGACGACGCGCTAGACCGTCAAGATGAAGAGGCATTTCGCCGCCTTACTGATCAGTTGAAACAGTTGTGAAACCTTGCGGAACGCAAGGTTTTTCTTTTTGCAAAAAATATGGTATGGTGATAAAGAAAATGACGTTGAAAAGAAGGGGAATGTGCATGAAGTGGACAGCAGCAGATGTGGAGATATATGTGAAAGAAAAAGATTATATTGACACAGCTTTAATTCCGCTTATTCCGATTACGATTGCCGATGGCGCCAAAGCGGCTGCATCCGGAGGAGAGTTTGTGCAGCTAATTGTTCATGAGGCGGAACGTCAACTAAAGGGGAGGTTGTTTTTATTTCCGCCATTTACGTATTTTATGAGCGAACAGCGTGAAGAACTCATTCGGCGGCTTGGGGATTGGACAAGACAGCTGATGGAACATGGGATGAAGCATGTTTTTTATGTGACATGTGACCGCACATGGAAAGAATATGAAAATCAGCTTTCTGGCAGGCTGTGGATGGTGCCGGCGATTCCACTGCAGGATATGGATGAATCATATAAGCAAGAAGTCATTCGCGAACAAACATCTCAGTTGCTGAACTTTTTCATTTCGCAATGGTCATGAAGCAGCGTGATGAAGAAGTTGAAAGGTTAAAGCGATGACGATATTGACCTTGCACGCTGAATGAGCTATCATTAGAATGTCCTAGTTTTATATTGTGTTATACAAATACCGTCCGGTTGGACTTCATTTTGTATAGAGGGGGGAAGACGATGAGTGAAAAAAATCGCGTAACAAGACGCCAATTTTTGAACTACACGTTAACTGGTGTAGGCGGCTTTATGGCTGCTGGCATGCTAATGCCGATGGTCCGTTTTGCTGTTGATCCGATTTTAAAGGATGAAGCGGGAACGGACATGGTAGCGGTAGCGGATGTAAAGGACATTACGACCGAACCAAAGCGTTTTGATTTCAAAGTAAAAATAAAAGACGCTTGGTATGAGTCGGAAGAGCCGCGATCCGCATGGGTGTATAAAGACGAAAAAGGAGAAATCGTAGCGCTGTCTCCGATTTGTAAACACCTTGGCTGTACGGTAGACTGGAATACGGACAAGGAACATCCAAATGAATTTTTCTGTCCTTGCCATTACGGGCGTTACACCAAAGACGGTACAAATGTTCCTGGAACGCCGCCAATAGCTCCGCTAGACCGTTACGAGTACAAAGTGAAAGACGGCAAATTATACTTAGGTAAAGCGAAACCACGAGGGGAGGCGTAATACGTGTTAAATAAGCTTTATGACTGGGTTGACGAGCGTTTAGATATTACGCCTTTGTGGCGAGATATCGCTGACCATGAAGTTCCGGAACATGTTAACCCGGCCCATCACTTTTCCGCATTTGTTTATTGTTTTGGCGGATTAACGTTTTTTGTTACTGTTATCCAAATTTTATCTGGGATGTTTTTAACAATGTATTACGTTCCGGATATTAAAAACGCTTGGGAATCGGTTTATTATTTACAAAATGAAGTGGCGTTCGGACAAATCGTCCGCGGTATGCATCACTGGGGAGCGAGCCTTGTTATTGTCATGATGTTTTTACATACGTTGCGTGTCTTTTTCCAAGGTGCATACAAAAAGCCGCGCGAATTAAACTGGATCGTTGGTGTGCTTATCTTCATGGTCATGATGGGGCTTGGTTTTACCGGCTACTTATTGCCATGGGATATGAAAGCGCTATTTGCGACAAAAGTAGGCTTGCAAATCGCTGAAGCGACGCCGATTATTGGCCCGGCCATTAAAACGTTGCTCGCAGGAGACCCGGAAATTGTTGGTGCGCAAACGCTAACAAGATTCTTTGCGATCC
Source organism: Parageobacillus toebii NBRC 107807 (assembly GCF_003688615.2). Classification (GTDB taxonomy): domain Bacteria; phylum Bacillota; class Bacilli; order Bacillales; family Anoxybacillaceae; genus Parageobacillus_B; species Parageobacillus_B toebii. The sequence continues at coordinate 3,029,083 of NZ_CP049703.1, read as the reverse complement.
ACGTTTTCTTCTTGCCTGCTGCATTGCTCGGCTTAATGGCTGCGCACTTCTTAATGATTCGCAGACAAGGTATTTCTGGTCCACTGTGATTCGCATAAACGCTGTTTAGTGAGAAGAAAAAGGAGGGAAACATGCAATGCATCGCGGAAAAGGAATGAAATTTGTCGGCGATTCCCGCGTGCCCGCAGTGAGAAAGCCGAATATTCCAAAAGATTATTCGGAATATCCCGGGAAAACGGAAGCGTTTTGGCCGAACTTCCTATTAAAAGAATGGATGGTTGGCTCCGTCTTTTTGATCGGTTTTTTATGTTTGACGGTCGCACATCCATCTCCATTAGAGCGTATTGCTGATCCGACGGATACGGCATATATTCCGCTTCCGGACTGGTATTTCTTGTTCCTCTATCAATTGCTTAAATATTCGTATGCATCAGGTCCTTATACGGTGATCGGAGCAATTGTGATACCAGGGTTGGCATTTGGTGCGTTATTGTTAGCGCCGTTTTTGGATCGCGGTCCGGAACGTCGCCCATGGAAGCGTCCTGTCGCTACCGGAATGATGCTTTTAACGCTTGCGTCAATAGTATATTTAACTTGGGAAGCCGTTGTTACGCATGACTGGAAACAAGCTGCTGAACAAGGGAAAATCCGCGCAGAAGTGGAAATTGACAAAAACGCAGAAGGATATAAAATTGCCCAAGCTAACACATGTACGTCCTGCCATGGTGAAAATTTATCCGGTGGTGCAGCTGCGCCATCGCTTATTGGCACAGGCTTAACACCGGAAGAAATCGCGAAAATTTCAAAAGAAGGTAAAGGCGGCATGCCTGCAGGCATTTTCAAAGGTACGGACGAAGAGTTGAAAAAACTCGCTGAATTCATTGCAGGATTAAAAGAGGAATAAACGGTTCATCGAGAAAAAAGCTGGCTATGATTAGTCAGCTTTTTTCATTCATGAAAAGTAGAGAGCAGGTGTGTATTCATGAAATGGGTTTTTCCGTTGCTTGCCCATCGTTCCGTGTTATGGCTTTTGCTTATAGTCAACGTGATCGGGACGATTTACGGATATATATGGTATCGTTATCAATTAGCGGAGACGCCGCCAATTTTTTTGCCGTTTGTTCCAGATAGCCCAACCGCAAGTTTATTTTTTGTGCTAGTTCTGATTGCGTTTTTGCTCGGCCGTCATTTTCCGCTGCTTGAAGCGTTGGCAATCGTGACATTAGTGAAGTATGGCGTTTGGGCGGTCGTGATGAACTTGTTAGTATGGAAAGTGACGGGAACGCTTGATGTCGCAGGATGGATGTTAATCATTTCTCACGGAGCCATGGCGGTCGAAGGAATATTATATGCTCCGTTTTATCGGTTTCGCTTGCCTCATTTAGCGTTCGCGGCGGTTTGGACGTTACATAATGACATCATCGATTATGTTTTTGGAATGATGCCGCGTTACAGCGTTTTAAATCAATATATGCCGCCAATCGGCTATTTTACGTTTTGGCTTAGTATCATTTCGATCGCGATTAGTTATATGTTATGTGTACGAAAAGGGAGACTTTTTCTTTCATTAAATTAATGGTCTACTCTTGTCCACTCCTTCATACATTGTAATAGTTAATGGAGGAGGGACAAGAATGAAGCGAATATGGCTATTTGCTTTTATCACGCTCATTTGTTTATTTCCATCGCATAATTACGCCGCCGAAAATGATGGCGGTTGGAAAAAACTAGATCAAATTTCTGATCAAGCGTTACAGTTGGCGAAAAATGGACGTTTCGAAGAAGCAAAGGAAGTATTGACGTATTTTTCCGATCAGTTTTTTCAAATGAACGCCCGGGACCGGCTTAAAACAGCAGATGAACTTCGCGCGATCACGATTACTCACGAAAATGCGCTGAAAACGGTAACAGCATCCTCATTGCCGGAGGAGGAAAGAATTGATAAAGTAACACAGTTTCGCCTTGTCGTTGATGCGATTCATTCGACACATCAACCTCTTTGGTCAGAGATGGAAACAACAGTGATGGGGTCGTTTGATCAGCTTGAGAAAGCGGTAGAACAAGGAAAAGAGGAAGCATTTACCGCCTCTCTGCGTCAATTTTTAAACCATTATGAGCTGATTGAGCCAAGCGTCAAAATTGATGTGCAGCCTGAGGAAGCGAAAAAAATAGATAAAGAGATTGAAATGTTGCAAACACCGGCATTTCAACAATTAAGCCAAGAAGATCAGCAAAAACATTTAAAAAATATGCGCGCAGACTTACAGACGTTATTTGACGGCGTCAAAAAAGATGAAGCCGATCCATCTTTAATATGGGTGATCATTTCTACCGGAGGAATGATTGTATTGACACTATCTTATGTTGGATGGCGGAAATATCGCGGGGAGAAAGAAAAAAACCGCACCCATGAAAATGAATAGGGAAAAGAGGGGGCGAGTGACGCCCCTTTTTATTGTTCTAGCGGCTGCTTCCGTTCATCGAGTGTGAAACCTTCACCAAGCACATCATGGACGTCGGTGACAGCGACAAACGCATGGGGATCAACGGAAATAATGACGTTTTTTAAACGAGGCAGTTCGTTTTTCGCCACCACGCAATATAATACATCCCGATCGCGTTTCGTATAAGAGCCCCGCCCTTTTAAAATCGTTACGCCGCGATCCATTTCCGTTAAAATTTTGCTGGCAATTTCCTCGCTTTTTTCTGAAATAATCGTTGCTCCCTTCGCCGCATATCCACCTTCCTGCATAAAGTCGATGACGCGGGCGGCGATAAACACTGCAACGAGCGTATACATTGCCTCGCGGTAAGAAAGGTAAAGCAATGAAAGAGTAATAACGGCGGCATCAAACGTAAACATCGTTTTTCCCATGCTAATCCCTTTATATTTATGGACAAGTCGCGCGATAATGTCGACGCCGCCTGTGGTTCCGCCGTAACGGAAAATAATGCCCAGACCGACGCCGATAAATACGCCAGCAAATAACGCCGCTAGCGTCATATCATGCTTTAGCGGCATATGAATGGCGTAACGTTGAAAAATCCAGAGGAAAAGAGAAAGGCCTACCGTTCCGATAATCGTATATAAAAACGAATTGCGCCCAAGCAATTTCCAACCGATAAAGAAGAGAGGAATGTTTAACGCTAAGTTTGTAATGGATGGATCCATGTCAAATAAAAAGTAGAGAAGCAGCGTAATTCCTGTAAAGCCGCCTTCTGCTAAATTATTTTGCATGTTGAAATGGACAAGTCCAAACGCAAAAATGGCAGCACCAAGTAAAATGAAAATAATATTTTTTATTTTTAGCCCGAAAATCATATGGCTACCTCCGTTTTCATAGTAGTCAGCGTCCTTAATTATAGATGAAGTTGTTTGTATAAGCAATGTGCGCGCGTTAGGCGCAAAAATATTTGTCAAAAACGTTGCTTTTAGCTAACATGAAAACATGAGAGGTGACGTTTATGCAAGAAAAGACGATGAAGCAGCTGCAACAAGAGGTAGACGAATATATTAGCCAATTTAAAGAAGGGTATTTCAGCCCGCTCGCCATGCTTGCGAGACTTACCGAAGAGCTTGGCGAATTGGCGCGGGAAGTGAATCATTATTATGGCGAAAAGCCGAAAAAACAGACGGAAAAGGAAAAAACCATTGAAGAAGAGCTAGGGGATTTGCTATTTGTCCTTATCTGTTTTGCCAACTCTCTCCATATCGATTTGCAACAAGCACATGATATGGTGATGGAAAAGTTTCGTACCCGTGATAAAAACCGCTGGACGCGAAAAGAAGAGGAGGAAGCATAATGGAGACAATCCGTATCGTCATTGCCGGTCCGCGTGGCCGAATGGGACGCGAAGCGGTTTCCCTTGTACAAAAGACCGATCATTTTCAGCTTGCTGCCGTCATTGACCGTAAAAATGACGGGGGAAATTTAGCGGATGTCGAAGGATTTTCCGGCATTCACGCCCCGATATATACCGATGCTGCCCGCTGTTTTGAAGAAATCAAACCGGATGTACTCATCGATTTAACGACACCGGAAGCAGGAAAAAAACATGCTGAAATCGCGCTTCGCTACGGAGTCCGTCCTGTCGTTGGCACGACCGGTTTTACGGATGAAGATATTCAACGTCTTACCACGTTAGCGGAAGAAAAAGGAATTGGAGCGATCATTGCGCCTAACTTTGCGATTGGGGCCATTTTAATGATGAAATTTGCGCAAATGGCGGCGAAATATTTTCCTGATGTTGAAATTATCGAATTACATCACGACCAAAAACTCGATGCTCCATCCGGAACCGCAGTGAAAACGGCACAGCTTATTTCGATGGTACGCCCGACAAAAAAACAAGGCCATCCGGATGAGAAAGAGACGCTTGCCGGAGCGCGCGGCGCGACATATGACGGCATACCGATTCATAGTGTCCGCCTCCCGGGGCTTATCGCTCATCAAGAAGTGATTTTCGGCGGAAATGGACAAGCATTAACGATTCGCCATGATTCGTTCAACCGCGCTTCGTTCATGTCTGGAGTAAAATTGTCAGTAGAAACAGTCATGAAATTGCATACGCTCGTATACGGTTTGGAACACATTATCGAGTAAAACGGCCACTAAGCGGGGGTGCTATCGTGAAGATCGCGTTAATCGCGCATGATAAAAAGAAAGCGGATATGATTGAGTTTGTTACTGCCTATCAGCCGATTTTAGAACAGCATGAATTGTATGCGACCGGGACAACAGGTCTTCGCATTCAAGAGGCGACAGGACTGAAAGTGCATCGCTTTCAATCAGGACCATATGGTGGAGATCAAGAAATTGGCGCAATGATTGCCCGCAATGAAATGGATATGGTGATATTTTTCCGTGATCCGCTGACCGCGCAACCGCATGAGCCGGATGTCAGCGCATTAATTCGTTTATGCGATGTATATTCGGTGCCGCTTGCGACAAATATGGGGACGGCGGAAATTTTAATTAAAGGGTTAGAGCGCGGCGATTTTGCATGGAGAAACATTGTTCGTGGAAGAAAAGGTGAAATAAATGGATTATGAGCAATTACATATGTTAGCATTCGGCGCTCATCCGGATGATGTCGAAATCGGGATGGGTGGAACGATTGCCAAATATGCCGAAAAAGGCTATCGCATTGGCATTTGCGATTTAACATTAGCCGAATTATCGTCAAACGGAACGGTGGAATTGCGGCAAAAAGAAGCAAGGGAGGCTGCGGATATATTAGGAGTGGCTACAAGAATAAATCTTGGCCTTCCGGACCGCGGCTTATATGTGACAGAAGAAGCGGTTAAAAGCATTGTTTCAGTGATTCGCCGATACCGCCCGCACGTTGTGTTTGCCCCTTATTGGGTGGACCGGCATCCGGATCATGGCCGTTGCGCACATCTTGTGGAAGAGGCGGTGTTTTCCGCTGGCATCCGCCGCTATAAAACAGAGCCGGACTTGCCGGCACATCGCGTTCATTCTGTCTATTACTATATGATTAATGCGTGGGAACGCCCGCATTTTGTCATCGATATTAGTGATACGATTGACAAAAAATTAGCCAGTTTGCGCGCTTATGAAAGCCAATTTACAAAAACAGCCGGTTCTGTTGATACACCGCTTACAGACGGCTATATTGAAATGGTGGAAAGCCGTGAGCGGTTATTAGGAAAAGAAGCTGGCGTGATGTTTGCGGAAGGATTTTTCGCAAAAAAACCACTTAAGATTGCCAATGATTTATTAGGAGTGTGACAATGAAGCTAAAAATAGGGATTGTTTGTTATCCAACAGTAGGCGGCTCTGGTGTCGTTGCGACCGAATTAGGGAAATTGCTGGCAGAAAAAGGGCATGAAATTCATTTTATTTCTTCGAGCATGCCGTTTCGTCTCAATAAAGTGTATGGCAACATTTATTATCATGAAGTGGGCGTCAATCAATATTCTGTATTTCAATATCCGCCATATGATTTAGCTCTGGCAAGCAAAATTGCTGAAGTGGCGAAGCGGGAGCGGCTCGATGTGTTGCATGCCCACTATGCCGTTCCGCATGCGGTTTGCGCTGTATTGGCGAAGCAAATGGTAGGCGGGAAATTAAAGATTGTTACGACATTGCACGGAACGGATATTACGGTGCTTGGATATGATCCATCGTTGAGCGATATGATTAAATTTGGAATTGAGCAATCAGATGTTGTCACCGCCGTTTCGAATGCGCTTGTCAAGCAGACGTATGAGCTTCTTGACGTACAAAAACCGATCCAAACCGTCTATAACTTTGTGGACGAGCGTGTATATCACAAAAAAAATGCCAATCATTTAAAGAAAGAATATGGGATTGATGAGAACGAAAAAGTCATCATTCATGTATCCAACTTTCGAAAAGTCAAGCGGGTTCCTGATGTTGTGCGCGCTTTTTCTCTCATTCGCAAGCATCTGCCTGCGAAACTGCTGCTTGTCGGCGATGGACCGGAAATGACTGTCGTCAGCCGCCTTGTGACAGAGCTTGGACTTAGTGATGATGTACGCTTTTTAGGAAAACAAGACAAGCTCGATGAATTATATTCGATTAGCGATGTGAAGATGCTATTATCAGAAAAAGAAAGCTTTGGTCTTGTGCTATTAGAAGCGATGGCCTGCGGCGTTCCTTGCATTGGTACGACGATCGGCGGCATTCCTGAAGTGATTGAAGACGGTAAAACAGGGTTTTTATGTGAGCTTGGAAATGTGGAAGAAGTGGCAAATAAAGCGCTTCGCATTTTAACAGACAAACATCTTCACATGTATATGGCCAAGCAGGCGGTTCAAACGGTATATCAAAAATTTTATTCGGAACAAATTGTGGAACAATATGAAGATATTTATTTTTCATTGGCAAAGGGGTGAGGTGATGAAAGAACCATTTCAAAAAGCGCTCGGCATTATTCAAACATTGCAGCAGCACGGATATGAAGCGTATTTTGTAGGCGGTGCGGTGCGCGATCTTTTATTAAATCGAGAAATTGGCGATATTGATATTGCTACATCCGCGCTGCCAGATGAAGTGATGCAATTATTTCCAAAAACGATTGATATCGGTTCGCAACACGGAACGGTAGTGGTTGTCCATAACGGAATTTCCTACGAAGTGACAACGTTTCGAACAGAAAGTGAATATGAAGATTATCGTCGGCCGGGGGCGGTTACGTTTGTCCGATCCCTTTATGAAGATTTACAGCGCCGTGATTTTACGATGAATGCGATCGCGATGGATGCAGAAGGAAAGTTGATCGATCCATTTGGAGGGCAAGAGGCGATTGCAAATCGTATCATTTGTACGGTCGGTGATCCAAAAGCGCGTTTTTCAGAAGATGCGTTAAGGATGATGCGCGCGATCCGGTTTGTTGGTCAATTAGGATTTTCCCTTGATGAAGAAACAAAGCAGGCGATTATAGAAAACGCTGCGCTTCTTGCCCATATTTCGGTGGAACGGATGACGATGGAGTTTGAAAAGCTGCTTGAGGGTCCGTTTGCCAGCCGAGCTTTGTCTTTACTAGTAGAAACAGGGTTGTTTTTATATTTACCGATGCTGCGTGACAAAGAGAATGAATTGCAGGCAGCTGCCCGCTATAATTGGAGGCTGCTTGATTCACGCGGGCAGCGGTGGGGATTTTTATGCTATATCCTTTGCGTCGATTCGGCCGCTGACTTTTTACGAGCGTGGAAGCTGCCGAATCGGCTGATCAAAGAAGTGGAGATGGCGTTACGGATTTTACAAACGATTCCTTCGAGCAGTGATTGGACGAAAGAGCGATTATTTGAATTCGGACTTGAGCATGCGATTGCCGCGGAAACGATTCGTTCAGTGGCAAGCGGCGAAAATGTGGAGGAACATCGAAAGAAATTGAACGAATTGTTTATGTCTCTTCCGATTAAAACAAAGAAAGAATTAGCAGTAAGCGGAAACGACATCATGAAATGGTTTGGCAAACCGGGAGGGCCTTGGGTAAAAGAGATATTGACACTCATTGAACGAGCGGTTATTCATGGAGAAGTAGATAATCATAAGGAGCGGATTCACGAATGGCTCATTCATCGCAATCTGATACGCGGAGAAAATTGTTAGAGCTATTTTCAGAGGCGAATGGAGATTTTATTTCTGGACAAAAAATTAGTGAAGTGCTAGGTTGTTCACGTACGGCTGTTTGGAAACATATCGAAGAATTGCGGAAAGAAGGGTTTGAATTAGAAGCGGTGCGCCGTCTCGGCTACCGCATTGTAAAAACTCCTGATAAAGTGACAGCAAATGAAATTCAACTTGGTTTAAAGACGGAAACGTTCGGCCGCTATATTCATTTTGAAGAGGAAGTAACATCTACGCAAAAGATCGCTTTGCGCCTTGCGTATGAAGGAGCAAAAGAAGGGACGCTTGTGATCGCGGAACAGCAAACGGCGGGACGCGGACGGATGGACCGCAAATGGTTTTCTCCAAAAGGAACGGGAATATGGATGAGTCTCATTTTGCGTCCGCCAATTCCGCCGCAAAAAGCGCCGCAGCTTACTTTGTTAACAGCAGTTGCGATTGCGCAAGCGATCCAAGAAAAAGCGAACATCGTCCCGGACATTAAATGGCCCAACGATATTTTAATCAATGGAAAAAAGTGTGTCGGTATTTTAACGGAACTGCAAGCAGACCCTGATCGGATTCATTCGGTGATTATCGGCATGGGCATTAATGTCAACCAAACATTGGATCAATTTCCAGAAGAAATTCGCACGATTGCTACATCGCTCGCCATTGAAAAAGGGGAGCGCATTCAACGTGCACAGCTGGTCCAAGAAATTCTGCTGCGGCTTGAAAGATTATATCAACAGTATTTACAATACGGCTTCCGTCCCATTAAACTATTATGGGAAGGATATGCGACAAGCATCGGAAAAGAAATTACCGCCCGAACGTTAAACGGGACGATCAAAGGAATTGCACTGGGCATTACCGATGAAGGTGTGCTTATGCTTGAAGATGAAGAAAAACATATCCATTATATTCACTCTGCCGATATTCAATCATAAACATTCATCTAGAAAAAATGTAACAATTTTGTTAAAATACGAACTAACAAGGAAATGGGCAGTATCTTTTGCGAAAGAACTGCACCGGGCAAGAAGGAACAATCAAATAAAAAACGATCTGCCTTGATCCTTAGAAGGACTTGGACAGAGGGATGAACTCAGCCGATTGCTGCGATAAGCGTCCTTCTTTCTCAAGGTAGAGAAAGAAGGTTTTTTTGTTCGGTGATTCATCTCCTCTGCGACAAAAGAGGAGGGAATAGATAATGAAAACGAAAACCGATTTTTTCAAAATGAAGCAAGAAAATGAACCAATTGTCATGCTGACTGCTTACGATTTCCCGTCGGCGAAACTGGCGGAGGCGGCGGGTGTTGACATGATTTTAGTCGGCGATTCGCTCGGAATGGTCGTTTTAGGGTATGATTCAACGATACCTGTTACCGTCGAAGATATGATTCATCATACGAAAGCGGTTCGTCGCGGAGCGCCGAATACGTTTATCGTAACCGATATGCCGTTTATGTCTTATCATTTATCCATGGAGGAAGCGCTCCGCAATGCTCAACGCATAATGCAAGAATCAGGAGCGAACGCAGTGAAAGTGGAAGGCGCCGATGACGTTGTAAACGTTATTCGCGCCTTTACAAAAGCAGGGGTTCCAGTTGTTGCCCATCTTGGACTTACTCCGCAGTCTGTTGGAGTGCTTGGTGGTTATAAAGTGCAGGGGAAAGATGCGGAAAGCGCACGAAAATTAATAGAAGACGCTAAGTTATGCGAGGAAGCCGGCGCAATCGCCCTCGTTTTGGAATGTGTGCCGAAACAAATTGCCGCGGAAATAACGAAACAGTTGACGATTCCAACGATCGGTATCGGCGCTGGTGACGAAGTGGATGGCCAAGTGCTAGTATATCATGATGTTCTTGGATATGGGGTAGATCGTGTTCCAAAATTTGTAAAAAAATACGCTAATATTCAAGAAACCATTTCTCACGCGCTCGCAAATTACATCGCTGATGTGAAATTACGGCAGTTTCCAGAAGCCGCTCATATGTTTACGATGAAAGAAGAAGAATGGATTGCGCTATATGGGGGAAAACGAACATGATTGTGACAACGAAAATACAGGATATGCAAACCATGATGCAGCAATATCGCCTTGAAGGAAAAACGATCGGTTTTGTACCGACAATGGGGTATTTGCATGAGGGGCATATTGCTCTGTTAAAAAAGGCGCGCGAGGAAAATGATATCGTTGCATTAAGCGTTTTTGTGAATCCGCTTCAGTTCGGTCCAAATGAAGACTTTGCGCGATACCCGCGCGATATAGAACGTGATGAGCGCATTGCAAAAGAAAACGGTGTAGACGTTTTCTTCTGCCCTAGTGTAGAGGAAATGTATCCACACCCATTGAGCGTACAAGTGACCGTGAAAGAACGCGTTGATGTGCTTTGCGGAAAATCAAGACCCGGTCATTTCGATGGAGTGGCTACCGTTTTAACGAAATTATTTCATATTGTCATGCCGACCCGTGCTTATTTTGGAATGAAGGATGCGCAGCAAGTTGCTGTTGTGGATGGACTTATTCGGGATTTTCATTTTCCGATCGAATTAGTGGCTGTGCCGACCGTTCGCGAAGAAGACGGCCTTGCAAAAAGCTCTCGTAATGTTTACTTATCGCCGGAAGAACGGAAGGAGGCGCCGGCGTTATATCAAGCGCTGCAGCAGGCAAAAACAGCGATTGAGAACGGAGAGCGCAATCCAGAGACGATTTGTGCATTAGTGAAAAATTATATTCAAACACATACACATGCAGAGATTGATTATGTAGAAGTTTATTCTTACCCAGATTTAAAGCCGCTTGAAAAGCTGCATGGAAAAGTGATTATCGCGGTTGCGGTTCGCTTTGCAAGCGCTCGCCTCATCGATAATATTACACTGGACATCGTGTAATTATGATTTTGCAATTTGCTTTCTTTAGGAGGGGATTTCTTCATGTTTCGTACATTAATGAACGCGAAAATTCATCGCGCACGTGTAACAGAAGCAAATTTGAACTACGTTGGCAGCATTACGATCGATGCCGATATTTTAGATGCGGTCGGCATGGTGCCTAATGAAAAAGTGCAAATTGTCAACAATAATAACGGGGCGCGATTTGAAACATATATTATTCCTGGTGAACGCGGCAGCGGAGTATTTTGTTTAAATGGCGCAGCTGCTCGTCTTGTGCAAAAGGGTGATATCATTATTGTTATTTCTTATGCGATCGTTCCTGAGGAAAAAATTGCCCAGCATCGTCCGAAAATTGCCATTATGGACGAGAACAACCGCATTCAGCAGCTGATTGTGGAAGAACCGGCACATACCGTTTTATAAAGGGAGAGGGGGCTGTTTTGATAGCGAAAGGGAGCCCCCTTTCGTTACGCTTTTTATTTTGAGGTGACAACATGAAAGACCGTTTTGTCATTATTGATTTAGAAACAACGGGGAATGTTCCGAAAAAAGGCGACCGCATCATTCAGCTTGGCATGGTGGTCATTGAGAACGGGCAAATTGTTGATCGTTTCTCTAGTTTTTTTAATCCAGAACGAGACATTCCTCCATTTGTTCAGCAATTAACAAATATTACTGAACAAATGGTCGCGGATGCACCTAGTTTTGCTGAGGAAGCTGCAAAAGTGGCTGACATGTTGCAACAGTCTTATTTTGTTGCTCATAACGTCTCTTTTGATTTGCAGTTTTTGCAGGAAGAATTACATATGGCAGGATTGCCCCCGTTTTCAGGACCAACGATTGATACGGTCGAACTTGCTCGCATTGTCTTTCCGACTGCCGAAAGCTATAAATTAGGAGATTTAGCAAAACAGCTGCATATTGACCATGACCAGCCGCATCAAGCCGATAGCGATGCGGAAGTGACAGCTAAATTGTTCATTGCGTTACTGAACCGTTTGCGTCAACTGCCGCTTATAACATTGCAGCATCTAAAGAGATTGTCTCCTTATCTTAAAAGTGATTTATATCCATTGTTAGACAATATCATTATGGAAAAGATGGCGTCTTTAGCGGATGAAAAGTCGTATATATTTTACCGCGGCATTGCGCTGAAAAAACCTGTTTCGATGCAAAGAAAAGAGGAAGATCATCATAAAGACGCCTCATTTGCCGCGTTTTTTGCTGGCCCGCATACGCTTCCGCTTGATCATTATGAAAGACGAGATGGGCAATGGGAAATGATGAAGCTCGTTTATGAGGCGCTCGAAACGTCTCAGCACGCTTTAATCGAAGCGGGGACAGGAATTGGCAAATCGCTGGCGTATTTAATTCCAAGCGCTTTTTTTGCATATGAACAGCAAAAACGTGTTGTGATTAGTACACATACGCTTCAGTTGCAACAGCAGCTTCTTGAACGGGATATTCCTTTTTTAAAAGCGGTCGTTCCGTTTCCGCTTCGCGTAGCGGTGCTGAAAGGAAAGCGCAATTATCTTTCATTGGACAAGTTCATCGCTTTTTTGCAGGAACATCATCAAAATTACGATGTTGTGTTATTAAAATGTCAGCTTCTTGTTTGGTTGACGCAAACGGAAACGGGAGATATGGATGAATTGAATGCATCGTCCGGCGCGCGTTTATTTTGGCCGCTGTTAGTTATGGATGAGGAAGATAATGGCGGCAAATATAATTTCTTTTGGAGAGCGAAGCAGCGAGCGGAAGAAGCTCATATTGTGATTACGAATCACGCTTTTTTATTGCATGATGTTACTGCTTCTACTCCGCTTCTGCCTGATTATGAGCATATGATTATTGATGAAGCGCATCATTTAGAAGAGGTAGCGTCCCATTATTTTGGGCAGCAAGTGGATTATGTTTCGATTCGTTTAATACTAACAAGAATTGGAAAAGTGAATGAAAATGGTTCGCTCGCAAAATTAATGAAATTATTTGCCGGGCGCCATTGGAATGCGGATAATCATTTTTTACGCTGCGGGCAGCTTGTAGAAGAGCTTCAGTTTGAATGTGATGAACTGTTTCGCATGATACGCCGTTATGCATTAGAAAGGAAATCAGCGGAATCTGGACGCTGCCGCTACCGATTTGAACCACAAAAAGAAAGCGGCCGCCAATGGAGTGCAATGAAAGAATTGCTTTGGCGCATCCGCGGCCATGTTGCCAACCTTGTCGATGAAACAAAACAGTTGCAAACGTTTTTTTCAGAAAACAACATGGAATCATCCATATCTGCCCAGCCCTATTCCTATTTTTCCGACGTTTCATCCTTGAACCAAATCATTGATACATTATACGATTTAATCGAAAGCGATGACCCAATGGTGGTCCGGTGGATTGAAGCGGAAGAAAAAGGAGCAGCTAATGCAACGGCTGTTTACTCACAGCCCATTCAGTTGGATGAATTTTTTGCCGAACGGCTGTTTATGCCGAAAAAAAGTATTGTGCTTACCTCGGCGACATTAACGATGAATGGCAGCTTTGCATATATAATATCCCGTTTTGGATTAAGCGATTTTTATCCGATTTGCCAAACGATTCCGTCTCCGTTTTCGTATAAAGAACAGGCAATGTTAATGATTCCAAGCGATTTTCCGCCGATTTCTTCTGTATCTTTGGAAGAATATGCTGCCGTAGTTGCTGAAGGGGTATCACAAATTGCCGAACGAATCAAAGGAAAAATGCTTGTTCTCTTTACGTCATATGAATTGCTCAAATTGACGGCAGCCGCGATGAAGATGGAGGAACGGAATGAAGACTATGTATTGATTGCTCAAGGGGTGCAAAGTGGGAGTGCGACAAAACTGACAAGAGCGTTTCAACAGTTTGATCAAGCCATTTTGTTTGGAACAAGCAATTTTTGGGAAGGCGTAGATTTGCCTGGTGACGAATTGTCGGTAGTAGTGATCGTCCGCTTGCCATTTGCACCTCCAGATGACCCGTTGATCGAAGCAAAAAGCGAGTATATTCGCGCTAAAGGCGGAAATCCTTTTTACGAGTTGTCTCTTCCGGAGGCTGTGCTTCGTTTTAAACAAGGATTTGGAAGACTAATTCGAACGAAAAAGGATAAAGGGGCGGTATTTGTTTTTGATCGCCGTCTTACATCTGCTTCATATGGAAAATACTTTTTAAACTCGTTACCGTCGCTTACGATTTATGAAGCATCGCTTGATCAACTTTTGCAAAAACTTGAAAAATGGCTATGATAAATGAGCGGAAAATGGCGCAATCTATAGCTAGGCTATCTTGATCCAATTACTGAAAAAAGCGCCTTGCCGCATGTGTATAAATGCAAAAGCAAGGCGCCTGTTAAAATTATGGTGTAGGTGGGCAATTTTTTATGAAATAAACAGGCAAACCTGTTATAATTAGTGAAGAAATACAACATGTCAAATTGTTGTTGTATTTGTATTGTTGCCGTTGTACCTTATTCATATAAGTAACAAAATTTGTGTCACACAGGAGGAAACGACGTAAATGGAAAGTAAAATTGAAGTGCTCGCTACCGTAAAAATCCAACATTCCGAGGACTTGTATAAAATTGTTGATTGTCTGAACCGAACATTGAAACGAGACAATCTTATGTTTGGACTAGCTTTGGATGAAAATGATAAAAAGCAGGCTATTTTTACTATTTATCGCACGTAAGATGTGATGGAAATGAAAAAATGGGGCGTTTTACTTTTCATTTTTTTATGCCTTGGAGTTTGGCAGGCGATATCCGTTTATCAAGATGCTTTGATGCCGAAACAGTCATTGGAGGAAAAAGCGTTAGAACGCGCGAAAGAAAAAATTGCTTTCACGCAGATTGAGCGCACTTATACATACTATGGCGAAAAAAACTTATATTGTGTTTATCGGCAAGAATAAGCAAGGGAAAAAATATATTGTTTGGGTTCCAGAAAAGAAAGGGAAAATTGTTATAAAACGAGCGAAAAGCGGTATTACGGAATCGGAAGCGATCGCAAAATTAAAAGCGGAGCGTCATCCGAAAAAGCTCATTTCCGCTAAGCTTGGTATGGAAAAGGGCGTACCTCTTTGGGAGTTGACATATATTGATCAATATGATCGCTATTCGTTTTACTACTTAAGTTTTACTGACGGAACATTTTTAAAGAGGTACAGCTTTCAACAATGACGCAATTAGGGGGAAGAAACGATGAAACTTTCAAAAAGGGTTGCTTCACTCACGCCATCCGCGACATTAGCAATTACGGCAAAGGCAAAAGAACTAAAAGCAGCAGGCTATGATGTGATCGGCTTAGGCGCGGGCGAGCCGGATTTTAACACGCCGCAGCATATTATTGACGCAGCCGTAAAGGCGATGAATGAAGGATATACGAAATATACGCCATCAGGTGGTCTGCCAGCTCTAAAGGAAGAAATTATTAAGAAGTTCGAAAAAGATCAGCAGCTTCGTTATGAGCCGTCAGAAATTATTGTTTGTGTTGGAGCAAAATACGCGTTGTATACATTGTTTCAAGCTATTTTAGACGAAGGGGATGAAGTGATCATCCCGACTCCATATTGGGTTAGCTATCCAGAGCAAGTGAAGCTTGCTGGCGGTGTGCCAGTTTATGTCGAGGGGCTGGAAGAAAATCAATTTAAAATCACACCAGAACAGTTAAAAGCGGCGATTACGGAGCGGACAAAAGCGGTGATTATCAATTCGCCAAGCAATCCGACGGGAATGATTTATACGGAAGAGGAGTTAAAAGCGCTTGGCGAAGTTTGCTTAGAGCATGACATTTTGGTCGTTTCCGATGAAATTTATGAGAAATTGGTGTACGGAAACGCGAGACACGTATCGATCGCGCAATTGTCGCCGGAGTTAAAAGCGCAAACCGTCATCATTAATGGCTTGTCCAAATCGCATTCAATGACGGGATGGCGGATTGGATATGCGGCGGGAAATAAAGAAATTATCAAGGCGATGACCAATCTTGCCAGCCATAGCACATCCAACCCGACCTCGATTGCGCAATATGCGGCCATTGCCGCGTACAGCGGCCCACAAGAGCCGATGGAAGAAATGCGCAAAGCGTTTGAAGAACGATTAAATATTATTTACGAAAAACTGATCCAAATTCCAGGGTTTACTTGTGTGAAACCACAAGGGGCGTTTTATTTGTTCCCGAACGCTCGTGAAGCGGCGCAAATGGCTGGTTATGATACGGTGGACCAATTGGTTGAAGCACTGTTGGAAGAGGCAAACGTTGCGCTTGTACCAGGCTCTGGATTTGGCGCGCCAGACAATGTTCGTTTGTCTTATGCCACTTCGCTCGATGTATTGGAAAAAGCGGTGGAACGCATCAAACAGTTTATGGAACAAAAACTTCAGCGCTCATGATCAAAAAGCGGCTTTGCTTATTGGCAGAGCCGCTTTCCTAATGAGGCGGAGTTCCTTTTCTATTGCTTCTCTTTTTGTCGAAATGTATAATATTGAATGATTGTACATACATTGTGTTGGAACAGATGTTGGAGGGAAAATGTACGTGAAAACAACGATTGCAGAGGTAAAAAATTACGTAGGACAAGAAGTAACCATTGGCGCTTGGCTTGCCAACAAGCGTTCTAGCGGAAAAATAGCCTTTTTGCAACTACGTGATGGGACAGGCTTTATTCAGGGAGTTGTCGAAAAATCAAAAGTAGCGGAAGACGTTTTTAAGATTGCCAAATCCATCACGCAAGAAACATCGTTATACGTCACAGGAACGGTGCGTGTCGATGAACGTTCTCCATTCGGTTATGAACTTTCCGTAACAAACTTAGAAATTATCCATGAAGCGGTTGATTATCCGATTACTCCGAAAGAACACGGCGTAGAGTTTTTAATGGACCATCGCCATCTTTGGCTTCGGTCGCGCCGTCAGCACGCGATTATGAAAATTCGTAATGAAGTGATTCGCGCAACATATGAATTTTTCAACAATCATGGCTTTGTGAAAGTCGATCCGCCAATTTTGACTGGCAGTGCGCCGGAAGGAACGACGGAATTATTTCATACGAAATATTTTGATGAGGACGCCTATTTGTCACAAAGCGGCCAACTATACATGGAAGCAGCGGCAATGGCGCTCGGTAAAGTATTTTCGTTCGGCCCGACATTTCGTGCCGAAAAATCCAAAACGCGCCGCCATTTAATTGAATTTTGGATGATTGAACCAGAAATGGCATTTTACGAATTCGAAGATAACTTAAAACTTCAAGAGGAATACGTTTCGCATATCGTTCAATCTGTATTGAAAAATTGCCAACTAGAGTTAAAAACATTAGGACGTGACACGACGAAGCTCGAGCTTGTAAAACCGCCATTCCCGCGCATTACATACGATGAGGCGATCCAGCTTTTGCATGATAAAGGGTTTAACGACATTCAGTGGGGTGACGATTTTGGCGCACCTCATGAAACAGCGATTGCCGAAAGCTTTGATAAACCTGTATTTATTACGCATTATCCAACCACATTAAAACCATTTTATATGCAGCCGGACCCAAATCGTCCGGAAGTCGTGTTGTGTGCGGATTTAATTGCGCCAGAAGGCTACGGTGAAATTATTGGCGGCTCAGAGCGCATTCATGACTATGAACTATTAAAGCAACGCTTAGAAGAACATCATTTGCCGCTTGATGCGTATAAATGGTACTTAGAATTACGGCAATACGGTTCCGTGCCTCACTCTGGATTTGGACTTGGTCTAGAGCGTACCATTGCTTGGATTTGCGGCGTCGATCATGTTCGCGAAACGATTCCGTTTCCACGTTTGCTCAATCGTCTTTATCCGTAAGGAAATCCCCCGAAAAAGGGGGTTTTTTTATCCCGTTATGTTATACTATAGTTGAGGTGCATCCGTATGGATAAAAAGAAAATGGCCGAATGGCTGTCGCAAGGAAGTTTTGCCATTCCAAAATTATTGTTGAATCACTATAAACATCTCGGTTTGTCTGAAACAGAATTCGTGCTATTATTACATATGCATTCCTTTATCGAAGAAGGAATTTTATTTCCTACTCCAGCTGAGTTAGCCGAAAAAATGACGGTCACTCCTTCCGAGTGCATGGAAATGCTTCGTAAATTGCTGCAAAAAGGGTTTATTTCGATTGAAGAGCATATGGATGAGCGGGAGATTCGCAGTGAAAAATATTCGCTGCAGCCGCTTTGGGAAAAGCTTGTTCATTATTTATACGCCGAGTCGCTTAAAGAAGAAAAACAAGAGCGGCAAGAGGAAGAGGAAAGTTTGTATACGGTGTTTGAACAAGAATTTGGCCGTCCTCTCTCTCCGTTTGAATGTGAAACATTATCGATGTGGATTGACCAGGACGGGCATAGTCCGCTCATCATTAAAGCAGCGCTTCGTGAAGCGGTGTTATCAGGAAAATTGAATTTCCGCTATATTGATCGTATTTTATTTGAATGGAAAAAGAACGGAATTCGCACGATCGAGCAGGCGCAAAATTACGGAAGAAAATTCCGAAAACATCAGCAATCAACGAAGTCGATTCGTCCTGTGCAAAATGAATATAAACAAACGATCCCATTTTTTAATTGGCTGGATTCATAAGCGAGAGCATTGTCTCTCGTTTTTCTTTGCAAGGAGAAAGGAGAGGGTTTGATGCTTACGAAACAACAAATTCGCTATTGCTTGGATAAAATGGGAGAAATGTTTCCCGACGCACATTGTGAGTTAGTGCACCGGAATCCGTTTGAGTTATTAATTGCTGTCGTCTTATCCGCCCAATGTACGGACGCATTAGTCAATAAAGTAACAAAACATTTATTTGAAAAATACAAAACTCCAGAAGACTATGTATCTGTCCCTCTTGAAGAATTGCAGCAAGATATTCGCTCGATTGGTCTTTATCGCAACAAAGCGAAAAATATTCAAAAATTATGCGCGATATTAATGGAAAAATATAATGGAGAAGTGCCGAAAGATCGCGATGAGCTAATGAAATTACCGGGAGTTGGACGGAAAACGGCGAATGTGGTTGTTTCTGTCGCCTTTGGCATACCAGCCATTGCCGTGGATACGCATGTTGAGCGCGTCAGCAAACGGCTCGGTTTTTGCCGGTGGAATGATTCTGTGTTAGAAGTCGAGAAAACATTAATGAAAAAAATCCCAAAAGAAGAATGGTCCATTACACATCATCGCATGATTTTTTTTGGCCGTTATCATTGTAAAGCACAGTCTCCGCAATGTCACGTTTGTCCGCTTCTTGATTTATGCCGGGAAGGAAAAAAGCGAATGCGCAAAAGGGGGACAAATGATGCGCATACCAAATGAGTTTGTGCATCCATTGTTTTTTCGTGAAGGAGAAGTCATGAAAATAAAAGATGAGAAGCCTTTTCCGCATATGATGAAAATCGTTTATTTTTATTATGATATGATCGAACGCGAACCGTTTCCTTGGAGCAATATCGAACAATCGATTCCTGCAGTGCTTCAGTTGTGGAATGAGGAGAAAGAAATGTTAGAGGGCTGTTTTGCCAAGCGCGACCGGCGTTCTGCTCGCGCCCCAATGATTCGCGGGCTTTCTTATTTGCTTTCTTGTTTATTTTGGCTAAATGGAAGGCGAGTAAAAAACGTGCGTCATTGGCAAGAAGAAATACGTGCGCTGCCGCTGAAGCCGGTAAATTGTCCGGAACGACTTCAATTTGTTTTTGACCGTTGTGATATATATCATTCGTTTATTCAGTTGAGCGAATTATTTGAGGAAACAGCAAAATTAGCGTACAAACAAATGGCAATAAACAAAAGGATGTCTCGATAGGCGAGACATCCTTTTGTTTGTTATTGTTTTTTAATTTTCACTTTCTTGTTTTATGACATTGGAACGATAAGGATTGGTTCCAATAGCGTTGTTATGCTGGGTATTATGAGTATTACCATTATTTGCCCCATTAGGAGGGGTATTGCCGTTATTTCCCCCGTTGTTAGGCGGGGTATTTCCATTGTTTCCTCCGCCATTGTTGTTATTATTTTGCGGCGGAGGAGTTGTCGGATTGGTAGATGGCGGCGTCGGGGAAGTAGTGCCATCAGAATTGCCATTATTATTGCTATTATCATTGTTATTGCTGTCCTCGTTAGTTCCATTATTATTATTTTCATTTGGTTGTTGTTCGATATTTTCACCTTGATTTGTTTGATCAGAAGGAGAAGTTTGATCTTGATTTTCCTCTCCTTGTTGGTTTTGTTCTTCCCCTGGCACTCGTACGCTAGTCAATGCTGGTTTGCTTTGGATTTTTCCATCTTTTGCGTAAACGGCGAATGTGTAAGTGCCTGGTGTTGGATTATTGACAGTAATCGCTTTTTCTCTTGTCGTAACGACATTTTGCTCGCCTTTGTCATTTTTTATACGAACTTCAAAGATGGCGTTGTCGTTGCTATAGTTCCATGAAACAGAAATGGAGTTTGTTTCCGCGTTATACGCCGCTTGCAAATTCGTTACTGATGGCAATGTTTCCGGTTCGTCTTTCGCTGTTTCTGTCGGTTCCGTTCCTCTGACGAAACATTCGTAACTAATTTCGCTTTCTGGCGTATATTTGCTTGCTAGTTTTGGCGGATTAGTGCCTTTTTTAATCGGCAGTTTTACAACGCTATTCGGCATTTTAAAATCGCTGCCGCCATCATCTACGTAGGAAATGACCTGTTTAAATAAAAGGCGTGAAATCTTCTGCTCATATTGTGATAAATCAGCGGTGCTGCTGCGTTTGCTGAATCCGGTCCAAACCGCTGCCGTATAGTTTGGTGTATAGCCGACAAACCAGCTGTCCGGTACGGCGCGTTCAGATAGACCGTATTTTCTCGCCACTTCGCTAGGATAGTTCGTCGTTCCCGTTTTGCCGGCAACATGAAGCCCTGGAACGTTCGCAAGCGTACCCGTTCCGTATTGGACAACCGATTTTAACATATCTGTAATCATGTACGCTGTATAATCTTTCATCACTTTTTTCGGTTTTGGTTTTAAGTTCATCTCTGTGCCGTCCGGAAAGACGATTTTCGTGACAGCGTGCGGCTTAATATATACCCCATTATTGCCAAAAGCACTATAAGCTCCAGCCATTTGCAATGGAGAAACACGGTTTTCCAATCCGCCAATCGCATACGCTTCATGCACTTCGTCCAATCCCATGCCGAGTCTGTTAGCAAATTCTTTTGCACGCTCTTTTCCAACAGCTTGAAGCGCTTTTAACGCTGGAATGTTGCGGGATTTTGCCAAAGCATAGCGTATGGTCATCGGACCTAAATATTTTCTATCAGCATTTCGTATCGGCTTTCCGTTAGAGTAAGAGTATGGTTCATCGACGATTTGATGGGCAGTCGACCATTTTAAGTATTCAATTGCCGGACCGTAATCTAAAATTGGCTTAATGGATGATCCAGGCTGACCGACTGGTTGAATCGCATAGTTAAACCCAAACGTTACCTTTTCGCGATGGCGTCCGCCGCCAAGCGCGCGAATTTCGCCTGTTTTTGTATCAACTAGCGCGATTGCCGACTGCAAGTCTTTTTTATCTGTAAACAACGTATCGGAATTTAATAAATCCTCCACATGTTTTTGCGCATCTTGGTCTAGCGTCGTATAAATTTTTAATCCATCTTCAAACACGTTAACATTCGCTTGATCGGTAACTTCTTTAATAACTTCATCGATAAACGAGTCATACGGAATAGAGTTATCGTGTTTTTTTCGTTCAACCAGCATCGATTTGATCGGTACTTGCTTTGCTTTTTCCGCTTCCTCTTTTGTGATAAAGCCATGTTTTGCCATTAGCGATAACACAAGATCCCGGCGCTTTTTCGCAGCTTCCGGATGGTCATATGGGTTGTAGTTGTTTGGGCTTTGCGGCATTCCCGCAAGCAAAGCCGCTTCAGGAAGCGTCAAGTCTTTTAAATCCGTCTTTCCAAAATAATATTCCGCGGCTCTAGCCACGCCATAAATGCTGTCTGAGTAATAAACTTTATTTAAATACATTTCTAAAATTTCCTGTTTCGAATACTTTTGTTCCAAACGAAGGGAAAGCCATAATTCTTGCGCTTTTCGTTTTAACGTTTTTTCCTGTGATAAGAAAGTAAGTTTGGCGACTTGCTGAGTGATCGTGCTTCCGCCTTCGGCCCCAAACCCTTCTTTTATGTTAGCAACAACAGCGCCGGCAAGCCGGATAAAATCCACGCCGTGATGCTTGTAAAAGCGAACGTCTTCTGTCGCCAAAACAGCGTTTTCTAACACTTTTGGAATATCTTTATAAGAAATATAGGTTCGTTTGTAACCGCCGAGCTCCGCCACTTTACGGCCATTCATGTCATAAACAGTGGACGATAAAGGGTCTTTAATTTTTGCTTCATCAAACGGCGGCGCATCTTTAATGAAATAGGCAAATGTGGCAATTCCTCCCACCATTCCTATCATCATGAACAATAAGACAGCAACCGTTAATTTTTTAAAGAGCGATGTACCTTTTTGTTTTTTCGCTTTCTTTTGCTTTGCTCGCTTGGATGCTTGTTTTCGTTCCACACGAGAACGATATTCACCAGACATAAGCGAATCCTGCCTTTCTTATGAAATTTACATCTGTTAATGAGAAAAGTAGACTTTTTCTACTACACTAATATAATCAATTCTCGGTTGGTAGCCAAGTGCAATGTAATGGCCGTACCGTTCGATTTCTCGTTTCGGGATGGATTTTCTTCCTCCTGATCGTTGTTGTTCCCAAAACATAATCAAATGGTTCGCATCAAGAAGATAAACTTCATTCAGTGTAGTAAAACGCAAAATGACAAAACAAATTCCCCCGTGCCGCAATACTTGTTGCATATGATGAATTTGGTGTTCATGGAAATTTTTTAATGGAAACGATGTTTTATTTTTCGTTTCTTTTGCTTCAAAATCAATGTATTTCCCACGATATACACCGTTGTAGTCAGTGGTGGATGCTTGTTTAAAATATGCTTCTTTAATGACTGCGGCACTTCGTTTTGGGTAGTCGACACGAACGATTTGCACCGGCGTCGGTTTTTTATAAATGACGGCAATCCCGTGTTCGCGGTAATATTCGTTTGTTGCATTCAAATCTTCTTCTAGCGTCATTCCCCGATTTCCGTAGTTTGTCTGAAATGGATGAATCGGCTTGTTTATTTGTTTTGTTTCATACGTTTTGCCTCCAGGATATTTAAACATAATCTTCATCTCCTTTGAATGTTTTCTATTATACCATAGGAAATCGAGAAACGGGTGCAATAAGCGTCTCAATTCATCCTTTCACATACATGATTACGCAGACAATTTTTTTTCTTGACCGTATTTTACATATGTCGAAATTGTTCGAAGTAATGATTGCGGACACTTTCTTTGCCGAAATAGTTCTAGTTTTGTCATATAGGAAGGGAGTCAAGGTTTTATCGCGAATTGATTATCATCATGAA
Source organism: Parageobacillus toebii NBRC 107807 (assembly GCF_003688615.2). Classification (GTDB taxonomy): domain Bacteria; phylum Bacillota; class Bacilli; order Bacillales; family Anoxybacillaceae; genus Parageobacillus_B; species Parageobacillus_B toebii. The sequence goes on along the minus strand of NZ_CP049703.1, from coordinate 3,005,604 downwards.
GATGGGAGGAGATAACAGTGGATCAGCGGTGGGCCAAAAAAGAGGAAGTGGAAAAACAACTATATGAAATTTTCCAATTAATACAGCAAGTAGACGCCAAAATGGAAAAAGTGATCGAAGATATCATTGAGGAGCGTTATGAACAAAACCAAACACAGTTTGAGCGATTAGAGCAACAATTGGCGAATGTCGAAGAGCAATTAGATGATTTTGCGGAAGGAGAGGATCCATCACTTCCATTTGCTTCAAAGCTTTACTTTGTTTAAGTTTTTCCCTTCAGCGCAAATGGTATGGTATAGTAAAAAAGGACGCTTGGAGGGAAATCGCCATGGAAAAGCAGTTAAAAGTGTTGACAGAAAAGTTATTGGACTACAATAAGCAATTGCTATACATTTCTCAGCAAGCACAAGAGCAACAAAAGGAACCGGATTTTTTTGAAGAGGTAAAGCCATTTGCTGATCAAGTAAAACAAGTAGTAGACGAATGGAAACAAATGGCGCTTTTATGGGTGAAAAAAGTACGACCAAAGCATATTTACGAAGTACAAATTGAAACGGCAGGAGAAAATATCGAAAAAATATGTGTGGAAGCATTTTATCCATCGGTCCCACATCGGCGCATCAAGCAATTTTGCCGATCGATTGAATATACGTTGTTGCTTATCGAAGAATGCTTAGAAGAGAGCGTTCAGCAATGATAGACGGAAGCTGTCTTCGATGTAAAAGAAGACAGCTTTTTTATTATAAATCTTTTTTCACCTTTACAGAAACAGGACCGCTGTTTTCTGTTGCGACGGTTCCAATTTCATATTCGACGCGCTCTGTCGCTTTTGGCGAAACATTGTTTCCATGCTTCGGTTTCTCATGGTCATGGCCTTTTAGCTTATGTTGAAAATGGACGCCTCTACCCATTGCAAACACCCCCTTGTTATTACTTTGGCAAAAAAAAAAGAGAAGTATACAAAAAAAGAAAGGGAAAAGCAACCCTCTCAGGATTTATAAGCCGATATATTCGTTTTTATTATCTGGTTTATAAGCACCAGCAAGTTCCAATTCACGAACAAGATCGCGGTACTGTGCAATCGTGATCTCTCCGCGCAAATACATTTGGCGCGCAAAACAAAGCAACTCATTCATATCAGTCGGTTCATAGTCTTTTACTGCGATAAATTTGTTTTTTAATTCCGCCATGTTCATCCTGCTTTCCCCCTTCCCCCTTTTATATATAAATAATAGTACCATAAGAAGATGGGATTTTTTTAAATTCGGAAAATTAAAACTTCCGACAATTCATGACATGTCCATCCTCACGTTCATCTGTTTTTGCACATATACTATGTCAGCCTAGAAATTGGGGGGAGTAGATGTATGTATCGATATCCACGTCCTTTATCCACGCCATTTTCTCCTTATGCGCCATATCACCATGCGTGGCATCCATATCCATATGCCCCGCCGTTTCCTAGCTATTTGCCGATCGGGCATCAACAACATACCGCTGTGTCTCCGTACCCTGCGCCATACCCAAAACCTGGTCCTTTGTTAACACCGCCATCACCTGGTATTCAGTCGTTAATGGCACAGTTTAAAAAATCCGATGGCACATATGATATTAATAAAATGATGAACACCATGGGGCAAATGATTAATACCGTTAATCAAGTAAACGGGGTGCTTAAAGGATTAATTAACACATTTAAAAAGTAAACTCCTCCGCGGACGTTCGTGGAGGAGTTTGCTTTTTAAATGAGCAGCTCATACACTTCATTTAATTGATATACTCGCTCAAAATCGCGCTCATCCATCGCGTAGCGAATTTCATGAGGCAAAATGCGGTCTAAAAAAGCGGCTTCTTTTTGCGACAGGTCGCGGACGAATTCGCCTTCACTTTTGTATGGTTTGCTGAGCAGTTTTTTATAAATGCGGCGTGGGGTGTCATCATGGTATTCTGTATAGTTCGATAAAATTTCCCGCAAATAAGCAAGCGTCTTTTCCATTACGTTTCCTCCCCTTTAAAAAACGTTTCAAATGTTTTGCTGACGGTTTGTTTTCCATGTGTGTACGGGTTTTCTTCGGTAACTTGCTTCGGATCCAGATTCGTTTTTATGACTACCATCGGTTCATCAGATGGTTCATTAATGAGCCGGTCGGTTAATCGATCAAAATCAGGCAATGACTTTTTCATCATCCGCACCTCCTATAAGTAGAGTGAGTTAACCGTGACAAAAGTATGTATGATGCATAGCGGTTAATAAAATAGAAAACAGCATAAACTAACGAAGACAGATCCGTTTTTATGGAGGTGACTGGATGTGACAAATCGCAATGACAATCGCGAACGAAAAAACAAATATCCAAACAATCGTGAAAAAATCGCGAAAGAATGGGATATTCAAAAAGACCCGACTCCTGAAATCAATAATAAATACGGAAGTAAATCACATAAAAATTCATAATATAAGAAAGGGCTGCCCATGTTTTGGACATGCCCTTTTTCTTATTCGATATCGATATATTTTCGCTTTTGCGGCAGCCGGATGATCAGTTTGCCGTTTTTCCATGACGCCTTTACTTCTTTTTCACTTACTGCGTAAGGCAATGGGATTACGCGAGCAATATGTTGATGCATTCGTCGTCGTTGATAAAAATGACTTTGTTCGTCTATTGATTCGATCATTTCATTATTTTGGATGATAAGCTGTAAATGATTATCGATAAATTCCAACTGAATTTGGTTTCGTTTTACATTAGGAAGATGAGCGATAATCGTATATTCATCTTTCGTTTCGCGAACATCAATTGGAATATAGGTGTGGGAAAGCGTTTTCTGGAAGTATTCATCGAGCGTTTCCATCATTTTTTTTAACGGTCGTTCATCAAAAAATTGGTCGACCATTTCCCATAAATGTTGGAGCGGGTTACTATTTCCCTCTTTTTTCATCGGCGGCTGAAAATGATCGCTCATTCCCCCATAGCCCTCCTTTCGCATGGCATTCCTTAGTTTAAATGTATGTGCAGTAATGGAAAAAAGTCACTCTTATTTTTACTTGATGAAACCGACAAAGAACGTTATATCCAAACAGTACGAGGCGCTGGATATGTGATGCGGTCATGAAACTTTTTCGATCGGAAAACGTCTCATTAAAATGGAAGCTTACTTTTCTTTCTGCAATCGCCATTTTTATTACTTATTTTGTTTTCACGTTTTTGTAATATCATGTGGTGAAGCAATGGTTGTTAAACGAAGAAGAAAAAGCGATGAAAAAAACGGTTGAAGAAATTGAAACTTATTATGCGGAAAAACGTAATCTATCATGGAAGGATATTCGTCAAAGCAAACAGCTGCTCGAAGAATTAAACGAAAAATACCAATTGATTCGGGTGCTTGATCGTAAAGGAAACGTTGTTGTCTCTGTTTCTAACGGCGCTTCCATTTCCTTATCGCCAAGCGGTGCTCCAAAAGAGTTGCAAATGGATTATCATTTTGTAAACGATGAACGTTTCATTATTTTACGGGAGCCTTTACATACTTCGACCTTGAATGGAACGATTGAAATTGCACGCCGTCTTGTGAAATTTCAACAAATGATGAATATGCTGTTTTTCATCATGACTGTCATTGGGGTTGTGGCAATGATTATGAGCGCTTTCATCGGCAGGCTTGTTGCCCAAAATTTTGTTGGACGTCTAAAAACGTTAACAAAAACAATGATGGATATTAAAAATAAAGGGATGAAAAAGCGCATCGACGTTCCAGCTTCTAATGATGAAATGTCGGAACTAATGATGATGTTTAATAAGATGATGGACGAGATCGAGCGATTGTTTGATCAACAAAAACAATTTTTCAATTTGTGATCAATGATTTATCGAGTAAAGCGGCGCGAATTCGGATGACGAAATATCATTTTGAACAATTGTTGTTAATTGTATTAGATAATGCGGTAAAATATTCGCAACCAGCAAAACAAGTGACCATTTCGATCAAAGAAGAAGAGCGGTTTGTTACGGTTGCGGTAAGAGACTACGGGATCGGAATACCACGGGATCAATTAGAAAAAGTATTTTTGCGGTTCTACCGTGTGGATAAAGCGAGAAGCCGCGAAAAGGGCGGCGTTGGTCTTGGATTAGCCATCACAAAAGAAATGATCGATAAATACGATGGGCAAATTACGATTGACAGTGAGGTCAGCAAAGGAACAACCGTTGAGTTATCGATTCCTAGAGGAAAGTAAAGAAAGGTGAGATCAAATGGAACATCTTCACGAAAGTACGATGATGCAGAAAAAAAATATCCAGCACGTCGTAGAAAAATTTCGCAAACGAGGAGTAAAAATTGCGACTTGCAAACCGCGGACAATGATGTCATTATCTTGCATGGAAGAAATCGAGGCGGAAAAAAATAGAGCATGAAAAAGGTGGAAAACGATGGATATTCGTTGTCAGAAGATCATCCCTGCGATGAAAACGATGAAAGATTTTGAGAAATTTTTAAATAGCCGCTATATTTATGGAGTGTTATTAGAAGTGCATATTTCTCAACTGAAAAGCGTGTTTCATTACGCGCGGCAGCATGGAAAAAAACTGATCATTCATACGGATTTAATTCAAGGGTTGAGCCACGATGAGCATGCGGCGGAATATTTATGCCAAGAATTTCATCCGTACGGGCTTATTTCTACGAGGGGAAATGTCATCACCAAGGCAAGACAAAAAAAGGTGCTTGCCATTCAGCGCATTTTCTTGCTCGATTCACATGCGCTTGAAAAAAGCTATCAATTGATTGAAAAAACAGAACCTGATTGCATTGAGGTGATCCCTGGGGCAATGCCTCATATTATTCGGGAAGTAAAGGAACGAACAGGCAAACCGATTTATGCCGGCGGCCTTATTCGTACCGTGGACGACGTTGAGCGCGCGTTAGAAGCAGGGGCGGTTTCCGTAACCACTTCGAATAAAGATTTATGGAAACACTATGAGTGTTTTTTGTAAGAAACAGGAAAACAGTCATTTCAAAAAGATACCATATTTCACTAGCCAAACAAGCTGTTTTTTGCTATAATAAAAGTAAGTTAATAATAAGTCAGGAGATTAGGAGAGACCATGCATGCATGGTAAGCGGAAGCTTATCGTGTTTGCAATGGTCTCTTTTTGTCTTTTAACAATAAAGGAGGAGTTTTTTCATGACAGCGGCATTGTTTTCAAGCAAACAACGTCGTCAACGTTTGGAAGAAATGAGCAAAGAATATTACGATGTATTAGTGATAGGAGGAGGTATTACCGGCTGTGGTATTGCGTTAGACGCAGTCACGCGCGGCATGAAAACGGCGCTTGTGGAAATGCAAGATTTCGCGGCAGGTACTTCCAGCCGTTCGACCAAGCTCGTACACGGCGGACTTCGTTATTTGAAACAATTCGAAGTAAAAATGGTGGCCGAAGTGGGAAAAGAGCGGGCGATCGTTTATGAAAACGGTCCGCATGTCACTACGCCAGAATGGATGCTTTTGCCGATTCATAAAGGGGGAACGTTTGGCAAATGGAGCACATCTATCGGCTTATGGGTATATGATCATTTAGCCGGGGTGAAAAAAAGCGAACGACGAATCATGTTAAATGCCCAACAAACATTGCAAAAAGAGCCGTTGATTAAACAGGAAGGTCTTCTAGGAGGCGGCTATTACGTCGAATATCGTACGGATGATGCCCGTTTGACGATAGAAGTCATGAAAAAAGCGGCGGAATTCGGCGCTCATGCCGTAAACTATACGAAGGTGGAAGAATTTCTTTACAATGAAAGCGGCAAGGTGATCGGTGCGCGATGCCGCGATCAGCTAAGCGGCCGCACTTACGAAATACGCGCGAAAAAAGTGATCAACGCTGCCGGGCCATGGGTAGATACGCTGCGGGAAAAAGACCATTCAAAAACGGGGAAAATGCTGCAGCTGACAAAAGGAGTTCATATTGTCATCGATCAAAAACGATTTCCGTTGAAACAAGCGATTTATTTTGATACGCCGGACGGCCGCATGGTATTCGCGATTCCACGCGATGGAAAAACGTATGTCGGCACGACCGATACGTTTTACAACGGAGATATTGCCAACCCGACAATGACAAAAGAAGACCGCGATTATTTACTGCGTGCGATTCGCTATATGTTCCCATCCGTAAACATTACCGCGGATGATATTGAATCAAGCTGGGCGGGTGTTCGGCCGCTTATATATGAAGAAGGAAAAGACCCATCGGAAATTTCACGCAAGGACGAAATTTGGCAATCTCCAACAGGGCTGATTACGATTGCTGGCGGAAAACTAACCGGTTATCGGAAAATGGCAGAAACGGTCGTCGATTTAGTTGCGAAACTGTTGGAAAAAGAAGAAGGACGAACATTCCGTCCATGCCAAACAAAACATTTACCGATTTCCGGCGGAGATGTTGGCGGCTCACAGCAATTGCCAGCCTTTATCGCGAAAAAAGCCGAAGAAGCGGTGCGCTATGGTTTTACGAAAGAAGAAGGGGAACGATTAGCGAAAATATATGGCACCAACGTCGATCAATTATTTGAACTAAGTGAACAATACGATGATTCATGCGGCCTTTCCCGCGAGCAGTTTGTTCGCCTTGTATATGCCATTGACTATGAAATGACCGCAAAACCGATTGATTATTTCATCCGTCGTACTGGCGCGCTATTGTTTGATATCGCTTCTGTTCGCCGCTGGAAAGACCGCGTCACTGCCTTTATGGCCAACTATTTGCAATGGACGGAAGAACAGACGGCTGCCTATGCAGAAGAACTGGAAAAAGCGTTGCGGGAGGCGACAACAGCAGCAGAAAAAGACGGTGTCTAACTTTTGACACCGTTTTTTTATGTACGCCCGACAAGGATGTCTTCATAGGAGAACGTTCTGAGTTGATATTATGTCAATAAAATAGAGACTTTTCTACCTCTCTTACAAGGAAGTAAATGGTTTGCGCATCTTTTCATACATCATTAGCGATGAATATCCATTATTGGAATTAACTTGCTTGTAGTTATAAAAACACTCGATATACTCAAATTCACTCGCTTTTGCCTGCTCCCTGTTTCCTATATCTTATGTAAGATGATTTCTTTCTTGATGTGAAGATTGTAAAATAATAAAAAAGTGATTGAAAAAAAGTGGAAAAAGAATTACACTTTAGATAAAATAGAGCAAGCGCTTGCTCTAATTCACCGTTTGAACTCACTTTTTTTCAAATACTGACTGCGAAAGAATGGTGAAATATGAAAGTAACGATTTATGATGTAGCGAAACAAGCTGGTGTATCTATATCAACTGTGTCTAGAGTTATCAATAACACGGGTCGTATTAGCGAAAAGACAAGAAAAAAAGTATTAGAAGTGATGAAAGAATTGCATTATCAACCTAGTATAGTGGCGTCCGCATTAACTGGGAAACGAACACGTACGATTGGACTTATTATTCCTGATGTAGCTAATCCTTTTTTTTCTGAAATTGCTAGAAAAGTAGAAGATCGGGGAAGAGAGCTGGGGTTTAATGTGTTAATGTGTAATACAGATAATAATCCAGATACAGAAGAAATGTATCTTTCTCTCCTACAACAAAAAAGTGTGGACGGAATTATTATTGGAACGACAACAAAAAACTACACAGTTTTAAATCAATTATTGCAGGAAAATTTCCCGTTGGCGCTTATTGCTCAAGATATTCCCGAATTAGCTATTAATGTGGTTAGGGTCGATGATTTCTTGGGTGGATACCAAGCTGTATCACATTTAGTGTCTTTAGGTCATGAAAAGATTGCAATTATGTTAGGAAATTTAAGCAGAACAAGCGATAAATATCGTCTTCAAGCTTATCGCCAGGTGATGGAAGAGAATGGGCTGAGGTATGAAGAAAAATGGATCGTATATACAGACTATTCATTAACAGACGGAAAAAGGGCGGCATTAGAGTTGCTTCAGTCTTCTCCAAAACCAACTGCTGTTTTTGCATGTTTTGATTCTTTAGCTATCGGTGTGTATCAAGCTGCAAAGGAATTAGGACTTAACATTCCAAATGATTTATCTATCGTAGGATTTGATAATACCATATTGTCCACCATTGTAGATCCACCATTAACGACAGTAGCACAGCCGATTGATGAAATGGGTCGGCAAGTGGTTGATTTGCTAATTGATGAGATAGAAGGAAAGAATAGTACGAAGCAACGAATTATTTTGCCGCCTGAATTAATCATAAGACAATCTACAAAATCACTATAAGTTTATTATTTCCGAAAAAGAGGAACTTGATTTATAAATTAAATCATTCCTCTTTTTTATTTTTGATAACAAAAAATATTTATTTTATAAAAAAAATTCGTATATTCAGAAAAAATAGTTGATAAAATGAATTATTGAAGATAAAATGAAAGTAGATGAGAAAGCGCTTGCTCAAAAAAGGTTGTTATAATCAAAAAAACTTAACATTTTATAGTGGAAGATAAAAAAATATCAAAAAAGAAAGCGCTTGCCAATAACAGAGTAGTATGAACTGCATAATTCATGGCTAATTCTATGCGAAAGGAGAAAAAAGGAATTATGTCACAAGTAAGAATAGGGATCTTGGGTGCAGGAGGAATTGCAAAGGTACATACATCAATTCTTAAAAGAGACGAACGAGTGCAGATTGTTGGAGTGGCAGACATTGTAGAAGAACGAGCGGCAGCCTTGGCAAAAGAAACGGGAAGTGCCAAGGCGGTTAGTAGCCTAGATGATTTGTTTGAACTTGGTGTTGATGCTGTATACGTTACAACCCCAAATACGTTACATGTTGAACCTGTATTGAAATGTCTACAACAAAACGTTCATGTATTTTCAGAAAAGCCAATGGCTACTTCTTTGGAAGAAGCAGAACAAATAAAAAAAGCCGCTGAAACATCAAAAGCAATATACAATTTGGGAATGAATCGTCGGTACGCTTCTGTTTATAAAAAAGTAAAAGAGCTCATTGCTTCTGGAGAAGTAACTCCTTATTTGGCGAATATAAAAATGAATCGCGGTGAACTATTAAACCCTGCTTGGACAGCCGATCCGAAGGTGACAGGTGGATTCCTTTATGAAACCCCTTTCCATCTGATGGATATGTGTCGCTACTTATTCGGAGAAGTACAAACAGTTTATTGTGAAGCTAGACAAAATATTTCTAAAGCGGAGTTAGATACATTTGCGATTATGATGACCTTTGAATCAGGTACTATTGTTAATTTTGTTACTTATGCTCATGCTGGATGGAGTTTCCCATTTGAAAGTTTGGAGGTTTATGGAAAATATTGTACAGTTGCAACACAAGAATTAGAAAAAGTTATGTATGCACCTGGACTACAACAACCGAGCCAAATTATTGATTTTCATCAGTTGTCTATGGAAGAAAAATGGGGTTATGCAGAAGAAGATCGTTTATTCATCGACGCAATTATTAAAGGAACTAAACCTCCTGTCACAGCTGAAGATGGATTCCGTTCCATTCAACTATTAGAAGCAATATATGAAAGCGCAAAAACCGGGAAAATGATCGATTTTCGCCAAACGACTCCATCGCAATAAAAAAGAGTAGGTGATGATATGAGCAAAAAACAAGTTCGCATTGGAATGGTTGGATATAAATTTATGGGGAAAGCCCATAGTCATGCTTTTCGCGATATTCCATTTTTCTTTGACACCGAGGTTGTTCCGGTTTTACAAGCCATTGCCGGAAGGGATGAACAAGGAGTAAAACAAGCAGCTGAAAAGATGGGATGGGCATCGTATGAAACGGATTGGCGTCGTCTCATTGAGCGTGATGATATTGATGTTATTGACATCGTTACACCAAATAATACGCACGCCGAGATTGCGATCGCTGCAGCGAAAGCAGGAAAACATATTATTTGTGAGAAGCCGCTAGCATTAACGCTAGAACAATCGTTAGAGATGCTTGATGCGGTGAAAAAAGCTGGTGTTGTCCATATGATTTGTCACAATTATCGGTTTGCCCCGGCTGTACAGTTTGCTAAACAACTTATTGCACAAGGCAGGTTAGGGAAAATTTATCATATTCGTGCTACATTTCTGCAAGATTGGCTTATGGACCCTGATTTTCCATTAATATGGAGGCTTAAGAAACAGATATCTGGTTCAGGTACACTCGGGGACATTGGAGCACATATTATTGATTTAGCGCGTTTCCTAGTTGGAGAATTTAGTGAAGTAGTAGGAATGATGGAAACTTTTATTAAAAAGCGACCATTAGGTGATATGGATATTCATCTGAAAGGACGTGTAGAAAGCGATAAATGGGGAGAAGTTGATGTGGATGACGCCACTGCGTTTTTAGCGCGTTTTGAAAATGGAGCGCTAGGTGTATTCGAAGCGACTCGTTTTAGTAGAGGAAATCGGGCTGGAAATCGATTCGAAATTAATGGAGAAAGAGGCTCGATTCGTTGGGATATGGAAAATATGAACAACTTGCAAGTCTATTTAGAAGATGATGAACGTGGTTTACAAGGATTTCGGACGATTAACTGCACAGAAGTAGAACATCCGTATGCATCAGCTTATTGGCCGGCTGGTCACATTATTGGCTATGAACATACATTTATCAATCTATTAGTTGAAATGATGAATGGAATTGCAAATGGATACAGCCCTGTTCCTAATTTCGAGGATGGAGTTCGCAATCAAGCGGTATTGGAGGCTGTCGAACGTTCTGTACAAACGGGAAAATGGGTCAAAGTATCTGAATTATTACAATCAACACAGTTACAAGTAAATTAACGTTAGAAACCATTGCTAACAGTGGACAAATGAGAATCTTTTGTACTAGCACAAGAAAACGATTACATTTATTTGAAGGGTGTGTTGTGTTTTATGACAATTCGTTGCGCTGTGCTTGGTTTAGGTCGGTTAGGTCATCACCATGCGAAAAATTTAGCTACTCATCAAATTGGCGGTGCTCAATTAGTTAGCGTTGTAGATCCGATGGAAGGTCGTGCCGAGCAGTTTGCTAAAGAATTTGACATTGAACATTGGACTAAAAATCCAGATGAAGTATTTGAAGATCCGCGCATTGATGCAGTTATTATTGTTACTCCAACAAGCACCCATGCTGATATGATTAAACGAGCTGCGAAAAACGGAAAAGCTATCTTTGTAGAAAAACCACTTACTCAAAGTTTAGAAGAAGCGGATGAAATCATTCAAACTATTAAACAGTATAACGTCATTTGTCAAGTTGGATTTATGAGAAGATTTGACCCTGCCTATGCCGAGGCAAAGCGGAGAATTGAAGCGGGGGATATTGGAAAGCCGATCTATTTTAAAGGAATTACTCGCGACGCCGGTTCGCCTCCTGCTGAGTTTATTAAGCATAGCGGTCGGGTATTTTTAGATGTTTCTATCCATGACTATGATATTGCAAGATACTTAATGGGTGCTGAAATCACTTCCGTTTCTGCACATGGAAGGGTGTTGTTACACCCGTTTATGGAAGAGTTTAGGGATGTGGATCAAGCGATTACGTATGTACACTTTGATTCTGGTGCAGCCGGTGATATTGAGGCAAGCCGCAACTCGCCTTATGGTCATGACATTCGCACGGAAATTATCGGTACGGAAGGATCGCTTTTTATCGGGACTCTTCGAAATCAAAATGTAACGTTATTAAATTCAAAAGGGAGCACATATGAGATCATTCCGGACTTTCAAACGAGATTTAGTGATGCTTATCGTTTAGAACTCATGCATTTTATTGAATGTGTTCGAAATAAGCAGACTCCAAAAGTAACAGAAATTGATGGGAAAGTGAATTTAAAAATCGCCATTGCAGCGACAGAATCATTCGATAGCGGCAAAACGGTTCATATAAAAGGAGAGTGTCTAGAAAAAAGTTATTAAATCAAATCTATTACTTGTGCTTTGGGGAAGGTAACGATGCTGTTGTAATCTGGTCCACTATTTTAACTATATAAAAACAAGGGGGAAAGGATAATGAAGATTCAGAAAAAGTGGACTTCGTTCATGTTTTTATTACTGCTTAGCTTCATCCTGTTAGTCGGATGTGGCGGAAAACAGGAAGCTGCTCAAACATCAGGAGATAAGTCAGGAAAAATCGTGATTGGAGCAGCTTTGCCGGACTTTGATGACAAATGGCTCAGCTATTTGCAAGATGGAATGAAAGAATATGAAAAAACACAAAAAGATGTCGAAGTGATCTATGTCGATGCAATGAATGATGCTAGTAAACAGTTATCTCAGGTCGAAAATTTCATTCAACAAAAAGTCGATGCGATTGTATTAATACCGGTAGACACGGTTTCTGCACCAGAAATGGTCGATAAAGCGAATCAAGCCAACATTCCGATCGTAGTCGTTAACCGAATTTTTGACGGTGTGGATAAAGCGACCGCTTATGTTGGTTCAGAATCGATTAAGGCTGGAATCATGCAAATGGAAGAAGTAGCAAAGATTCTAGGTGGAAAAGGAAACGTTGCCATTATCAATGGGCAAATGGGACATGAGGCACAAATTAAGAGAACAGAAGGAAATAAGCAAGTGCTTAAAAAATATCCGGACATGAAGGTGGTATTGGAAGGAACGGCAGAATGGGACAGAGCAAAAGGAATGTCGTTAATGGAAAACTGGCTTCAGTCTGGCAAGAAAATTGATGCGGTTGTCGCTAACAACGATGAAATGGCTATTGGTGCGATCATGGCATTGGAAGACGCAGGAAAATTAAAGGATGTCGTTGTAGCAGGAATTGATGCAACGCCGGATGCGTTGGAGTACGTGAAAGAAGGAAAATTAAAAGTGACTGTGTTCCAAAATGCGAAAGGACAAGGTCAAGGTGGACTAGAAGTTGCGATTAAAGCGGCAAAAGGAGAAAAAGTGGAAAAGTTCAATTGGATTCCTTATGAGTTGGTAACGAAAGATAATGTAGAAGAGTATATCAAAAAGTGGCAATAATGTCTTCCGTTCATCATAGTCAATCTCAAAAGGAGGGGTATTGCATCTTGTCAATGCCCTTCCCAAAAAAGAGATAATCTTAGTGAAAATGAGGGGAAGCGTATGAGTAAAGACTACATATTAGAAATGATTGATATTACAAAAGAATTCCCAGGAGTCAAAGCGTTAGACGGTGTACAGCTTAAAGTTAAAAAAGGAACTGTCCATGCACTAATGGGAGAGAATGGAGCTGGAAAATCAACATTAATGAAAATATTAATAGGAATTTATACTCCTGATAAAGGAAAAATTATATTTGATGGAGAGAAATTAAAAATTTCTACCATTAAGCAAGCTCTTGATAAAGGAATTTCTATGATTCATCAAGAGCTTAGTCCGATACCGAACATGACAGTAGCGGAAAACATTTTTCTAGGAAGAGAGCCTAGTTATAGATTTACAGGATGGTTGAAAACGAAAGAGCTAGAGGAAAAAACAAGAAAGTTATTTGAAAAGCTCGAAATTGATATCGACCCAAATGCGAAAATGTCAGACCTCAGCATCGCCAATACACAAATGGTCGAAATTGCGAAAGCGATTTCTTACAACTCCAAGCTTATCATTATGGATGAGCCCACATCTGCCATTACAGAAAAGGAAGTCCATCATTTATTTAACATTATCCGCTCTTTAAAAAAAGAAGGAGTGTCAATCATTTATATTACCCATAAGATGGATGAATTAGAGCAGATTACAGATGAAGTAACTGTATTAAGAGATGGAAAATATATAGGAACAAAGCCAAGCAATCAGATTACGAGAGATGAACTGATCCAAATGATGGTAGGAAGAGAATTAAATCAGATTTTTCATAAACAACCTGCAGAAATTAAAGAGGTAGCATTATCGGTAAAAGGATTAACGAAAAAAGGCAAATTTGAAAATGTTAGTTTTGAAGTGAGGAAGGGAGAAATTGTAGGTTTTGCTGGATTGATGGGGTCAGGGAGAACAGAAGTGTTAGAGAGTATCTTCGGAATTACTCCTCCGGATTCGGGAGAGGTTTACATTAACGGGGAAAAGGTCAATATCCGCTCCACACGCGATGCGATTAAATACGGAATGGGATTATTGACCGAAGACCGAAAGTTAACCGGCTTATTCCTGCCGCTTTCCGTTCAGGATAACATGATTACGGTGACAATCGATCAGTATACAAAAGGTGGATTTTTAAATGAAAAGAAAATTCGAGAGGACTGTCAACGGCTTTCCGAGCAATTAGCGATTAAAACACCAAGCCTTCAACAGCTCATTAAAAACTTGAGCGGCGGAAACCAGCAAAAAGCGCTGATTGCCAGATGGCTGCTTCAAGATCCGGATATTTTGTTTTTAGATGAGCCGACACGGGGAATCGATGTCGGGGCGAAATCAGAAATTTACAACTTGATTTTCGATCTTGCCAAAAAAGGAAAAGCGATTGTGGTTGTTTCCTCTGAGCTGCCAGAAATATTAGGCTTAAGCGACCGAATTATCGTCATGCACGAAGGAAGAAAAACGGGTGAATTAAGCAGGGAGGAAGCAACACAAGAACGAATCATGGAGTTAGCAACTGGGGAATTAGTTACTACTGGATCATAACGATTGGAGGGAGTATACATGAATAGCCAAGTGTCTGTTGTGAATAAACAAGAAAAGTCGAAGCCGTCCATTAGTTCCAAAGAAAGAGTTTCCCGTATTTTACACAAATATGGGATGTTATTTATCCTTATCGCATTAATTATCCTCATGTCTGTTCTTTCTCCGACATTTTTTACGACCGGGAACTTATTGAATATTGTTAGACAAATGTCTGTTGTAGGAATTGTCGCGATTGGTGTAACGATCGTTATTATCACTACCGGAATTGACTTGTCATCCGGTTCTGTCATCGCACTTGTATCTGTTATAGCGGCCAGTTTTGCACATCCAGATACGTATCCGGTCATTGTCCCGATTCTTATTGGCCTCGGGGTGGGGCTTCTTACAGGCGTGATCAACGGGACAATTATTTCCAAAGCAAAAATCGCTCCGTTTATCGTCACGTTAGGAATGATGACAGCTGCAAGAGGTGCGGCATTACTCTTTAGCGATGGACGACCAATTGGAAATTTGTCAGATTCTTTTAAGTTTATAGGCCAGGGAACGTTAGCAGGTATTCCTGTTCCGATTATAATCTTCGGGTTTGTAGGATTCATTTCATATATTCTCTTAAATAAAACAAAATTCGGCAAATACGTATATGCTATCGGTGGTAACGAACAAGCAGCTATTATTGCTGGTGTTAATGTAGATAAGTATAAGATTTTGGTATATGCATATGCTGGTTTACTATCGGGCCTTGCCGGAATTATTTTAACGTCTCGTATATCATCTGGCCAGCCAACAGCAGGTATGATGTATGAATTAGATGCAATTGCTGCGGCTGTTATCGGCGGTACAAGTCTTTCTGGAGGAATTGGCACGATTGGTGGCACAATTATTGGCGCGCTTATTATTGGTGTCTTGAATAATGGGCTAGATTTGCTAAATGTTTCTCCATATTGGCAACAAATTTTAAAAGGAGTCATTATAACTGTTGCTGTATTTATTGATTCTCGGAAAAATAGAAAATCATGAGGTGGGAAAAGCATAATGAAAATCGCATTTAATCAAGCAACAACGATGAAGAAATCCACATTAAAAATGGATTTAGAACTCTGTGAGAAATATGGATATGATTTAATTGAGATTCGATTAGATAAGTTAAGAGAGTACCTCATTGACCATAAAGTAGAAGAGTTAAAGGCTTTTTTTGAACGGCACCGAATCAAGCCGTACGCGTTTAATGCATTAGAGTTTATTACATTCAGAGATCAAGAAGGATATACACAAATACAAAATGATTTGCGATTTTTGTGTGAGATTGGTGAAATAATCGACTGCAAAACAGTGATTGCTGTTCCAAGTTTCGATATTGGCGATTATACAATATCAGAAATAAAACATGAAACGGTTCGAGTGTTACACGAGCTAACACAATTAGCAGAACCATATGGGGTACGGTTGGCATTGGAATTTTGCGGGTATCCGAATTGTTCGGTCAATACTTTTGCGCAAGCATATGACATTGTCCAAGAAGTAAATCGAGACAACGTTGGTATTGTATTAGATTGCTTCCATTTTCATGCGATGAATTCCCATATCGAAGATTTACAAAAGGCAGACCCATCGAAAATTTTCGTGTTCCATATTGATGATTGCGAGGATTTGCCGGTTGGAGCACTACGCGACCATCATCGTGTATGGCCGGGAGATGGGGCTGTTGATTTAGATCAAATTTTGCATACTTTAAAGGGGATTGGCTATGACGAAATGGCTTCAGTAGAACTGTTTCGGCCGGAATATTGGGAATGGGATATAGAAAAAACGATTAAAACTGCTAAGGAGAAAACGGAAAAAATATTAAGCAACTATTTTGAATTAAGTAGATCGTAAGAAAGGTGGGTGGAAAGAATTATGGAGACGATTCGATTAACGACTGCACAGGCATTAATTAAGTTTTTAAATCAACAATATGTTGAATTCGACGGAAAAGAGCAAAAATTTGTCAAAGGAATTTTTACAATTTTCGGACATGGGAATGTACTTGGTATCGGCCAGGCACTCGAAGAAGATCCTGGAGAATTAGAAGTGTACCAAGGACGTAATGAGCAAGGAATGGCACATGCGGCGATCGCCTTTGCGAAACAGAAACACCGAAAACAGATTATGGCATGTACTTCTTCCGTAGGTCCTGGGGCAGCAAATATGGTGACAGCGGCCGCAACTGCTTCTGCTAATAATATTCCAGTCTTATTGCTTCCAGGAGACACGTTTGCGACAAGACAGCCTGATCCGGTTCTTCAGCAAATTGAGCATTATCATGATTTAACGATTTCTACGAATGATGCCTTTCGTGCCGTCAGTAAGTATTGGGATCGAATCAGCCGTCCGGAACAGCTCATGACGGCAATGATTAATGCGATGAGGGTGTTGACAGATCCTGCGGACACAGGTGCAGTCACCATTGCTCTACCACAAGATGTTCAAGGTGAGGTTTATGATTTTCCTAAATATTTCTTCCGAAAACGTGTTCATCGCATTGAGCGCCGTGTACCGACCGCTGATGCAGTGAAAGATGCAGTAGAGCTGATCCGCAGAAAGAAAAAGCCAATTATTATTTGCGGTGGAGGTGTTCGTTATTCAGAAGCAGCGGAAACATTAAAAAGATTTTCTGAAAAATTTCATATTCCTTACGGTGAAACACAGGCTGGTAAAAGCGCAATTGAAAGTACGCATGCGTATAATCTTGGAGGAATTGGGGTAACTGGTAATCTTGCTGCTAATATGATTGCCAAAGAAGCTGATCTTGTTATCGGAATTGGTACAAGGTACTCGGATTTTACAACTGGTTCAAAACAATTGTTCCAAAATCCAGACGTAGACTTTTTAACAATTAACGTGTCCGAATATCATGCATATAAGCTAGATGCGGTTAAAATCGTGGCTGATGCCAAACTAGCACTTCTTGCCCTTGAACGGGAGCTAGAGAAGATTGGTTATCGTTCAGAATATATCAATGAAATCGAAATGGCAAAGTCAAAATGGAATGCTGAATTGAAACGTTTGTATAAAGTACGATACAATGAACAGGATTTTGTACCAGAAATTTCCGGTCATCTCGATGACGTGCTTCCTGAGTTTTATGAATCATTTGGATCTTGTTTAACACAAACAGAAGTAATTGGGGCTATCAATGAACTTATTGATGAAGATGCGATTATCATCGGTGCATCAGGAAGCTTACCAGGTGATTTGCAACGAATGTGGGTATCACGTAAACCGAATACGTATCACATGGAATACGGTTATTCGTGCATGGGGTACGAAATCTCCGGGGCCCTTGGAGTGAAGATGGCAGAGCCGGATAAAGAGGTATACGCGTTTGTAGGAGACGGAAGTTATTTAATGCTTCATTCAGAGTTGATTACTAGCATTCAAGAGCGGAAAAAAATCAATATTTTATTATTTGATAACGCTGGTTTTGGGTGCATTAACAACCTACAAATGGAAAATGGAATGGGAAGCTTCGGCACAGAATTCCGGTATCGGAATGAGGAAACAGGGCGTTTAGATGGAAGCCTGATCCATATAGATTTTGCGCAAAGTGCAGCCGGCTATGGGGTGAAAACGTACAAAGTTCATACGCTTGAACAGCTAAAAGAAGCAATCGAGGATGCGAAAAGACAAACAGTATCGACATTAATTGATATTAAAGTTCTTCCGAAAACAATGACACATGGATATGAATCGTGGTGGCACGTTGGAGTTGCAGGGGTCTCCCGCAATCCAAAAGTAAAAGAAGCGTATATGCGAAAAGAGAATGAGTTGAGAAAGGCACGAAAATACTGACAAAACGAGGTGTATAAAAATGGAATCAAATAAACAAATAGCTAATCCGTTTCGAATTGGCATCGCTCCAATCAGCTGGGTTAATGATGATATTCCTGGTCTTGGCGACCATTATACACAAGATCAAGTCTTATCTGAAATGTCTTCGCTGGGATACATTGCTACAGAAATGGGGAGGCTTTTTTCGCAAGATCCCCCATCATTAAAATCAAAACTAGAAAAATACGGAATTCAATTAGCAAGCAAATTTATAGGCGTATTATTTTCCGATGAAAAACGTTTAGAAGAGGAGCTGCAATCGTTTCAGAAATGGGTGGAATATTTGCATGAAATGGGTTGCGAGCATGTCATCGTATGTGAAATGGGCGGCTCCATGCATTGGGATCCTCGTCGTTCTCCTGAGGATAAAACAATTCAAAAGTTAACAGAGAAAGAATGGGCGTCGCTGGTTGAAGGGTTACATAGGGCAGCTAAACTATGCCAGCCATTTGGCATGAAACTCGTTTATCATTTCCACGCCGGTACTGTGGTAGAGACCGCGGATGAAATTGATCGTTTAATGGAGTTAACAGATCCGAATCTTGTCCATTTACTATATGATACGGGTCATGCATTATATGGTGGCTACAATCCGTTAGAGCTTTTGCATAAGTATGAGGATCGAATTCAATATGTTCATTTAAAAGATGTTCGACTTAATGTTCTTGAACAGGTACGAAAGGAAAATCTTGATTTTCGCAGTGCGGTATTACGCGGAATGTTTACTGTACCGGGGGATGGTTGCATTGATTTTGCTCCAATTTTTGAAAAGTTGATTGAGATTCAATATGACGGCTGGGTTATTGTTGAAGCAGAACAAGATCCTGCTATTGCACATCCATATAAATATGCAAAAATGGCAAAAGACTATATCGATAATACTGTTCAAGCTTTAATGGCTGCTAGACAACAGTGAAGGAGTGAGAAAATAAATGAGTCAGTTAGTTATTTCGAGTCACAAGCCGAATCAAGAAGGAAATGTGTTACGAGTGACACCGGAATCTGCTGGATGGAAATATATCGGATTCGAAGTATATGTTCTACAAAAAGGGCAAAAGCTGCGGAAGGAAACAATCAATCAAGAAGCATGCTTAGTTCTCCTTAGTGGAAAGGCAAATGTATTCACTCAATATGAACAATGGAAAAACATTGGTGAACGAATGAGCGTGTTTGAAAAAATTCCTCCGTATTCTGTGTATGTTCCGTCTGGGGATTTCTATGAAGTAGAAGCTGTAACTGATCTTGAATTAGCAGTCTGCTTAGCGCCGGGGAAAGGTACCTATTCTGCCCGATTAATTAATCCACATGAAGTGGAAGTGGAAATAAGAGGTGCAGGAAACATTGAACGGAGAATTCATAATATTCTTCCAGAACAAAAACAAGCCGATAGTTTACTAGTAGTGGAAGTATTCACACCAGAAGGAAACTGGTCGAGCTATCCTCCACACAAGCATGATCAGGATAATCTTCCTTATGAATCTTATCTGGAAGAAACATATTATCATAAAATTAACCCGGATCATGGATTTGCTGTACAAAGAGTGTATACTGACGACCGCTCGCTAGATGAAACACTAGTAGTAAAAAATGGCGATGTCGTATTAGTGCCGAAAGGATATCACCCTGTTGCGGCACCTCCAGGATATGAAGTGTATTACTTGAATGTCATGGCAGGACCAGTCCGAACATGGAAATTTCGCAATGACCCGGATCATGAATGGGTAATGGAAAGTAAGTTAGCAGCGAAACATTCATAGGGGAAAGGAGGATGTTTGATGAATCATTTAACATTTGATCTGCAAAAGCCGTTAGATTTTATCGCAATCGGTCGACTATGTATTGATTTAAATGCCAATGAAATTAACCGCCCAATGGAAGAAACGGTGACATTTACAAAATATGTAGGCGGTTCTCCTGCTAATATTACGATCGGAATGTCTCGTCTAGGAATGAAAACAGGGTTTATTGGTCGTGTGGCAGACGATCAGATGGGTAGATTTATTATCAATTATTTGAAAAAAAATAATATTGATACATCAAACGTTATTACCGATAAATCAGGAAGTGTGACGGGACTTGCGTTCACTGAAATTAAAAGCCCGACTGATTGCAGCATTCTTATGTATCGGGACAATGTCGCTGATTTGAAGCTGGAGCCAAAGGATATAAAAGAAGATTATATTAAACAAGCAAAAGTTCTCTTAATTTCGGGAACGGCGTTAGCGAAAAGTCCGTCAAGAGAAGCTGTATTCTTAGCGCTCGATTATGCAAGAAAACATGGTGTTGTCGTCTTCTTTGACCTCGATTATCGTCCTTATACATGGAATTCACTGGAAGAAACTGCGATTTATTATAATCTAGCGGCAGAAAAATGCGATGTTATTATCGGAACAAGAGAAGAATTCGATATAATGGAGCAATTTGAGAGCAATCGAAACGATGATGAGAAAACGGCGAAAAGATGGTTTGATTATCAAGTAAAAATCGTCGTTATCAAACATGGGAAAGACGGTTCGATTGCATATACAAAAGAAGGCGAGAAATTCAAGGGCAAGATTTTCCCAGCTAATGTCATCAAAACGTTCGGAGCAGGAGATTCGTATGCAGCTGCCTTTATTTATGGATTAATGCAAGGATGGGATATTCCGAAAGCGATGGAATACGGGGCAGCAGCTGCTTCCATTGTTATTTCTAGCCATAGTTGTTCAGATGCGATGCCGACATTAAAACAAATTGAAGATTTTATTCAGAAATACAAGAATGACCCAATAGTCACAAAATAAGACAAGGAGGAAGATCAAAATGACAACAACTGCTGGAGTACAAACATTAAAAAACTATATTGGGGGACGCTGGGTTGAATCAACGTCTGGAAAAACAGAAGTTGTTCCGAATCCGGCCACAGGAGAAGTTTTAGCTTATGTTCCAATTTCTAATAAAGATGATTTAAATCAAGCTGTTGCAGCGGCAAAAGAAGCATTTAAAACTTGGAGCAAAACACCGGTGCCGCGTCGAGCTCGGATTTTGTTCAAATATCAACAATTGCTTGTTGAGCATTGGGAAGAGCTTGCTCGCCTTGTTACGTTAGAGAATGGCAAAAGCTATAATGAAGCATATGGGGAAATTCAAAGGGGGATTGAGTGTGTCGAGTTTGCAGCTGGAGTACCTACATTAATGATGGGAAAACAGCTCCCTGATATTGCAAACGGTATTGAATCTGGAATGTATCGTTATCCACTAGGAGTAGTCGGAGGAATTACGCCATTTAACTTTCCGATGATGGTACCGTGCTGGATGTTTCCATTAGCGATTGCATGTGGAAATACGTTTGTTTTAAAACCATCCGAACGTACGCCGATGCTCGCCAACCGTTTAGCAGAATTGTTTAAAGAAGCAGGGCTTCCGGATGGCGTATTGAACATCGTTCACGGAGCGCACGATGTCGTCAATGGATTGCTGGAGCATCCGGATGTGAAAGCAATCTCCTTCGTCGGATCGCAGCCTGTCGGTGAATATGTGTATAAAACGGCAGCTGCTCATGGAAAACGTGTGCAAGCGCTAACCGGTGCGAAAAATCACTCGATTGTGATGCCGGATGCTGACTTAGATTTAGCTGTTCAGCAAATTATTAATGCCGCGTTTGGATCAGCTGGAGAAAGATGCATGGCCGCTTCTGTTGTTGTTACTGTTGGCGACATTGCAGACACGTTTGTAGAGAAATTAGTAAAAGCGGCAAATGAGATTAAAATTGGAAACGGGTTAGATGAGGATGTGTTCCTTGGACCAGTCATTCGTGAATCTCATAAAGAACGAACGATAAAATATATTGAACTTGGAGAAAAAGAAGGAGCACTTTTAGTGAGAGACGGTCGGAAAGATGCTGCAACGAATGCTAATGGTTATTTTATCGGTCCAACCATTTTTGATCGAGTAACAACGGATATGACAATTTGGAAAGATGAGATTTTTGCGCCAGTTTTATCCATTGTTCGAGTGAATACATTGGATGAAGCGATTGAAGTTGCGAATAAGTCTCCATTTGCTAACGGTGCTTGTATATATACAAGAGATGGAAGCAATGTTCGTAAATTCCGTGATGAAATTGATGCGGGGATGTTAGGAGTAAACTTGGGCGTACCGGCACCGATGGCGTTCTTCCCGTTCTCTGGCTGGAAAAACTCCTTCTATGGTGACCTCCATGCTAATGGTACGGATGGAGTCGAGTTTTATACACGTAAGAAAATGGTTACAGCTCGTTGGTAACTACACAGAGTATCAAGCGATTTTAGCTTGATACTCTTTCCTTATTACTGATAAGGGAGAAAGTGAAAGGCTCTGTGAGATATGGGATAGTTAGATTACATAAGGAAGATGGATATCTAGCATGGTCAATGGGAGTAAAAATTTCTATATTGAGTTCTTTTTCTATAGCTTGCTTAACTAAAAATATTCAATATCTATTCTGATTTAGGGTGTTGTTTTTTCTTATTTTTTATTTAATAGACAAAGAATTGTAATAAAACAGATATTTAATGGAGGGGGAAAGAGAGATGCCATTAGTATCAATGACAGGAATGTTGCGCCAAGCCCTGAAGGATAAATATGCAATTGGTCATTTTAATATTAATAATTTAGAATTTGCGCAAGCTATTCTTTTAGCAGCGGAAGAAGAACAATCACCGGTGATTTTAGCAGTGAGTCCAGGGTATATTCCACACTTAGGTGGATTACGAACAGCAGCAGCAATGGTGAAAGAGCTAATAAAAGAATTTAACATTACTGTTCCAGTTGCTCTCCATTTGGATCATGGTTCATCATATGAACAATGCTTACAAGCAATGTATGCAGGATTTACTTCTGTCATGATTGATGCTTCACACCATCCTTTAGAGATTAATATTGCAGAGACAAAAAAAGTCGTTGAAGCGGCTCATGTTTTAGGGGTTTCTGTAGAAGCAGAAGTAGGGAGAATTGGAGGGCAAGAAGACGATCTCATCATCGATGAAGCAGAGGCGATGTATGCAATTCCAGAAGAATGTGAACGTCTTGTGAAAGAAACAGGTGTTGATTGTCTTGCTCCGGCATTAGGGTCTGTTCATGGTCCGTATAAGGGGGAGCCAAGACTAGGTTTTTTACAAATGGAACAAATTCGGCAATTAACCGGTGTCCCGCTTGTTTTACATGGTGGAACAGGAATTCCTCTTCATGATATTCGTAGGGCAATCTCGTTAGGTACAGCCAAAATCAATGTAAATACGGAAAATCAATTAGCGTTCACTCGTGCGATTCGGAGAGCTTTAGATGGAAATACTACTTTGTATGATCCAAGAAAATATCTAGATTTAGCAAGGGAAGCAGTGAAAAATACGGTGAAACAAAAGATGCGTGAATTTGGTTCATCAGGGAAAGCAAAGGCCATTTTACGACATGTACTTTGTAAATAAATTATTTTCCAACTTTTATTAGGTTAGAATAAGAGGAGGTGAAGAATTGAATAAATATTCTTCTGTAAAAAACCATTTTATATTCCTAGTAGCTTCATTCCTTTTTTGGCTGTCAATTTTTATTTATATGCCGATCTTATCACCGTATGTTGAATTATTGGGAGGAACATATACATTTATTGGTATTGTTTTAAGCAGTTATGGTCTTATGCAATTTTTGTTTCGTGTTCCTATTGGCGTGGTTTCCGATTTTATAAAGCGAAGGAAGCCATTTATTATACTTGGAATGTTGATGGCTATGATTAGTAGTTTAATGTTTGCATTAACAGATAGTTTAGGTTGGGCACTTGTTTCACGCTCGTTTGCTGGAATTGCTGCCGCGACATGGGTAGCTTTCACGGTACTATATTCGAGTTATTTTCGAGACGAGGAAGTTCATCAGGCAATGAGCAGAATTTCTTTCGTAGTTGTTTTAGCCCAATTAATAGGCATGTCGTTTAGTGGTTATATTGTTGATGAATGGGGATGGCGAGCTCCGTTCTGGATAGGAGGAGTTTTAGGGGTTATTGGTATGATTCTTTCTCTTTTTATTTATGAACCAAGGGAAATAGTAAAACAAACATCTATACAAATAAAAGATCTCCTATTAGTGATGAGAGAGCCATTGCTTTTAAAGGTTTCTTTACTTTCGATTTTGGCTCATAGCATCATTTTTACTACGATGTTCGGATTTATACCGGTGTATGCATTGCAAATAGGGCTTCAAGAGCGTGATTTGAGTATGATTGTTTTTTCGTTTATGATCCCTCATGCATTAGCGACACTTTTCATGGGCAAAGTGCTTGTTCCGATACTAGGAAAATGGAAGTCGTTGACGCTGGCGTTTTTCTGTAGCGCTGTTTTTACTCTTATTACTCCTATTATTAAAGAAAAAGAACTATTATGCATTGTGCAAGCACTAAATGGGTTTTCGCTAGGATTATTGTTTCCATTACTATTAGGAATGTCTATTGAATCGATTGCTGATGATAAACGAGCAACAGCAATGGGAACCTACCAAGCAATTTACGCTATTGGAATGTTTGTAGGTCCATATCTTGCCGGAATGTTGAATTCGGCGATGGGGATTCATGCGGGCTTTTATTTTGCAGGTGTATTAGGAATAGTAGCAACGACACTAATATTATTATGGAATTATAAAGAACGATTGTCTGTTCACTATTCTGTTTATAAATTGAGAAAAAGACTAAAAACATTTCGAAATTAACATTCTATCATGTGCCGGTACGCTAAGTGCCGGTACTTTTATGTGCACTCGACATGGGTGTTATCTATAGGGTGAAAGTCCTGAGGGTGAAGGTAGAAGTAGCGGCTAGCTTATGCAAGGGTCGAATCTCATTATCCTTGAATTGGGACAATCTCTCCATGTAAGTCGTTTTATTGTAACGTATCTATTTAATTTGGCCGCTTTTTAGGCTGATATCGCTTTGTGGAGCTAAGAAGAGTATCTCACTCCTTCGTTTAAAGCTGTTTTGGACACGTGAGGCGTCACTTTGATTCCAACTTTGCAATATCAGTAAAATTTTATACTTTGTTTCACCGTTGTTTAGTAAAAGTTACAAATTTATTCTTGAAATTAAATTACAGATAATTTAAAAAATATAAACTAAAATTATTGAAATAGTTTTATAATTATGATAATAATAATAATTAGAAAAATAATTTACTAAATATTTTAGTTAAAACGTAAGGAGAAGTAGAAATGACAACAATTCGAGATATCGCAAAAAAAGCAAAAGTGTCCCCTGCAACGGTTTCTCGTGTACTAAATAATGATCAGACGCTATCGATGTCTGAAGAAACAAGAAAGCGTATTCTAGAAATTGCTGTACAGTTAAAATACAAACCTATGAGAGTTCGTCAACAGCAGTCTAAAAGAAATACAAGCAAGGAACATATTGAAATAGGTCTCCTGCTTTGGTGTTCCCAACAAGATGAATTTAATGACCTGTATTTTCTATCTATTCGAGAAGGGATTGAAAAACAGTGCTTAGATTTAGGAATACATATAACAAAGATTATTAGAATGACTGATCCGAAAAATGATGCTGATTTGTATGCTTCGAAATTAGATGGAATGATTATTGTAGGAGAAATTGACCCAAAAAGTTTAGTAAACATGTTTCATAAGGAAGATAGACTTGTTTTTGTTAACTATTCTCCAGATGAAAGACATTATGATGCTGTTGTTTCGGATTTTTGCCAAGCGACAGAATTGGCCATCTCGCATTTATTACAGCATGGTCATAAAAAAATTGGTTTTATTGGCGGTAAAGAACATATACGTCAATTTGGTTCTTATCAAATAACTGAGATAGAAGGCCAGCGTTTGAAGTAATGCAAGAGCATGGGATTTACGATGAAAAATTTGTTTACTTAAATGAGTGGTCAACAGCAAGCGGCTATCAAACAATGAAGGAGATTTTGACGCAATCAGATATTCCAACAGCGTTTTTTGTAGCTAGCGATCCTCTTGCCATAGGGGCTCTACGGGCTATACATGAGGAAGGTTTAAGTGCTCCTGATGATATATCGATAGTAAGTTTTAACGATATAGAAATAGCCGAATATGTAAATCCTCCCCTTACGACAATCAAAGTATATACAGAACAGATGGGGAGAACAGCTGTCAATCTGTTAATAGATCGTTTAAACGGACGGGAAATTCCAATGAAAGTGGTGCTCCCAACAAAGCTTATAGTCCGCAAAAGTTGTGGATGTGATTCTTAAAAATGATACGCTTTCAAAAAAGTTCAAGGAGGTGATAAAACACGAAATAAAAAGAGGTTAAGCTATAGACTAGCCAATACAGAAAATGCACTACACATTCTACTATTTTACCACGTTTCATAGTATTTGCAAATTTTACGGAAGAAGAGGGGGATGATGATGAAGAGGCCAATAATTTTTATGTTAGTGATATCATTTTTATTCTCTTTTATGGTTGGATGTAACAGTAAAGAATCGGGAACAAATTCTGATTCTAAAGTAAAACTGACCGTTTTTAGTACCATTAACGAAGAGGAAGGAAAAAGGGTGTTTAAGGAGATCGTAAAAGAGTTTGAAAAAGAAAATCCAAAAATTAGTGTTGAAGTAAATTTCCCGGGTCAGGAATATGAAAACATTTTAAAAGTGAAAATGGCTGCTAATGATTTGCCAGATGTGTTTGACACACATGGTTGGGCGCAAATTCGCTATGGGAGGTACGTGGCTGATTTAAGCAAGGAAAGCTGGGCTTCCAATTTAACTGATTCGATGAAACCGGTTCTTACGGACAAAAACGGAAAAGTTTATGCTTTACCACTCAATGAAGCAAAAGATGGAATTACTTACAATGCCGATATTTTAGAAAAGTACAATATCGAAGTTCCAAAAACGTTTGACGAGCTGTTAGCCGCTGCAGAAAAGATTAAAAAAGAAAGCAATGGACAAGTATCCCCATTTTATTTTTCAGGTATTGATGCAGCAATGATCGGCCAATTTTTTGACTATTTTGCCACTTCATTATTCATTAGCCCGGAAAAGAACTATGCGCAAGATTTATTAAATGGAACCTTTGATTGGTCAAAATGGACTTATCTTCCGGAAAAATTCAAAGAAATATATGATAAGGGTCTTATGAATAAAGATGTGTTGACGGCAAAATATAGCGATTTGCCAAGGCTGTTTGCAGAAGGAAAAGTTGCTTTTGTAATGATGGGACCAGCATTTGTAGAACAAGCAAAAGAAATCAATTCGAATTTGAAAGTAGGGTATATGCCGGTTCCGGCGATTGTTAAGGGAGATGAACCGACATTCTCTGGAGGAGAAAGATTTACGTTAGCTGTGTGGAAAGACTCCCCACATTTAGAAGAAGCAAAAAAATTAATTAATTTCTTTGCGAAGACTGAAAACTTAAAGAAAATGGCAGAAGCTACTAAGCTTCCTGCTGGTGTAAAGGGGGTTAATGCTGATTTAGGAGAGCTTACACAATATTACGAGAAATATGCTAACATTCGTGTATTTCCTTATTTTGACCGCGTGTACTTACCAAACGGTATGTGGGATGTGATGTGCACAAATGGTCAAGAGTTGATTGCTGGTTCGATTACACCGAAGCAATTCTCGGAAAATATGGAAAAACAATTTCAACGTCTACGAGAGCAACAAAAGAAATAATAGGTTGTTTTATAAAAGCAGGGTCTGACCGAATAGTGTTCAGACCCAATGAAATAAAATGTATTAGCGATTCCCGAAAATGGCAAAGCGTAAAGCAAAGAAGGGAAGAGTGGTTATGAAAACAGAAGCACGAGCGCAAATTTCATTCGCTAAGAAAAGTTTACGTATGAAAAAGATATCCTCGCCAATTTGGTTAAATATTATGTATCTTCCTGCTCTATTGTTGTTTATCATGTTTATTTTTTACCCTTTCTTGAGAGGATTGCAAATTTCTTTCACCAACTGGGATGGCTTTTCACAAACGTATGATTGGATTGGGTTGGATAACTATAAACGAATGTTACATGATCCTAATATTGGAACTATTATAAAAAACACGCTTATTTATGGAATCGGAAGTACATTATTTCAAAATGTAATAGGATTAGCATATGCTCTTTTGCTTAATAGAGAAATCAAAACAAGAGGAATTACACGCACTATAATTTATTTACCAGTGATTATCAGCCCACTCATTATGGGATATATTTGGTATTTCTTTTTTCAGTATGATGGGGGAGCATTAAATGATATCATCCTTTTATTTCATGATAAGCCATTAAATATATTAGCAGATCCACAATGGAATGTTTGGATTATTATGTTTGTCAATACGTATCAATATTTAGGTATTGCAATGGTTATTTATTTAGCAGGATTACAAACGATTTCAAGAGATTTTTATGAGGCAGCACAAATTGATGGTGCTTCGTCATGGCAGCAGTTTAAGCATGTGACTCTTCCAATGCTAATGCCATCGATTACTATTAACGTTGTGTTAAATTTAATTGGAGGTTTAAAGCTTTTTGATGTGATTGTTTCACTGACAAAAGGTGGTCCAGGATACGCGTCCCAGTCGTTGTCGACAGTCATGTATAAATATTATTTTGCAAGTATGGACGCGGGTTATGCTGCCACACTTGGCAATTTGATGTTTGTGCTGATTTCGGTCATTAGTATTACGGCACTAATTTATTTAAGAAGAAAGGAGATCGCCGGATGAAAAAAAGCAAAAAAGTATTGCTCCTTATAACGATTCTGATTAGTATCATCCACCTGATTCCTTTTTATCTATTGATAACGGTCTCCTTTAAACCAGTTGATGATTTAAGTTCAAAATGGCTTCCACCAGATACATTGTATTTCGATAATTTTACCAATGCATGGAAGGAAGCAAATCTTGATCAAGCTTTTTACAATAACATTGTGATTACGGTAATCTCCGTTTTTTTAGTGGTGTTTTTAGGTGCATGTGCTTCTTACCCACTAGCAAGGTTTAAAACCCGCTTAAATAGATTTATGTTCTTGTTTTTTATCTCAGCGATGATTGTCCCGCCGCTTACTATTCTCGTTCCTCTTTATAAGTTTATTGTAGATATTGGTGGCTTAAACCAACCGTGGGCGATTATTTTATTGCATGTTACGTTTAACTTGCCAATTACGATTTTTCTATTTACAGGGTTTATCAATACGATTCCAAGAGAATTAGACGAGGCAGCTATGATCGATGGTATGAGCAGATTTTCATTGTTTTTTCGCATCATTATGCCTTTACTAAAACCTGTTACTGTAACTGTGATAATTTTAACGGGTGTGAATGTATGGAATGACTATCAATTTTCTGTATTTTTCTTACAAAGTTCTGAATCACATACACTTACTGTAGCTTTATCTTCTTTCTTCTCGCAATATGTAAACAATGTTGGGTGGGTTGCTGCAGGGTCACTACTCAGCTCATTGCCGATCATTATTTTGTACTTGTTCTTGCAAAAGTACTTTATTAGTGGATTGTCGTCTGGTGCTGTAAAAGGGTAATAAGTGTATTTCTTAAATAAAAACAAATGGAGAAGGAGAATGGAGATGGGGATTGTATACAATCATGCAACAAAAACCTTTCACCTACAAGCGAACGATACAAGCTATGTGATGCAGATTGTTCGATCAGGATATTTAGCCCATCTTTACTGGGGAAAAAAGATTAGAAATGTGAATGGATCGAGAAAGCTTAAGTTTTTGGACCGCCCGTTTTCCCCAAATCCCGACCCGTCTGATCGCACGTTCTCATTGGATACATTGCCGCAGGAATACCCAACGTACGGCAATACCGATTTTCGCACACCGGCATATCAAGTGCAATTGGAAAACGGGTCGATGATTTCGGAGTTGCGTTACAAAACGCATTGGATTTATAAAGGAAAACCGAAGCTAGAAGGGCTACCGGCCACCTATGTAGAAAACGAAAATGAAGCCGAAACGTTGGAAATTCTCTTGGAAGACCAGCTTATTGGTTTGCATGTTACGCTGCTTTATACCGTATATGAAAAATGGAATGTGATTACGCGTTCTGTTCGTTTTGATAATAATGGTTCTGAGTGTATTAAACTGTTGCGGGCGCTAAGCATGAACGTAGATTTTCCTCATGCTGACTACGAATGGTTGCATTTGCCGGGAGCGTGGGCAAGGGAACGGGCGGTGGAAAGACGGCCGCTTGTGTCTGGAACACAATCAGTAGAAAGTCGCCGCGGCGCCAGCAGTCATCAACATAATCCATTTATCGCTTTGCTTCAAAAAGGAGCAAACGAAGATTATGGGGAAGTATACGGTTTTAGCCTCGTGTACAGCGGCAATTTTCTTGCGCAAATAGAAGTCGACCAGTTTCGCACGGCGCGTGTATCCATGGGAATTAATCCGTTTGATTTTACGTGGCTGTTAGAACCAGGCGAGTCGTTTCAAACACCTGAAGTTGTCATGGTGTACTCAGATAAAGGGCTAAACGGGATGTCGCAAACATACCATCAGCTATATCGAACTCGTTTGGCGCGCGGAGTATATCGGGATCGCGAGAGACTAATTCTTATTAATAACTGGGAAGCGACGTATTTTGATTTTAATGAAGAAAAAATTTTGCGCCTTGCGAAAACAGCGGCAGAATTAGGAATTGAGCTATTTGTGTTAGATGACGGTTGGTTTGGCAAACGCGATAATGACCGCAGTTCGTTAGGAGATTGGTTCGTCAATAAACAGAAGCTGCCAAATGGACTAGAAGGGCTGGCAAAAAACATTAACCAAATGGGCATGCAGTTTGGTCTATGGATGGAACCGGAAATGGTTTCAGTGGACAGCGAGCTGTATCGGAATCATCCGGACTGGTGCCTTCATGTGCCGAATCGTCCGCGTTCCGAAGGGAGAAATCAGCTTGTGTTGGACTATTCCCGCAAGGAAGTGTGCGATTACATTATTCAAGTTGTGTCCGATGTGTTGGCAAGCGCTCCGATTTCGTATGTGAAGTGGGATATGAACCGCCATATGACGGAAATCGGTTCTGCCGCCCTGCCTCCGGAACGGCAGCGCGAAACGGTGCACCGTTACATGTTAGGGTTATATCGGGTGATGGAGGAAATCACTTCACGTTTTCCGCATATCTTATTTGAAAGTTGTTCCGGCGGTGGAGGACGGTTTGACCCGGGGATGCTATATTACATGCCGCAAACATGGACGAGTGATAATACCGACGCTGTTTCGCGTTTGAAAATCCAATACGGTACAAGTCTCGTTTATCCGATTAGCGCTATGGGCGCTCATGTGTCAGCTGTTCCGAATCATCAAGTTCATCGCATCACCTCGCTGGAAATGCGCGGGCATGTGGCGATGTCGGGAAACTTTGGCTATGAACTGGATTTGACAAAGTTAAGCGAAGAAGAAAAAGCCATTGTCAAGCAGCAAGTCGCATTTTATAAAGACATTCGCCGTCTTGTGCAGTTTGGAACGTTTTACAGAATACTAAGCCCATTTGAAGGAAATGAAACGGCATGGATGTTTGTAGCGGAAGACAAATCAGAAGCGTTTGTCGCCTATTTTCGCGTGCTGGCGGAAGCGAATGCACCGCTGTCGTTCTTGCGGCTTAAAGGGCTGGATCCAAATAAAGATTACGAAATCACCGGAAGCGGAGAAGTGTACGGCGGCGATGAACTGATGTATGTGGGACTGAATGTTCCGGAGCGCCGCGGCGATTTCATCAGCGTCATTTGGCATTTAAAAGAATCACATTAATAAAGTAAGACCGGTGTCTAGAATGCGGCTAGACACCGGTTTCTAGTTGAGAGAGTCTTTCTAAAATCCGCCGCTTCCGATACAGTATTTTCCCTGTTTCAGCGATATCTTTAATAAAAGCTCTATTAAACACCGCGCCAAAAATAATGCCGACAATTGGAACAAATTGAAACAGCTTTTTCCAGCTGTATTGGTCACGGAATGTCATCATCACTTCGCGCCATCCTTGGATTTGGGAAAAAAC
This sequence comes from Parageobacillus toebii NBRC 107807, assembly GCF_003688615.2. Lineage (GTDB taxonomy): Bacteria > Bacillota > Bacilli > Bacillales > Anoxybacillaceae > Parageobacillus_B > Parageobacillus_B toebii. Next base: position 2,973,135 of record NZ_CP049703.1, on the reverse strand, counting down.
TTGCCGATGCTCGTTGGAAAATGACGTAAGCTCGTCCAAAATCGCTTTTTTGCCGACAATATCAGCGGAAGTAAATTGTAAACATTTCACAATAAAAATACGTTCTTTTTTCTCTTTCGGGTTATAACCGTAAACAATGGCGATTTCCTGTAATGTTTTTAACGCAAGACCGAGCAATGCCGGAATGTCAATGGCAAGTGTCAGTATTCCACCGACGCCTGTCGTTGCCCCCTGGTATTGCGCGAATGTTACTCGCGATTGAATCAACTCATCACAAACGCGGTCCATTGTCGCAAGCGGCAGATGTGCGGCTTGTTGCACCGTTGCGACGTGGAGTTTCTCTAATATTTTTTCTTCATTGACAAGATATTGCCCGCCTGTTTGTATATAACTTCCCAGTTCGTCAAGCAATTGCCCGAGTTTTTTATGTACGATGCTCGGTGTCAGCTGATCAAGTACTTTAAACGGCAGCCGTCCAAGCTTTTCCCAAAACCATAAATCTTTTTGCTCTTGTTCCCAGCGGTGGATTGATTGCAGTTCTTGTTCTAATACTTGTTTTGTTTCCATTGGATAACCCCCTTATATATAAGATGATGGAATAAGCTACTTCTTATACGTGTTCCAAAAAGAAAATGTTTCTTTTTTTATTGATCAATAATAAAAATTTTACTAAAATATTTACTAAAGGTATATTTAGGGGGTATCATTCATGATCACCAATTTAATAAAAACGTTTACTGAATTATTTGGAGGCAGAAATGAAGAAATTCGTATTTTCTTCGCGCCAGGCCGCGTGAATTTAATTGGCGAGCATACGGACTATAACGGCGGGCATGTGCTGCCGTGCGCTTTGGAAATTGGGACGTATGCGCTTGTGCGAAAAACGGCACATCCGTTTATCCGCTTTTACTCGAAAAATTTTCCGGAAACAGGGATCATTACCGTATCTTATGACGACCTATCCTATCAAGACAAGCATGGATGGGCAAATTATCCAAAGGGAGTTATTGCTGCGTTTCAATCGTTTTATCCGATCGAGACGGGACTTGATATTTTGTATTATGGAACGATCCCGAACGGTGCCGGGTTATCGTCTTCCGCTTCGATTGAATTAGTTACGGCGGTGATGATGAATGAGTTATTCGAGCAGCATATCGATATGCTCGAACTTGTGAAAATGAGCCAAAAAGTAGAAAATGAATATGTCGGCGTCAACTGCGGCATTATGGATCAATTTGCCGTCGGAATGGGAAAGCGAAATCATGCGATTCTCTTAAATTGCCAAACGCTGGCATACCGCTATATTCCTGTGGCGTTCAATCATTGTTCGATTGTCATCGCAAATACGAATAAAAAGCGCGGTTTGGCCGATTCAGCGTATAACGAACGAAGATCGACGTGTGAAGCTGCTTTGTTGAAATTAAAAGCGCAGCTAAATATCGAGTCGCTTGGCGAGCTGACAAGCGAGCAATTAGAACAGTATGATCACCTTCTTTCTCCAATCGAACAAAAGCGGGCACGCCATGCCGTGACGGAAAATGAACGAACGATAGAGGCGGCTACTGCGTTGGAAAAAGGAGATTTGGCGCGCTTTGGCGAGTTAATGAAACAATCCCACATTTCGCTGCGCGATGATTATGAAGTGACAGGATTAGAGCTTGATACGCTTGTTGAAGCGGCGTGGAACCACGAAGGGACGATCGGCGCCCGCATGACTGGAGCTGGTTTTGGCGGCTGTACCGTAAATATTGTAAAAGATGAGTTTATTCCTTCTTTTATTGAGCAAGTAGGGAATGAATATGCGAAAAAAATTGGCTATGAAGCTAGTTTTTATGTTGTGAAAATTGGTGATGGAGCGAAAGAAATAACGGGAGAAAAGGAGATGAGCGTATGATTCTTGTCTGCGGCGGCGCAGGCTATATCGGCAGCCATGCGGTATATCGCTTAATCGAAAAGGGAGAAAAGGTCATTGTTGTTGACAATTTGCAAACAGGGCATCGGGAGGCGGTTCATCCGGAAGCGACCTTCTATCAAGGGGATATTCGCGACCGCGCGTTTTTGCGCGATGTATTTCGTAAGCATGAGATCGATACGGTGATTCATTTCGCCGCCAACTCCCTTGTCGGCGAAAGTATGCAAGAGCCGCTTAAATATTACGACAATAACGTTTACGGTACGCAAGTATTGTTAGAAGTAATGAACGAGTTCGGCGTGAAACAAATCGTCTTTTCCTCGACAGCGGCGGTGTATGGGGAACCAAAACAAATTCCAATTGTGGAAACGGATCCAACGCTGCCAACCAACACATATGGAGAAACGAAATTGGCGATGGAAAAAATGATGAAATGGGTCGATCGTGCTTACGGAATTCGTTACATCTCTCTTCGTTATTTTAATGTCGCGGGGGCATACGGGACGATCATCGGCGAAGACCATAATCCGGAAACGCACTTAATCCCGTTGATTTTAAAAGTGCCGCTTGGGCAGCGGGAAGAGATTCATATTTTTGGAGATGATTACGATACGCCTGACGGCACCTGCATCCGCGACTATATTCACGTTCTTGATTTAGTCGACGCCCATATTTTAGCTGTTGAAAAATTGCGAAGCGGTGCGGAAAGCAACGTTTATAATTTAGGAAACGGCAGCGGATTTACCGTAAAAGAAGTCATCGAAGCAGCTAGAAATGTAACAGGCCATCCGATTCCGGCACGCGTCATGGCGCGGCGCCCGGGAGACCCGGCGAAGCTCGTCGCATCCTCGGAAAAAGCTAAACGTGAACTCGGCTGGGAGCCGAAATATACATCGATTATTGATATTGTCGCTTCCGCATGGGAGTGGCATCAAGCGAAACCGAACGGATATCGAGGTGTGTGACGGTGGCAGACATTTTTGAAGCGTTAGAACAGCTCATCCAATACGGGATCGCAAACGGACTGATTCATCGTGAAGATATCGTTTACACGCGCAATCGCCTGCTCGCGGCGCTGCAGTTAGAGGAGTGGAAACCAGTGGAGGTAAAGGATGTGTCCTTTTCCTCTCCTTCACCGATATTAGAGGCCATTTTAGATTGGGCGTACGAAAATGGCCGCATCAAGACGAATACGACGACAGAGCGGGATATATGGGACGCCAAGCTGATGAACTGTTTAATGCCGCGTCCATCCGAAGTGATCCGTGAATTTTATGCCAAATACAATAAAGACCCGAAACTAGCAACCGACTGGTTTTATTCTCTTAGCAAAGCCTCCAACTACATTCACACAGCGCGGATTGCGAAAAATAAACAATGGAAAACGAAAACAGAATACGGAAAGATTGATATTACGATCAATTTATCCAAACCAGAGAAAGACCCGAAAGAAATCGCCAAATTAAAAGACGCGCCGGCATCTTCGTACCCAAAGTGCGTGCTATGCAAAGAAAATGAAGGATACGAAGGAACGTGGCATCATCCGGCGCGCTCTAATCATCGCGTCATTCCTCTTACGTTATTAGACGAGAAGTGGTATTTCCAATATTCTCCATATGTGTATTACAATGAACATTGCATCGTGTTCCATGCTGAGCATGTGCCGATGAAAATGGAACGAAAAACATTCGCGCGCTTGCTTGATTTCATCGAAAAATTTCCGCATTATTTCATCGGCTCGAACGCTGATCTGCCGATTGTCGGCGGCTCGATTTTAGCGCATGATCATTTTCAAGGTGGAAACTACACGTTTGCGATGGAAAAAGCTGAAATCGAAGAATATGTTTCTTTTTCTTCTTTTCCGTCACTTGCGGCAGGGATCGTCCGCTGGCCGATGTCAGTCATTCGCCTTCGCGGCAAAAAAGAGGAAGTGCTCGAAGCGGCTGATGTCATTTACCGGACGTGGCAAACGTATAGTGATCCGAGTGTCGATATTTATGCCAAAAGCGGTACTACTTCGCACAACACCGTCACGCCAATCGCGAGACGGCGCGCCGGTTTATTTGAAATGGATATCGTTTTGCGCAATAATCGGACATCACGTGAACATCCATACGGGATTTTTCATCCTCATGAAGAATTGCATCATATTAAAAAGGAGAATATCGGTTTAATTGAAGTGATGGGGCTTGCCGTTTTACCTGGAAGACTTGCGAAAGAATTGGACATATTAGCACAATATCTTATTCAACATACGAAAAAAGAGGATTGGGACCCAGCGTTGTTAAAACATTGGGACTGGTATGAAGAAATTCGCAGCAAATATACAGACATTACGAAAGAAACCGTGTTGGATATTTTACAGCATGAGGTAGGGCAGCGATTTATTACCGTATTAGAACACGCTGGTGTTTTTAAACGAACCAAGAGAGGAAAACAAGCATTTCATACTTTTTTACGGAAAGTGCAGGAGAAGTTGTCATGATTCGGGAAGGAACGTTCAAAGGACTAAAAAGCATCATTTTGGAAAACAATTACATAAGAGCCGTGTTTTTGCCGGAGTACGGCAGTAAACTCGCTTCGTTAATCGATAAAGAAACGAATAAAGAATGGTTGTTTCAAGCAAAAAGTGATACGCTCACCATACCGAGTTACGGCGCTGTTTTTAGCGACTATGATTCTAGTGGATTCGATGAGGTATTTCCAAGCATCGATGCTTGTTTTGATCCTGTAACGGGAAAGCCGATTCCTGATCACGGAGAAGTATGGGCGCTTCCGTGGGAATATCGTTTGGAAGGGGAGACGGTTGTTTTTACTGTCAAAAGTCCTGTTTTCCCATATACGATGACAAAGCGAGTTTGGTTAGAAATGAATCGACTTTGTTTTGATTATGCGGTCACCAATGATGGCGACACACGATTTTACTTTATTTGGACCCCTCATGCGCTTTTGCGATGTGACGAATATACAAAAATCGTCGTTCCTGACAGTTTGACCAGCGTAATGACCGTCGAACATCAGACGGAACATCTTGGCGAATGGGGAACAATTCATCCGTATCCCGTTACGATTTCGCGAAAAACAGGGAAACCGTTGGATTTATCAAAAATGGAGCCGCCATCTGCGAACAACTGTGAGAAATTTTATTTTACCGAGCGCGTCCCGAAAGGAATGTGCGGAATCGTTCAAGAAAATACAGGACGCAAACTAATGTACCACTATCCAGCGGAAAAAATTCCGTATTTAGGAGTTTGGAAAACACAAGGTGGCTATCGCGGCGACTATAATTTGGCGCTCGAACCATGCACCGGAGTGTACGATAATTTGTCTGTCGCTTATGCCATTCGGAAAGTTTCATTTGTGGAAGCAAAAGGTGTATTTACATGGTGGTTCCAAATAGAAATAGGGGCAGAATGATATGATCTAGAATATTGGCAAAGAAAATTTATTGTAAAAAACATATGGAGGAAGGGATCTATTTCACCAATGGCGACGTTAAAAGAAATTGCGGAAAAAGTGGGAGTATCTGTTGCCACTGTATCGCGCGTTCTTAATTATGATACAACCTTATCGGTATCGGATGAAACGAGAAAACGCATTTTCGAAGTAGCTCAACAATTGAATTATAAAACATTGCGGGAACGCAGCCAACAAACGAAAGAACGATTTCGATTTGGGCTTGTTCATTGGTACTCGGAACGGCAAGAACTTGATGATCCGTATTACATGGCGATTCGCTTAGGGGTAGAAAAAGAATGTTTTGAACGGCAAATCGAGCTGGTAAAGTTGTTTAAACAAAATGGTTCCTATCCAGGGGAGCGGATGGAAAATTTAGACGGAATTATTGCGGTTGGAAAGTTTGGGCCAAAAGATATAAACGCGTTTGCAGCAAGTACTAAACATATCGTGTTTGTAGATTGTTCGCCAGATGAGCAAAAATTTGACTCCGTTGTCATTGATTTAAGGAAATCAACGATTACCGTGTTAGACTATCTTCTTCAACTCGGCCACAAAAAAATCGGCTATATTGGCGGGCGTGAATATGTAGACGGACAAACACTTCTTCATGATGAGCGCGAAGCAACGTTTTACGAATATTTATACTTGAAAGGAATATATGATTCGCGATATGTATGGACAGGAAGTTTTACCGCTGAAGACGGCTATCGATTAATGAAACAAGCAATCTCTGCAAAAGACATTCCAACCGCGTTTTTTATCGCCAGTGATTCGATGGCGATTGGGGCGCTGCGCGCGCTTCATGAAGCGCAAATTCCAGTTCCTGATGATATATCTATCGTCGGATTTAATGATATTCCGACCGCCAAATTTATCCACCCGCCATTAACAACGGTAAAAGTGTATACAGAGTTTATGGGAGAGACGGCGGTAGAATTGTTAGTAGAGAGACTAACGACGAAGCGAACCATTTGCAAAAAAGTGGTTGTACCAACAAAACTCATTGTTCGAGAAAGCAGTCAAGTTTGTTCAAAAGGGAGCTGTTCAATGTAGCAGCTCCCTTTACTGCATTAGTGAAATTCGATATCAACGCGCTTTTTCGGACTAGATGTTGTTTTTGGAATATGGATATCGAGCACACCATTTTTATATGTTGCTTTAATGTTATCTGTTGCTGCATCCGATGGCAGCGTAATGGAACGTTGAAAACGGCCGAAAAAGCGTTCGCGGCGATGCATTTGTTCTTCTTTAATGTTTTGGTCTCGCTGGATGGTGCCGCTAATCGTTAAAATATTGTTGTGTACGTCGATGTGCACGTCTTCTTTTTTCTCTAGACCAGGGAGATCGCACGATACGACATATTCGTTTTCCGTTTCATGCATATCCATGCGCGGCATCCCGATATGGTCATCCATATGGGTGAAAAGAGAAGGGAAATCGGTTGAAAAAAATCGGCTAAGGTCCTTGCGCATTGTTTCTAAATGGCGAAATGGATCATAAGGGATTAAAGACATAAACAGCGCCCTCCTTTGGATCGTTAATATATTTGTCATCAAATAGTTTGTTTTAGGCAGCGCTGTTTTATACAAAGATTCTGTGAAAGGTTATTGTATAAAGAATGGGACTCCCAAATACGGAAGCCCCTTTACGCTTTTTATATAACCGACTCGCCCATTCGTTTTATTAGGAATAATCGAATAATGTTTTATCTTAAACGAAATGACCTTACTATAAAAAAGCCCATCGAACCGAAAAGGACTATAAGAAATAGAGCTAAATCCCAAGTCCCGAAAGCTATATCGTGTCCATATGCTATTTTTACATCTTTCCAAATGTTGTAAGATATATAAATTAGTATTTCATTTTTTACAACGTTAATCATGATACGTCCATTTTTGTATTGTCGTTCTATGTTTTCTTCTGTTAAACTGACAATATAATTATAAGCGTGAGGGAATTTTTCAAGAATAGTAGGGCCAATCCATAAAACAGCTCCCATAATCGGATGTAAAAAAATTATTCCTTTGCTTCCCCATTTATCTACTTCTCCGAAAAAGTTATAATGCATTGGCACTCGATTTGGCAAGGAAGGCCATTCCATTAATAAGTACAAAACACTTCCAATGAAAAGTAGTAATGAAATGATATTTAGAGCAATTTCTAACGGTGTCTTTTCTATTTTCAATACTGGGCGGTTTTGAATTTCGATTTTTCTCACCTCCTCCTTTTTTCTCATTATCCATTATTATAAATACGGGTAATATATTGTGTTCTCAACAAACAAGAAGCGGGAAGTGAATCTTATGCACAAAGCATTTAAGTTTCGGATCTATCCAACGAAAGAACAAGTGTTACTCAATTAACAAATCGATTGGCTGCAGTCGTTTCGTTTTTAATTACTTCTTAGCCAAGTGGAATGAAGCCTATGAACAAACAGGTAAAGGTCTAACCTATAACATTTGTGCCAATCAGTTAAACCAATTGAAAAAGGAATTGGAATGGTTAAAAGAGGTCGATTCTACCGCACTTCAAAATGTGCTAAAACATCTGGACGATTTTCAAAAAACAGAATAACGTCCACGCTTCAAAAGCAAAAAAATCCTGTTTACAACTTTGCTCTAATTGTGGATATCAAAACAAAGAAGTCAAAACCCTAACCTTGCGGGTGTGGACATGTTCGAATTGTAGAACACATCATGACCGAGATGTAAACACCGCAAGAAATATCTTACAAGAAGGTATGAGATTAATCACTGCTGGACCG